>JAVBUG010000231.1:0-4682 GCA_031555515.1 Microbacterium sp. | reverse complement strand
TATACCGCCTAGGCCACTCGGGCCTGGTCTGCGGTCCTCGCCGCACCGCCCCCGGGGGGGGGGGGGGCGCCCGCCCTTGGTAAACCCGGCGGGGGGGGCGCCTCGGGGGGGGGTGCCGGCGGGGGGGGCCCGGCCACTGCCGCCCTCCCCCTCACGGGGATCGCGATCGGCGTGGGCGCGGTGGCCGTCGCCGCCGCTGCGGCGGTCGCGATCGCGCTCGCCCCCTCGTGGAGCGCGCCGGCGGAGCAACCGGCGATTGCCGCAGAAGCGGATGGGGAGACGGATGCTGCGGCCGACGTCGCGACCGCGCCCGACGACGTCGAGGCCGAAGCGGCGGAGCCTGCGGTGCTGCCCGAGGTCGAGGCATCCGTCACCGTTCCCGCACCCCAGCCCGCGCCGCGGACAGAACCCGCACCGGCCCCGCAGCCGAGGGCACCCGGGGAGACGGACCCGGCCCCTGGGCCGACGCCGGCACCAGGGGTGTCGCCGAACCCGATGCCGGAGCCGAGCGCGAACCCGACTCCGACGCCCACCCCGACGCCCGATCCGGAGCCCATCGTGAGCGCGTCACCCGCGCTCGACGCGGCGCGCGACCTTGATGCGCCCGTGCCGCCGCCGATCACGGGCACGGGCACGGCTGGGGCCTCCGTCGCGCTGATCGACGAGGCGGGCACGACGCTCACGACGACCAGGGTGGGCGCCGACGGGCGGTTCGCGGCGGTGATCCCCGGCGACCGGCTGCGCGCCGGCATGACGGTGCGCGCGGTGCAGACCGCGGCCGGCGCCGAGCCGTCGGCCCCGAGCCCGGCCGTCGGCCCGTTCACCCTTCCGGCACCCACGGTGACCGGCTCGAACGGGTCCCTCGACGTGCGGCTGGAGGACGCCGACTTCGACGGCCGCGCCGACGACCTCTATCTGCTGCTCGACGGCCGGCGCGGCCTGACGGTCGCGGTCTCGGTCGACGGCAGGTGGACGGGCAACCTCCACGTGCTGACCGGCGAGCCGCTCCTGCGGGTGGTGCATGACCTCGCGCCCGGACCGCACACGATCGGCCTCCGCTACGTCGACCCCGCCTCGGGTCGCGAAGGCCGCACCGCGACAGTCACGATCCGCGCAACCCGCTGACCCCCCGGGGCTCGCGACCGGGTTGGCCCGTGCTGCCGCCTCAGCGCCTGGATCCGTCCAGAACGGCCCACACGAGAGCCGCAGCGACGGCCCGCGCACACGCCGAGTGGGCCCTTGTTGCCGAGTCAGAGCCCCGATGTGTCCACACGGGCCAACACGAGAGCCGCACGACCCGCCGACCCCGGCCCCACCGCCGGGTGGGCCCGAGAACCGCGGCGGCGGCCGCCTCACCCGCCGGGTGGGCCCATGTTGCCGCTAACCCAGCCGCCGGCGGCCGCAAGGGCCAACCCGCGCCCGCGCGTCCGGGCGCGAACCAAGGCCGGACCCGCGCGGCCTCAGTCCTCCGGGCCCATCTCGCCGGTGCGCACCTCGCCCGGCGCCGGGCCGTACCGCAGCTGCAGCACGCCGAGCGGGCCCGTCACGGCCGGTTCGAGCAGCCGGACGTTCGCGGGATGCGCGCCTTCCGGGAACACCTTCTTGCCCTGCCCGAGCACCACGGGATACACCCACAGCGTCAGCACGTCGAACAGCTGCTCCTTCAGCAGCGTCTGCACGAAGTCGACGCTGCCGATGACGTGGATGCTCTCGTGCTTCTCGCGCAGCGCCTCCACTTCGCGGGTGAGGTCCATGCCGAGCTGCGTGGACCCCTCCCACTCCAGGGTCGGCAGACCGCGCGAGGCGACGTACTTCGGCGCGCTGTTCAGGGCGTCGGCGATCTTCCCGGACTGGTGCGGCCAGTACCCGGCGAAGATGTCGTAGGTCCGCCGCCCGAGCAGCAGTGCGTCGAGCTCGGAGATGCCCTTGCCGATCGAGGCGCCGATGGCCTCGTCGGGGAACGGGGCCTGCCAGCCGCCGTACGGGAACCCGTTCGATGGGTCCTCTTCCGCGCCGCCGGGCGCCTGCGCGACGCCGTCGAGGGTGGTGAACAGGTCGATGTAGATGCGACCGGTCATGGCCGCCTCCTTCCATGGCGGGCCGGCTCAGGCGACGAGCACGACCCCGGGGTCGATGGGAATGTGGAATGTCTGCGCGAACCGCTCGAGCAGCGTCGCGTCGCCCGCGACGACGGCGAGCACGTCCTGGTCGATCGCGTCGGCCGGGGTCAGCTCGCCCGAGATCAGGCGACGGATGCCGGGACCCGCCGCGAAGGTCAGGTCGGGGTCCCCCGTGGTCGAGGCCTGCGTCCCGAGCCGCGGGTCGACGGGACGCCCGGCGGGCTGGAGCTGCGCGATCCGCAGCCCCGACGCGTCGACCTGCACCCGCAGCACGACGTCGGCCACGTGCACCTCGTAGTCTGCGGGCGGCAGCGCGGCCGCAGCATCCATCTGAAATGCCGTTCGCAGCGCCATCGTGAGCGAGTCCGCCGTCACCACGTCGTCGAGGGACGGCTCGCCCATCTGCGCGAACCCCCACCGGCCGAGGGCGAGCACGATCGGCTCGAGCTCGCGCCCGTACGGCGTCAGCTCGTACACGAGCCCGCAGTGCAGCAGCGGCACGCGGCGCACGACACCGCCCTCCTGCAGCTCCTTGAGTCGCGTGGAGAGGATGTTGGTCGGGATCTTGGGCAGCCCCTGCTTGAGGTCGGTGTAGCGCCGGGGGCCGACGAGCAGGTCGCGGACGATGAGCAGCGCCCACCGCTCCCCGATCAGCTCGACGGCCGTCGTGACCCCGCAGAACTGCCCGTAGCTGCGGGACGCCACTTACGCCTGCGCCTGCTCCGCAATGAACGCCTCGGGTCCCTTGGCAGCGGCCTCCGGGTCCATCCACATGAACTGGACGCCGTTGCCGTCGGGGTCGATGAGGTCGCGCGCGTACATGAAGCCGAAGTCCTGCGGCTCGCCCGGTGCGGTGCCGCCGGCGGCGACGCCCGCCTCGACGATACGGTCGACGTCTTCCCGCGTCTCGCGGCTGATCGACAGCAGCACCTGGGCGTGCGTCCGGGGGTCGGCGAACTCCTTGTCGGTGAACGTCGCGAAGTACTCCTTCGTGAGGACCATGAAGAAGATCTGGTCGCTCCACACGACGCACGCGGCGTTCTCGTCGGTGAAGAGCGGGTTCAGCGCGCAGCCGAGGGCGGTGTAGTACGCCTTCGAGCGCTCGAGGTCGTTCGTCGGGATGTTGACGAAGATATGCGTCATTGCCTTGCTCCTCTGAATCGGTTGCCTGCCTGCTCGGCAATGGTTGCAAAAAGCAAGCGTGCTTGTCAATAGCAAGTACGTGGTGGATGCCGCGGCCCGGCGCCGTGCCGCAGCATCCACGGTTCTCCGTCTCGCGGGGGATGCCGCCGCACCCGGTCGCCCGTAGCGTGGAGGGATGTCCGACCTGCCTTCTGCGCACCCCGCGCGGCGCCCCGCGCCGACGGCGGGCGAACTGCGCAACGACGTCTGGCTCGCCGGCGGCCTCTTCGTCGCCGCGGTGATCAGCACCGCCCTCGGCTCGGTGGCCGGGGTGTACGGCGCCGACGCCACCGCCGGTATGCAGTGGGCGCTGCTGTACAGCCTCGGGCTCACCGCCCCGCTCGCCCTGCGGCGGCGGTTCTCCACGATCGTCGTCCTGGCGATCGCCCTCGTGTTCTTCGTGGGCGTGACCTTCCGCATCCCCGACCTCTACGTCTCGAACATCGCCATGTTCATCGCGATGTACACGGTCGGCGCGTGGGTCGACGACCGCCGCCGGGCGATGTGGGTGCGCGTCGGCGTGATCATCGCGATGTTCGTGTGGCTCCTCGTCACGATGTTCCAGGCGGCGATCGACCCGTCGGACGACAGCCTGTCGAAGGCGGGACTGTTCTCGCCGTTCGCGGCCATGATGCTCATCCAGCTGCTCGTCAATGCCGGGTTCTTCGGCGGCGCGTACTACATGGGCGACCGCGCGTACGCCGCCGCGATGTCGCGCGCCGCGCTCGAGGAGCGCACGCACGAGCTCGAGCGCGAGCGCGAGGTCACCGCCGCGCAGGCGGTGGCCCTCGACCGCGTGCGCATCGCGCGCGAGCTGCACGACGTCGTGGCGCACCACGTCTCGGCGATGGGGGTGCAGGCCGGCGCCGCCCGCGCCGTGTTGGACCGGGATCCGGATGCTGCGCGGGGAGCCCTGCTCGGAGTCGAGGCCTCCGCCCGCTCGGCGCTGGTCGAGCTGCGGCAGCTGCTCGAGACGCTCCGCACCTCCGGCGGCGACGCCGAAGCGGGAGGGTCGACGGTGCACCTGTCGGGCCTCGCGGACCTCGTCGCCCACGCCAACGACAACGGCCTGCCCACGTCGCTCACGGTCGTCGGCGACACGGCGGAGCTGCCCGACCTCGTGCAGGTGAACGTGTACCGCGTCGCCCAGGAGGCGCTCACGAACGCCCGCCGCCACGGCGGACCGGATGCCGCCGCCGACGTGCGCCTGCGCTACGCGCCCGACGCCGTCGAGCTCGAGGTCGTCAACACCGGGCGTGCGGTCGCCGCGCCGATGCGGCCGGGCCTCGGCCTCGTCGGCATGCGAGAGCGCGCCGCCGCCTCGGGCGGCGCACTCGAGGCCGGCCCCCGCGCCCGCGGCGGATTCCTGGTGCGGCTGCG
>JAVBUG010000125.1:0-11105 GCA_031555515.1 Microbacterium sp. | reverse complement strand
GTGCCCCCTTTGCCCCCCCCCACGGCGGGGTATTCCCCCCCCCCCCCCCCCACCCCCCCGGGGCATGCCGCGGGCCGGGGCCGCCCCCCCCCCCGCGGCCGGAGCGGTCGTCACAGCCCGGCGGTGTCGTCGGGGGTGCGGGTGGTCCTCCGGGTGACCTGCGAGTCGGAGGCGGGGTCGACAGCGGTGTGCGTGATCACGTCGGACCGGCGTCGACGCATCATCAGCACGAGGCCGACGAGGAAGATGACCACGCCGGCACCCATGAGGATGTAGCCGAGCATGTCGAGGTTGACCCAGTCGACCTGCACGTTGAGCGCGAACGCGATGATGGCTCCGATCGCGAACAGGACGATTCCAGCGCCGATGCTCATGCGAAGCTCCTTTCCGAGAGTGCGCGTGCGCCCTCCCCTGACGCGGGACGGGTTCGTCCCGTAATTCAGCGTGGTGGAGCCGGATAACGTCAGGGAGGGGGTTGACAGCGAACGGATGCTGCTCCCCACGCGTCGCCTGAACCAGGGACGCAGCATCCGACCCGGTGACTACTGTGGAAGGGTGCACAGTCTGTCCCGTCCTCGCGCGACGGGGCCGGGAGCATACGCCTGGGTGATCTGGACGGTCGGGGTCGCCGGATACGTCCTCGCGATCACGAACCGCTCGTCGCTGAGCGCTGTCGGCGTCGACGCTGCGGCCCGTTTCGACGCCGACGCGGCCACGCTCTCGCTGTTCGCGGTGGTGCAGCTCGCGGTCTACGGCGGCATGCAGATCCCGATCGGCGTGCTGCTCGACCGGTATGGTGCGCGGCCGATCATGACGGTCGGGATGCTGCTGATGGCGGTGGGCCAGCTCACCATGGCCATCTCCCCCAGCGTCGGCGTGGCGATCATCGCACGCATGCTGCTGGGCGCCGGCGACGCCGCGATCTTCCCCGGCGTGCTGCGACTCATCGCGACATGGTTCCCGGCGCAGCGCGGCCCGATCATGGTGCAGCTCACCGGGATCGTCGGCCAGGCTGGCCAGCTTGTGGCGCTCATCCCCCTGGCGGCGCTGCTGCACGCCACTTCCTGGACGATCACATTCGGCAGCATCGCCGGGCTCGGCGTGCTGTTCGCGATCCTGGTCTTCCTGTTGATCCGCAACCACCCTGCGGACCGCGATGAGGACGTGTCGGTCGACACCGACACCGGAGCGATCCGCGTCGTGACCTCGTCGGTCGACACCGGGGTCGGCATCCGCGCGGCGTGGGCGCACCCGGGAACGCGCCTCGCGTTCTGGTCGCACTTCACGACGCCGTTCGCCGGCACCGCGTTCGTGCTGCTGTGGGGCATGCCGTTCCTCACCGCCGGCGAGGGACTCAGCACGGCCGGAGCGGCGTCCATCATGTCGCTGTACGTGGTCGTGGGCATGGCGCTCGGGCCGATCATGGGCGAACTGTCGCGGCGCGTCCCTCACCTGCGGTCACGGGCCCTCGTGCTCCCGACCGTCGCGGTGCAAGCCGTCGCCTGGCTCGCCGTCATCGCCTACCCGGGTCCGGCGCCGCTGTGGCTGCTGATCGTGCTCGCCGTCGCCCTCGCGACCGGTGGGCCCGCCTCGATGATCGCCTTCGACCATGCCCGCACCCATAACCCCTCGCATCGGCTCAGTACGGCGACGGGAGTGACGAACGCCGGCGGCTTCCTCGCGGCCCTGGTCGCGATCCTCCTCATCGGCCTCGCGCTCGACGTGCAGGGCGCCGGCACGCCGGCGACGTACAACCTCGACGCGTTCCGTCTGGCGTTCCTCACGCAGCTGCCGCTGTGGGTGCTCGGCGGAACGTTCATCGTCATCGAGCGCAAGCGCACGCGCATCCGCATGGGGATGGACCCGCCCAAGCCGCTTCGCCGCCGGCGCGGCTGACCGCCGGCCGGGCGCTCTGTGAGGGGTCAGGCGGTCTGGAGGCGCGCCAGCACCGCCTCGATGTCGTCGATGAACGCGTTGTAGCCGGCGATGGTCGCGGCGACCTGCTCGTCGGAGAAGTCGCTGCGGTCCTGGCGGATCGTCAGCACGGTGCCGTCGCCGGCCTCTTCCAGGTCGAAGAGCACGGGCAGCCCCGCGTCGTCGCCGGGCTGATCGGTCAGCGTCATGGCGAGGTGCGACGGCGGATCGACCACCTTGTACTCCCCCGCCCAGTCGATGCGGTTGCCGTCGGGCAGCAGCATGACGGCTCGGAAGGCCCCGCCGGGGCGCACATCCATCGTGAGGCTGTCCTGCGGCACCTCGACCGCCGCGGTGCCGAACCACACGGCGAAGTGCTCCGGCTTGGTCAACGTCTCGAACACCAGCTCGCGGGGAGCCTGCAGCGTGCGGGTGACGGTGAAGTACTCAGTCATGGTCGTTCTCCTTCTCGGTGGGTGCGGCGGGGCCGCCGGTCGTTGTGGTGCGGTGAGCGCCGAGCTGCTGAAGGGCGTTGAGGTACTGATCGAGGGCGCCGAGACTGTCCTCCCAGAACTGCGCATAGCCGCCGATCCAGTCGGATGCCGCCACCAGCGGGCGCGCGTCGAGTCGGGCCGGCCGGTACTGGGCGTTGCGGCCACGCGTGACGAGCCCCGCTCCCTCGAGCACGCGGAGGTGCTTCGACACGGCGGCGAACGTCATGTCGAACGGCTCGGCGAGCTCCCCCACCGTCGCCTCGCCCTGGCTCAGTCGCGCGAGCATCGCGCGACGAGTCGGGTCGGCAAGCGCCGCGAACGTGCGGCTCAGTGCGTCTGTCATCTCGCCTCCTTATTCAACTGTTAGGTACAGTACAACTTGGTTGAATACGTCGTCAACCCTTTGTCGGAGATGCGCGCTACGGTGACCGCATGCCTCGCGTCGTCTTCTACACCGCCACCACGCTCAACGGCTTCCTCGCCGACGACCAGGACTCGTTGGAGTGGCTGTTCGCCGCGCCGGGCGGCGAAGGGGGCGACGAGGACTTCCAGCGGTTCCTCGCGGACATCGGCGTGCTGGTTCAGGGGTCGTCGACGTACCGGTGGGTGCTCGAGCACGAGGATCTGGTCGCGCATCCCGAGAAGTGGCCGTCGTACTACGGCGACCGCCCCACCTGGGTGTTCACGAGCAAGGAGCAGCCCGTGGTTCCGGGCGTCGACATCCGGTTCGCGTCGGGCGACGTGCGCGAGGTGTGGCCGCAGATCCGCGCGTCGGCGGGCGACCGCGACGTGTGGATCGTCGGCGGCGGCGACCTCGCGGGCCAATTCGCCGATGCGGGACTGCTCGACGAGATCCGTGTCTCGGTCGCCCCGGCGACACTGCCCTCGGGCAAGCCGCTCCTCCCCCGCAGCCTCGGTGCCGATCGGCTGGAGCTGATCTCCGTGCGACAGGCGGGCGCGTTCGCCGAGCTGACCTATGCGGTGACCGGCGGCCGTTGACGGTCGGTCACCGTGTCGTCGGGGTGATGTCGCTCCACTGACCGAACTTCGGTTCGCGGCCGTCGCCCGATGATGTCCCGGTGAGGCGCCGCCTCACCCAGGGGCCGACGTGCTCGCGGTAGTACGCCGCTCCGCGCGGGCCCATCGGGGGCAGCGGCGGCTGCGACCACCATTCCGGCACGGGCTCGACACCCAGGGAGCTCAGCACCCGCGCGGCGACACGGTGGTGTCCGCGCGCGTTCATGTGCAGGCGGTCCTCGGACCAGTACGGCGGCGTCGCGAGCTCCTCGTCGAACCAGTTGTAGGCCTGCACGACGTCGGTGCGGGCGGCGAGGCGCGCCTCGACGGCGTACGACAGGAGGTCGCCGCGTCGCTGGATCACGCGCTTCAACGGCAGCTGCGCCGTCGGGTTCGCGCCAGAGAGAACGATGAGCTGAACGCCCTCCTCGTCGCAGCGGCGCAGCACGGTCTCGAAGGCCGCCAGCACGTGCGCCACGCTCGTGCGCGGACGGAGCATGTCGTTGCCGCCGCCGTTGAACGACAGATGCGTCGGCTTCAGCGCGAGCGCCGGTTCGAGCTGCTGCTCGACGATCGGCCAGACGAGCTTGCCCCGGATCGCGAGGTTCGCGTACTCCACGGACTCGCCGGTGGCGTTCGCCCACCCCTGAGCGACGAGGTCGGCCCAGCCACGCACGTGTCCGTCGGGGAGCTCGTCGCCCACGCCCTCGGTGAAGGAGTCGCCGATCGCGACGTATCGAACGGATGCCACGGGCTCAAGCCTACGACCGGCTCAGCGCGCCGCGAGCCAACCTCAGCGGTCGTCGAGCGCGACGCCGCGCTTGTCCACCAGCCCCCACGCCGCGGCGGCAGCCACAGCGAAGAACGCCGCGAACACGACGAACAGCACAGGGGCGCCACCTGCGACCAGGAGAGGTGGCACCACCAGCGGCGCCACGATCGACGCGATGCGGCCCACCCCGGCGGCCCAGCCCGAGCCGGTGGCGCGCAGCGACGTCGGGTACATCTCGGGCGTCACCGCATACAGCGCGCCCCAGGCCCCGAGATTGAAGAACGACAGTGCCATACCCGCCGCGATGACCGCGCCCGGGCCGGTGGCGGTGCCGAAGAAGACCGCTGACACCGCCGAGCCGACGAGGAAGACCGACAGCGTCACGCGGCGCCCCCACACCTCGATGAGCCACGCGGCCACGGCATACCCGGGCAGCTGCGCCAGCGTGATGATCAGGGTGAAACCGAAGGAGCGCACCAGGTCGTACCCCTGGGCGACGAGGATCGACGGGATCCAGATGAACGCGCCGTAGTAAGAGAAGTTGACGCAGAACCACACGAGCCAGAGGCACGCGGTGCGGATGCGGAATTCGGCCGACCACAGTGTGCCGAGCCGCTGGCCCAGCGACGTCGCGGCGGCGGGCGGCGCCGTCGGCCGCCCGGAGCCGGGCGTCGCGGGAGCACCCGCGGCCTCCTCGAACGAGCGCACGACCGACTCCGCCTGGCTGAAGCGGCCGCGGCGTTCCAGCCAGCGCGCCGATTCGGGCAGGCCCCAGCGCACGATGAGCGCATATACCGCGGGAACGGCGCCCAGCGCGAACGCCCAGCGCCAGCCGTTCTCCGACGCGGGGATCACGAAGTAGCCGATGAGAGCGGCGAGGGTCCAGCCGACGGCCCAGAAGGCCTCGAGGATCACGATCAGGCGGCCCCGCATGCGCGCGGGTGCGAACTCGCTCACGTAGGTGCTCGCGACCGGCAGTTCCGCGCCCAGCCCCAGGCCCACGAAGAATCGCAGCACGAGGAGCGCGGCGAGCCCGCCGACGAGCGCGCTCGCACCCGTCGCGACCCCGTAGACCAGGAGCGTGAGGGCGAACACCTGGCGGCGTCCGAACCGGTCGGCGAGCAGGCCGCCCATGCTCGCGCCGATCGCCATGCCCACGAACCCGACGGAGGCGATCCAGCTCGCCTCGGTCGGGGTGAGGCTCCACTGCGCGGCCAGCGCGGCGATGATGAACGAGATGAGCCCGACGTCCATCGCGTCCAGGGCCCACCCGATCCCCGAACCGGTGAGCACGCGCAGGTGCTTGCGGGTGAACGGCAGGCTGTCGAGACGCTCCGAGAGCGTCGACGACGCGCGGGTTGCGGCATCCGTCATAGCGTCATGCTACGGATGCCGCGACCCGAGCGGGGCTCACGACAGCATGTCGCGCACGCGAGGCGCGACCTCGGTGCCGAACAGCTCGATCGAGCGCATCATCTTCTCGTGCGAGAGGGTGCCTGTGGAGAACTTCATGTCGAAGCGGGCGGCGCCCAGGGTCTGCACGGTGGCGGCGATCTTGCGCGCGACCGTCTCGGGCGAGCCGACGTACAGCGCGCCCTCGGGGCCGACGTCGTGCTGGAAGCGCAGCCGGTTGTAGGTCGGCCAGCCGCGCTCGCGGCCGATCGAGTTGTTCATCGCCTCGAAGCCCTCGTACGCCTCGTCCCACGCCTGCTGGTCGGTCTCGGCGACGTGCCCCGGCGAGTGCACCCCGACCGGAAGCTGCGGCTGGTCGAAGGTGTCGAGCGACGTGCGGTACAGCTCGGCGAAGGGCGCGAAGCGACCGGCCGGCCCCCCGATGATCGCGAGCATGAGCCCGTATCCGTACCGCGCGGCACGGACAGCCGACTCGGGCGTGCCGCCCACTCCGACCCAGGCGCGAAGACCGTTCTCGGTCTTGGGGAAGACGTCGGCCTCGTCGAGGGAGGCGCGGAGCGTGCCGCTCCAGGTGACGGGCTTCTCGGTCAGCAGCTGCGAGAAGAGCTCGAGCTTCTCGTCGAACAGCGCCTCGTAGTCGCGCAGGTCGTAGCCGAACAGCGGGAAGGACTCGATGAACGATCCGCGGCCGAGGATGACCTCAGCGCGTCCGTTCGAGACCGCGTCGAGAGTCGAGAACCGCTCGAAGACGCGCACCGGATCGTCGCTCGAGAGCACCGTCACCGCGGTGCCGAGGTGGATGCGCTCGGTGCGCGCCGCCGCGGCGGCGAGCACGATCTCGGGGCTCGACACCGCGAACTCCCTGCGGTGGTGCTCGCCCACGCCGAAGAACGACAGACCGACGCGATCGGCCAGCACCGCCTGTTCCACGACGTTGCGGATCGTCTGCGCGTCGCTGATCAGTTCACCGGACGCGTCGCGGGTCACGTCGCCGAAGGTATCGAGACCGAGCTCGAGCGCGGCGGGATCGACAGAGGTCATGTGCTTCTCCTTTTATGCATCTGCATGAACCCGTGGAAGTGCGGCGGCATTCCCGAGACGACTGCGCCCCGCGAGCGTAGCGTGGAGGCATGGTCCCGTTCGCGGATCGCCGGTCCGCCGGGCGCAGGCTCGCCGCAGAGCTCGAACGATGGCGGGGCACGGATGCCGTGGTCCTCGGCATCCCGCGAGGCGGCGTCGTCGTCGCGGCCGCCGTCGCCCGGGCACTCGGACTCGAGCTCGACGCGGTCGTCGTGCGCAAGCTCGGTGCGTCGGGGCACGAGGAGTACGCGGTCGGCGCGATCGCCGACGGCGTGCGCATCGTCACGCCCGGCGCGATGCGGTGGGCGGGCATGTCGCCAGAAGATCTCGAGCGTGTCGAGGCGGCCGAGCGCGACGAGCTGGCACGGCGGACGGATGCCTTCGGCTCGGCGTCCGTGGAGCTGTCGGGGCGCACCGCCATCGTGGTCGATGACGGCGTGGCGACCGGCGCGACCGCCATCGCCGCGTGCCGCGCGCTGCGCGCCCGCGACCCGGAGCGGATCGTGCTCGCCGTGCCCGTGGCGCCGGAGCAGTGGGATCCTCCGGCCGACGCCGTCGACGAGTTCGTGTGCCCGCATCGCGAAGCCGACTTCTGGGCCGTGGGGCAGTACTACGACGACTTCCGTCAGACGACCGACGCCGAGGTCGTGGCGCTGCTGCGCCACGACCTCGGCGACTGATCAGCGCGAGAGCGCGGAGCGCAGGGTGTCGAGACCGACACCGCCGAGGTCGAGCGCGCGCTTGTGGAACTGCTTGATCGAGAACGCATCGCCCTCGCGCTCGGCGACCTCGTCGCGCAGCTGCTCCCAGATGCGCTGGCCGACCTTGTACGACGGCGCCTGGCCCGGCCAGCCGAGGTAGCGGTTGACCTCGAACTTCACGAACTCGTCGGGCGTGGTGACGTTGCGCAGCATGAACTCGAGCGCGAAGTCGGCGTCCCACGGACCCTGGCCGTCGGGACGCGGCTTCTCGAGGTGCACGCCGATGTCGAGCACGACGCGGGCGGCGCGCATGCGCTGGCCGTCGAGCATGCCGAGGCGGTCTGCCGGGTCGGACAGGTAGCCCAGCTGCTCCATGAGGCGCTCGGCGTAGAGCGCCCAGCCCTCGGCGTGACCGGAAGTGCCGCCGAGCAGCCGACGGTAGGTGTTCAGCTGCGCGCGGTTGTAGACGCCCTGCGCGATCTGCAGGTGGTGCCCGGGAACACCCTCGTGGTAGACGGTCGTGAGCTCGCGCCAGGTGTCGAACTCCTCGACGCCCTCGGGAACCGACCACCACATGCGGCCGGGGCGCGAGAAGTCGTCGGTCGGACCGGTGTAGTAGATCCCGCCCTCCTTGGTGGGCGCGATCATGCACTCGAGCTTGCGGATCGGCTCGGGGATGTCGAAGTGGGTCTTGCCGAGCTCGGCGACGGCGCGGTCGCTGGTCTCCTGCATCCACTTCTGCAGTGCCTCGGTGCCGTACAGCTTGCGGCTGGTGTCCTGTTCGAGGAACGCGACGGCCTCCTCGACCGAGGCGCCGGCCTTGATCTCGTTCGCGATCGACTCCTGCTCGGCCACCATGCGCGCGAGCTCCTCGATGCCCCACTCGTAGGTCTCGTCGAGGTCGATCGTGGCGCCGAGGAAGCGCCGCGAGTGCAGCGCGTACAGCTCGCGGCCGACCGCGTCCTTGTCTCCGGCGACCGGGGCCAGCTCGTTCGAGAGGAACGCAGCGAGCTCGTCGTAGGCGACGCGGGCAGCGTTGGCGTTGTCGGCGAGGTCGCGCGCGAGGGACGCGGGAAGCTGCCCCTCTTCGGGTGCGGCGTCGGCGGCGAAGCTCGCGAAGAAGCCGCCGTCGGCGGTGTAGCGGGCGATCTGCGTCGCGACCTCGGTGACCTGCCGGCGAGCCGGCACCACACCCTGCGAGATGCCCTCGCGCAGGGTCTCGACGTAGCCCTCGATCGCGCCGGGAACCGCGGCCAGGCGCGTGGCGATCACGGACCAGTCGTCGGCGGTCGCGGTGGGCATCAGGTCGAACACCGCGCGGATGTTCTGAGCGTGCGAGTCGATGACGTTGAGATCGCGCAGGTGCCATTTCGCGTCGTGCAGGTCGAGCTCGAGCTGGATCTGCTGGCTGAGGTCGTCCTTCGTGACGACGTCGATGTCGTCGACTTCGTCCGCTGCCTGGAGGGCGGCGAGCGTCTTGCGGCCCTCGTCGACCAGGCGCTCCTGGCCGGCGGGGCTGTAGTCGCCGAACCGGTCGTTGTACTCGTCGCGACCGATGTAGGTCGCGATCCGGGGTTCCAGCTCGGCGAGGGTGTCGACCCACGCATCAGCGATCTTGTCGATCTGCGTGGGCGTGCGGGTTTCGTCTGTCATAGCACCGAGCCTAGGCATGGGACGCGGTGCCGACAAACGAGGATCCGGGTGCCGGATACCGCTGCCGACGACGAAGGATCAGTGACCGGCGACGTCCCAGTCGTCGCCGCGACCGATCTGCACGTCGAGCGGGACCGACAGTTGCGCGGCGTCGCCCATGCGGGTACGCACGATCTGCTCTGCGGCGTCCCACTCCCCCGGCGCCACTTCGATGACGAGTTCGTCGTGGATCTGCAGCAGCACCCGTGAGCCCAGCTGCTGTGCGGCGAAGTCGTCGTGGATGTGGAAGAGCGCGATCTTCATGATGTCGGCCGCACTGCCCTGGATCGGCGCGTTGAGCGCCGCGCGCTCGGCGTTCTCTCGCAGCACGCGGTTGGGGCTCGCGAGGTCGGGGAACGGGCGCCGACGGCCGAAGATCGTCTCGGTGTACCCGTCGATGCGCGCCTGCTCGACCGACGAGCGCAGGTAGTCGCGGACGGCGCCGAACCGGGCGAAGTACTCCATCATGAGCTGCTTCGCCTCGGCCTGCTCGATGCGCAGCTGCTTCGACAGGCCGAACGCGGACAGCCCGTACACGAGGCCGTACGACATCGCCTTGACCTTCGTGCGCATCGCCGGGGTCACGTCCTCCGGCGCGACGCCGAAGACGCGCGAGCCCACGAAGCGGTGCGTGTCTTCTCCGGAGTTGAACGCCTCGATGAGGCCAGGGTCCTCCGACAGGTGCGCCATGATGCGCATCTCGATCTGCGAGTAGTCCGCCGTCAGCAGGGTCTCGTACCCCTCGCCGACGGTGAAGGCCGAGCGGATGCGCCGGCTCTCTTCCGTGCGGATCGGGATGTTCTGCAGGTTCGGGTCGGTGCTCGACAGGCGGCCGGTCTGACTGCCGGTCTGCACGTAGGTCGTGTGGATGCGCCCGTCGGCCCCGCTCGTGCGGTCGCCCCCGATCGCGCTGTCGAGCGACTCGATGATCTGGCGCAGCTTCGTCGCCTCGCGGTGCTGCAGGAGCAGGTCGAGGAACGGGTGCGGGTTGGTCTCTTGCAGATCGGCCAGGACCGCGGCATCCGTCGAGTAACCCGTCTTGGTCTTGCGGGTCTTCGGCAGCTGCAGCTCTTCGAACAGCACCTCCTGCAGCTGCTTGGGTGAGCCGAGATTGACCTCGCGTCCGATCGCCGCGTACGCCTCCTGCGCGAGCGCGTCGGCGCGGGCGCCGAGCTCGCCGGAGAACTGCGACAGCGTCGCGTGCGAGACGGCGACGCCCGCGAGCTCCATGTCGGCGAGGGTGTGAAGGGTCGGCAGCTCGATGTCGGTGAGGACGGCGGCCACGCTCTCGGGGAGCTCGGCGCGCACCGCGGCCGCGACGCGCATCAGGTACCACGACAGCTGACCGGTGGTGGCACCCTCGGTCTCGGGCACGAGCTGCGTCGGGTCGGACTCGGGGAGCTTCTCGTCGAGGTAGCGATCGACCAGGTGCGCGAGGTTCTTGTCGGGGAAGCTCGGACGCAGCAGCCAGCCGGCGAGGATCACGTCGAACGCGAGGCCGCCGAGGCGGATCCCCTCGCGGCGGAGCGCCTTCAGCTGCGGCTTGGCGTCGGCGAAGACCTTCGGCGCGTCGGAGGTGAGCCACGGTGCGATGGTCGCTGCGAGCTCGGGGCTCCACGAGGCCTCGACTGCCGCATCCTTCGTCGCGACGCCGATGCGGGCCGGAAGCCCGCCCTCGACCGCGATCGTCACCGCCAGTTCGCCGGACGCGCTTTCGAGCCACGCGGCGAAGTCGGCGGGCGCGAGCTCTTTCGCGACCGGCGCGAGCTCGGCCGCCGCCGACGTGACCGCGGCCATCTGCTGCTCGATGCCCGCGAGCTCCGCCACGCGCGGGATGAGGGTCTTGAACTCGAGGCGCGAGAAGATGTCGCGCACCGCCTGCGCGTCCATCGGCTGCACCTCGAGGTCGTCGGGGCCGAGCGGCAGGTCGACGTCGGTCAGGAGCCGGTTGAGGCGGCGGTTGCGACGGACGTCCTCGATGTGCTCGCGCAGGTTGCCCCCGACGACGCCCTTGATCGAGTC
>JAVBUG010000078.1:0-3336 GCA_031555515.1 Microbacterium sp. | reverse complement strand
CGAACGCGACGAGGCGGTCCACGCGCAGCCACAGGTCCTGCGAGACGCCGTCGTCGCCGCGGAACGCGGGCGCGCCCGCGCGGGCGGCAGCGTCGTCGTAGCCGATCCAGCCGACCCAGCCGCTGCGGAAGGGACTCTCCCCGGCGTCCTGCGGGGCGGCGAGGCAGGACGTCGCCTTGACGTGCGCCGGGTCGTCCGGCGACCCCGCGCCCATCCAACTCCAGCCCGCATGCGCATCGGGTCCGGCATCGAGCCAGAAGGAGTGCGGCTCGCCCTGGAACAGGGCGGCGAAGACGGAGGCCGGATCCACCCAGTGCGCGACGTCCGCGGCGGCGAGGGGCTCCGTCATCTTCCCAGGTTAGAGGGGCCTGCCGACCTCTAGGCTCATGGCGTGAACGAGTTCCTGACGTGGCTGCTCGACGCCGTGCAGAGCGTCGACCCGATCGTCAGGACGCTCCTCGCAGGTTTCGCGATCATGCTCGAGACCAGCGTGCTGATCGGGTTGGTGGTCCCCGGCGACACGATCGTCATCGTCGCGGGAACCGCCGTCTCCTCGGTGCTCGAGGGCGTCATCCTCGGGATCGCGGTGGTGATCGGCGCGCTCGTCGGCGAGAGCATCGGGTTCTGGCTCGGTCGCTTCCTGGGCCCGCGGATCCAGCACTCCAAGCTCGGCCGGCGCATCGGCGAGGAGAACTGGCAGCGCTCGGAGCGATATCTCCGCCGACGAGGGGGTCCTGCGATCTTCATCTCCCGCTTCCTGCCGGTGCTGCACTCGCTCGTGCCGCTCACGGTCGGGATGAGCGGCTACCCGTACCGCCGGTTCCTCGCGTGGACGATCCCGGCGTGCGTGATCTGGTCGACGCTCTACATCTCCGTCGCCGCCGTGGCGGCGGGCACGTACCGCGAGCTCGCGGACCAGCTGCACTACGCGGGCTACATCTTCGTGGGCGTGATCGTGCTGTTCCTGCTGCTCGTCTTCGTGAGCAAGAAGATCATCGAGCGGGCCGAGCGCAAGCACCTCGAGCACGACGGCCCGGACGAGTCGCCCGTGGCGGACGTGAAAGACTGAAGGGGTGCCCCACACCGATCCCCAGAATGTGCGCGCCAAGGTCCTGTGGCTCGCGCGCCTGGAGTACCGGTTCCATGCGTGGCGCGAGCGGCGCGCGCGCCGCCGTGGCCAGACGCCCACCGTCGCGCCCTTCCCGGGCTACGGCGGACCCGACTGGGTGCGGGTCCTCGGCCGCGTGATGATCGTCCCGCCGGTGAAGCAGACGACCTCCGGCGAGTACGCCGGTGTCCGCGGCTGGCGCAGCTTCGCCGCCGTGCCGATCGGGTACGCGCAGGTCACGGTGACGATCGCCGGCGTCGACCACGAGGTCGTCGCCGACCGCGGCGGTGTCATCGACACCAGGCTCCCCGCGGACCTGGAGCCCGGCTGGCAGACCTTCACGATGTCGGTGGAAGGCGGCGCACCGGTCGAGACGCGCGCTTACATCGTCGCGCCGGACGTGCGGTTCGGGATCGTCTCGGACGTCGACGACACCGTCATGGTCACGGCCATTCCCCGCCCGCTGCTGGCGGCATGGAACTCGTTCGTCGTGAACGAGCACGCGCGGCAGCCCGTACCCGGCATGGCGGTGCTCATGGAGCGGGTCGTGCGCGAGAATCCGGGCGCCCCGCTCATCTACCTCTCGACCGGCGCGTGGAACATCGCGCCGACGCTGATCCGGTTCCTCAGCCGCCACGTCTTCCCTCCGGGCGCGCTGCTGCTCACCGACTGGGGCCCGACCCACGATCGCTGGTTCCGCAGCGGCAGGGCGCACAAACTCTCGAACCTGCGTCGCCTCGCGGAAGAATTCCCGCACGTGCGGTGGCTGCTCATCGGCGACGACGGCCAGCACGACGACGCGATCTACACGACGTTCACCGACGAGCACCCGTCGCGCGTCGTGGCCGTCGCCATCCGCCGCCTGTCCCCCGCCGAGGCGGTCCTCGCGGGCGGCCGCACCGCCGTCAACGACCATGCCGCCGCAGAGGTGCCGTGGGTGAGCGACAGCGACGGCGCCGGACTCCTGGCGCGGCTGGAGGGCGTCGGCGTCCTCGGCGCCGCGGGTGCACTCGAAGCCTGACCCGGTTCGCCGCCGACGTCGGAGCCCGCGCGTAGGCTGGCCGCATGTGCGGACGCTTCGTAGTGGCCAGTGCCGGCTCAGACCTCGTAGGAGTGCTGCGGGTCGACGTCGAGGGCGACGATCTTCCCGAACCGTCCTACAACGTGGCGCCGACCAGCAGCGCGGCGATCGTGCTCGACTCGGCCAAGACCGAACCCCCCACGCGCCGGCTCGAGGCGGCCCGATGGGGTCTCATCCCGTCGTGGGCGAAAGACACGAAGATCGGTGCGCGCGCGTTCAACGCCCGTGCCGAGGAGCTGGAAGACAAGCCGATGTTCCGCAGCGCGCTCGAGAAGCGTCGCGCCGTGGTGCCCGTGTCGGGCTATTACGAGTGGAAGAACGTCGACGGCGCCAAGATCCCGCACTACATCCATCCCGCGGACGGCGAGCCGCTGTTCCTCGCCGGCCTCTACGAGTGGTGGCGCGACAAGACGAAGGGCGACGACGATCCCGAGCGGTGGCTGCTGAGCTTCACGATCCTCACCCGTGACTCGATCGGGCACCTCGGCTCGATCCACGACCGCATGCCGCTCTTCCTCGATCCCGACCATGCCGACGCGTGGCTCGACCCGACGACCGACAACGTGCGCGATGTGCTCGACGCGGCGATCGATGCGGCTCCTGCCCTCGCCGACACCCTCGCCGACCACGAGGTGTCCAGGGCCGTCGGCAACGTGCGCAACAACTCGCCGGAACTCATCGAGCCCGTCGATTCCTGATTCGCGCCCAGACGGTGCGAAGGTGCCCCCGCGTATCCTCGAACGGTGACGATCGCGCCCCCTCCCGCCCCGGTGCTGACCGGCGCCGTCTGGCGCGAGCGCGAAGCGGCCCACGAGGAGCGAGCCCGCGCGCTCACCGCCGCGCATCGCGAGCGGGCCGCGCGCCAGGAGACGCACCCCGTCGAGGACTTCCTGTTCACGTACTACTCGTACAAGCCCGCAGTGCTGCACCGCTGGCATCCCGGCGAGGGGGTGGAACTGGCGGATGCCGCCACCGATGCGCGTTCGGGGTGGCGCTGGTACCGCCCGGGCAGCGAACCCGGCTCTCTCGCCGTCGACGGCGAGGCCCTCCGCGCCGAGCGGGGCGCGCTCGTCGCGAACGTCGCTCGGATCCTCCGCGCGACGGCCGGTCGCGCCCCGGGCTTCGGGTGCTTCGGCCTGCACGAGTG
>JAVBUG010000211.1:0-5967 GCA_031555515.1 Microbacterium sp. | reverse complement strand
CGAGCTTGCGAGTCGAAACGCCCGTCAGCGGCGCTCGTGGGGGAGGACCTGCTTGATGCGGTCGATCGTGTTGTGCGCGGGAACCTCGTTGTAGGCGTTCGCGAGCTCCTGGCCCGACAGCGCGTGGATCGCGGCCATGATCTCGTCGGTCGCGAGGCGGCGGGCCTTGCCCGATGAGGCGGGGCCGTGGTGGGCGAGGTCGAGCGGCTCGCCGAACCTGACCGTGATGCGGTGCCGGAAAGACGGCTTCTTCGCCCCGACCGGCATGACCTTGTCGGTGCCGATGAGCCCCACCGGCACGACGCGCGCCCCTGCCTGCAGCGCGAGGAACGCGACACCGGTGCGCCCCTTGTAGAGGCGGCCGTCGAGCGAGCGGGTGCCCTCCGGGTAAAGGGCGACGGCCTTGCCCTCGTCGAGGAGGGCGCGCTGCTGGTCGAGCGCGTCGAGCGCGGCTTGGCCTGCGCCGCGCTGCACGGGGATCGCGCCGATCGAGGTGAAGAACCAGCGGGACGCCGGCTTGTCGAAGTAGCTCGACTTCGCCAGGAAGTGCACCGGGCGGGGCGCCGCCACCGGGATCGCGATCGAGTCGATGAACGACAGGTGGTTGCTCGCGAAGATGACCGGACCAGACTTCGGGACATTGCCCTTGCCCTCGATGTGCGGGCGGTACACGACACGAGCGAGGGGAGTCAGGATGCCGCGCCCCAGCGCGTACGTGAAGCCCATCCGGCGAGCGGGGGCGGCGGGGGACTCGGGTTCTTCCACCGTCTCGTCGGCGGTGTCTTCGGCGCCGGGCACGAGGTCGGAAGTCACCCGTAGAGGGTACTCCCGATTGCATGCCTCCCACGGAATGGCATTCTCAGGGCACGCATAAGCGGCATGAGCACGATGGAACGCGTCCGTCCTCCCCGACTCGAGGTTCTCTCCGTGCGTATCCGCCCCCTTGCTGCTGTGTCCGTTGTCGCGCTCTCCGCGTTCCTGCTCGCCGGGTGCGCGGGCGCCGCCGATGAGAGCGGGGCCGACGCGACGAGTGCGGCCGCTGCCAGCGATCTGTGCTCGGCCGCATCGCCGTCCGGCGACGCGGTGCACGGCGTCACGGTGACAGGCGAAGTGGGTGCGACACCGGCCGTCGAGTTCTCGACGCCGCTCGAGGTCGACGGCGCCCAGCGGACTGTCGCGGTCGAGGGCGAAGGCGAGCAGCTCGCCGAAGGGGACTACGTGTCGTACGCCGTGGGCGTCTACGACGGCTCGACCGGTGAGGCCCTCGAGGAGAGCGGCTTCGACGGCGTCGCGCTGCCCGCGATGTCGGTGACCGTCGGTTCGGGGATCGACACCTACTTCGGCTGCGCCAGCGAGGGATCCCGCATCGTCGTCACCGACGGCGACTCGGAATCGGGGTCGTACGTGTACGTCCTCGACGTGCTCGACGTCATCCCCGCGGACCAGTGGTGCGTGGCCGGCGAGCCGGGCGATGCGTTCCCCACCGTGACGTTCGCAGAAGACGGAACCCCGACGATCAGCATCCCGGCTGCCGAGGCGCCGGCCGACGTGGAGGTGCAGGTCGTCGAGGAGGGTGACGGCGACGTCGTCCAGTCCGGCGACGACGTCACGGTCGATTACACCGGTGTGAAGTGGAGCGACGGGACCGTCTTCGACTCCAGCTATGAGAACGGCGAACCTGTGACGTTCGCCACCACCGGCGTGGTGGTGGGCTTCCAGCGCGCACTGGAGGGTCAGAAGGTGGGCTCGAAGGTGCTCGTCTCGATGCCGCCGGCCTGCGGCTACGGGGAGGAAGGCGCGGGCACGAGCGAGCTGGCCGGTCAGACCCTGGTGTTCGCGCTCGAGATCATCGACACCGCTCGCGCGGAGTGAGGGCGGAGGCGGCCTCGCGCCGCCCTGTGGAGGAAAGTGCGCGAGAATGAACACTCCGCCTTCCATCTAACGAGGGAATCTGTCGTGCGCATTCGCCCGTTCGCCGCCCTGTCCGTCGTCGCCGTGTCGACTCTCCTGCTCGCGGGGTGCAGCGGGTCGGCCGACCCGAACGCCACGCCGACGCCGACGTCGACCGCTTCGTCCGACTGCGGCCTGGACCCGCAGGCCGGTGCCGACTCCGACGCGATCACGGTGTCGGGCACCGCGCCGGAGCTGTCGGCCGAGGTGCCGACCGACCTGGAGTTCGCCGACCTCCAGCGCACGACCGCGACGCCCGGCGACGGTGACGATCTCGCGATCGGGCAGCTGGTCTCGGGCCAGTACCAGATCATCGATCCCGCGACCGGTGAGGTCCAGCTCGACTCCGCCGACGGCTCCGCCGATGACAGCGGCCTCGTTCCCGTCATCGTCGACGCCAGCAGCATCATCGGCAGTGCGGTGCTCTGCACCCCGCTCGGTTCCACTACTGCCTTCACCATCCCCGGCTCGATGCTCGGCGACGGCGCCTCCGACGTCGTCGTGGTCGCGCAGTCGGTCGACCAGCTTCCGACTGTCGCCACCGGCGAAGAGCAGGATCCTGAGGCGGGCATGCCCGAGGTCGAACTCGCCGAGGACGGCACGCCGACGGTGACCATTCCCGACGCGGCCCCGCCGACCGAGGTGCAGATCGCGGACCTCAAGCTCGGCGACGGAGCGACCGTCGAGTCCGGTGACACGGTGTTCGTGCAGTACCAGGGCACCAAATGGTCCGACGGATCGGAGTTCGACTCGAGCTGGAGCCGTGGCACTCCCGCGCAGTTCCAGACCACCGGGGTCGTCCAGGGCTTCCAGCAGGCGCTCGAGGGTCAGAAGGTCGGCTCGCAGGTGCTCGTCGTGATCCCGCCGGCGGCCGGTTACGGCGAGGGCGAGATCAACGACACCGACCTCACGGGCGAGACGCTCGTCTTCGTGATCGACATCCTCGGCGTCCAGCGCGCTGCCGCCCAGCAGTAACCCGAGGCTGCCGCATCCGGCCCGGCGATAGGCTGGCCGGATGCGGCGCGTCCTCATCCTCGGCTCGACCGGCTCCATCGGCACGCAGGCGCTCGACGTCGTGCGGGCCAATCCCCGACGGTTCGAGGTGGTGGGTCTCGCGGCGGGATCCGATCGCGACACGCTCGACGCGCAGGCCGCCGAGTTCGGCGTCGAGAGCACCGCACTCGGCGCCGTCGAGGCGGAGCAGCTGGTGCGCGACGTCGAGGCCGACGTCGTGCTCAACGGCATCACCGGCTCGGTCGGTCTCGGTCCCACGCTCGCCGCGCTCGAGACCGGGCGCACGCTCGCCCTCGCGAACAAGGAGTCGCTGATCGTCGGCGGCGACCTCGTCACCGCGCTGGCCCGACCCGGGCAGATCGTGCCCGTCGACTCCGAGCACTCGGCCATCGCCCAGGCCCTGCGGTCGGGGGAGCGCAGCGAGGTGCGCCGACTCGTGCTGACGGCATCCGGCGGCCCGTTCCGCGGCCGTACGCGCGATTCGCTCGAGAGCGTCACTCCCGCCGAAGCCCTCGCACATCCCACGTGGGACATGGGCCGCGTCGTGACCACCAACTCCGCGACCCTCGTCAACAAGGGTCTCGAGGTCATCGAGGCGCACCTTCTGTTCGCGGTGCCCTACTCCGAGATCGACGTGGTCGTGCACCCGCAGTCGATCGTGCACTCGATGGTCGAGTTCGTCGACGGCTCGACGATCGCGCAGGCCTCGCCGCCCGACATGCGCCTTCCGATCTCGCTCGGTCTCGACTGGCCCAACCGCGTCGCCGGTGTCGGCCGGCCGCTCGACTGGACCACCGCGACCTCGTGGACCTTCGAGCCTCTGGACGACGCCGCCTTCCCCGCGGTGCGGCTCGCGAAGCAGGTCGGGCGCGCCGGCGGCACCTACCCCGCCGTCTTCAACGCGGCGAACGAGCAGGCCGTCGACGCGTTCCACGAGGGCCGCCTCAGCTTCCCCGGCATCATCGACGTGATCGAGCGCGTCGTCGACAAGCACGACGCGCCCGACGCCCTCACCCGCGCCGCACTCACCGACGCCGAGGACTGGGCACGCCGCAAGGCCGACAAGGTCATCGCCGCTCTCGGTCGTTGAGCGAAGGGCGCTCCAGCGCCCGAAGACGAATCGCCTCGAGCTTGCGGCCTGCGCCGGTTCGGCGCGTTTCGACTCTCAAGCTCGCTCAACGACCGTGTCCCTCGCTCGCTCAACGACCGGGGGTCACGGGGCGGCAGGAGGGCTCAGGCCTCCGGGTAGACCGGGCGCAGGGGGTCGGATGCCGGGGTCTCGTGCTGCGGGTACGGCACGGGCCAGTGCGGCTCGGGCACGGGCCATCCGGCCTCGCGCAGCGCACGGCGGGCGAGTTCGCGCGCCGAGTAAGGCGTGCGGATGCCGCGGATGTCGCGGTAGTCCTGGTGACCAGGGCCCGCCCACAGGATCGCGTCGCCGTCGCCGACGAGCGCGACGGCCTCGATGATCGCGCGCTCCGGCGGCGAGAACTCGAGGATCTCGGCGTTCGGCTGGGCGAGGCGCGCGCCCTCGATGAGGGTCGCACGGATCGAGTCGGGGTCCTCGTGGCGCGGGTGGTGGTCGGTGATGACGAGGATGTCGCTGCCTTCGACGCCCGTGCGGCCCATGTCGCGGCGCTTCGTCGCATCGCGGTCGCCGTCGGCACCGAAGAGCATGACGACCTTGCCGGGCGTGACGCGGCGCACCGCCGCGAGCGTCTTCTCGAAAGCGTCGGGGGAGTGACCGAAGTCGACGTACACCGCGGGGCCGGTCTCGCCCGAGACGAGCTCGGTGCGCCCGGGCAGGTACGCCTCGATCCGGCCACCGTCGAGGGCCTCGACCAGACGCTCCCACGCGTAGCCGCCCTCGTGGATCATCACGATCGCGAGCCCCGCGTTGGCGGCCATGTGCCGGCCGATCACGGGGACCAACGTCGTGAGGGTGCGGCCGTCCCGCGCCGTGAGGCGGAACTCGGTGCCGACCTGGCGCTCGTCGAGGATCTCGACCACCCAGTCGGCGGCGGCAGCGGCCTCCGGGTCCGACGCGAGGGCGGGCGTTCCCACGGTCACGGTCGGCACCTCGCTGCGCGCCACGACCTCGGCGCCGGGCTCGGAGTCCACGCACACGACCGCGCGCCGCGCGCGATCGAGCCGGAACAGCGGCAGCTTCGCCTCGAAGTACTCGCGCATGTCGGCGTAGTCGTCGAGGTGGTCGTGGGTGAGGTTCGTGAAGCCGGCGACGTCGAACACGATGCCGTCGACACGGCGGCGGCTGAGCGCCTGCGCACTCACTTCGACCGCCACGGCCTCGACGCCACGCTCGCGCATGAGGGCGAGGAGGGCGTGCATCTCGTACGCCTCGGGCGTCGTGAGCCGCGACACGATGACCTGCCCGGCGATGTGGCGCTCGGCGGTCGACGACAGGCCGGTCGTCACGCCGAGCTGCCCGAGGATGCCCTCGAGCAGGTGCGAGACGCTCGTCTTGCCGTTGGTGCCGGTCGTGCCGAACAGCGTCGGCAGGTCGTCGTCGCGACCCGTGCTGTAGACCCAGGCCGACAGCTCGCCCAGGATCGCGCGGGGGTTCTCGACCAGCACCACGGGCAGCCCGCTCGCGGCCGCGGCGTCGGCTCCGGCAGCATCCGTCACCACCGCCACCGCACCCCTCTCGGCGGCCGTCGCGGCGAACTCGGCGCCGTGGCGGTTGACGCCCTGCACGGCGACGAACACGTCGCCGGGGCGGAGGTCGGCGGTCGCGAGAGTGAGGCCCGTCAGCGTGGCGTCGGCGACGTCACCGCGGACGTCGACGGCGAAGCGTGCCGCGAGGTCTGCGAGCGAGTGTGTCGGCGGCGCGTCGGGACGGAGTACCGGGGGCAGGTTCGAAGGCGCGTCGGTCGGCATGGCGCATCCATCTTCGCATGGGGGCCGGTCATCGAGCGGCGGGGTGCGCTCGCCCGATGACCGGCGTGGCCTCGTGTCAGGCCTTGCGGCGTCCGCGCACGAGTA
>JAVBUG010000027.1:0-7072 GCA_031555515.1 Microbacterium sp. | reverse complement strand
CGAAGTCCGCGCCGTTTCGCGGGACAATCGGCTCAACGATCCCGGCGCCCCGCCGGCGGCGGGACCTCACCCGGCACGCACGATATCGACGACGACGGTGCCGTCCTGACCGGGCCCGAGCCGCCGACAGGCTTCCTCTGGGGGTGGCCTCGATGGACGTTCCGGCGATCGGCTCCGACACCGGTGGTGAGCTCGCCGAACTGCGCAGGCGCGCCTACGGCCCCCATCCCGACATCGAGGACGATCCCGCGGCCCTGGCCAGACTGATCGAACTCGAGGCGGCCCAGCACAGGTCGAATGCACCTGTCGAACCCATGGCGTCGCCCGTAGCGGCACCTGTTGCAGAACCCGCCGGGACAGCAGCGACGGTCACCGCGACCCTCACGGACGACGATCCGGTGCCGCCGCCACGGCACGTCCCCTCCGCACCGACACGACGATGGGGGCTCATCGCACTGGCCGTCGGCGCGGCGATCGCGCTGACCGGTGTCCTGGCCGCGGTCGCCGTGACGTCGGATCCGCCTCCGGATGCCGTCATGCGTCCGACCGGCGACGTGCCCGACATCGTGCTCCTGCGGCTTCTGGCGGGGGAGGGCCAGCCCCGTCCGGATGACGCTCCAGGGGCGTCGGAGATGCAGATCGATCTGACGACCCTCCGCGCGTTCGGAACCTACCTCGAGGTCGAGGTGTGGTCGGCGACGAACGCCTTCGGGTCGCCGTGCCTGATCGGGGTCCATCGGGCGACCGACGACGTCGTCGCCCGGCGGTGCATGCCGGCGGGCGCCGACCTCTTCATGGACATGCCCTGGGATGTCCTCCACGATGACGTCGTACGACGCGCCCTGCCGGAAGGCGAGGTGCTGCGCTTCTTCCTGCGGCCGGACGCCGTCGACGTCCATGTGCTGGTGTCGACGGGAGTCGGCAGATGACCGAGTCCGGAGCAGACGCCGCGCTCGGGCGGGGTTCGCGCAGGCGCTTCGCGATGCCGTCACGATGGGGCCTGGTCTGGATCGCCGGAGGGATCGGGCTCGCCGTGGCGTACGGAGCAGTATGGCTCGTGGGACCCCACCCCGACCTCACGCTCCATCAGGCCGGCACAGCGGTGTCGCAGATCAGCTTCCCGTTGACCTACTCGCCCGTCGACGTGGATGCGGCGACGCTCGAGCCGTACGAGATGTTCGGGGGACTGCAGCCATGGTCCGCCACGGATCCGCTCGGGAATCGCTGTCTCATCATCACCGAACCTTCAGGCTCGTCCTCGTGGGTCCATGGAGGCTCGTGCATCCCTCCCGGCGCCGATGTGGTCGTCGACGTCGGCGTGTGGCCCGACGAACGCGGAGCCTTTGCCGAGGGACTGCCTGACGGGACGGTGATCAGATTCCAGCTTCGCGGTGACGAGGTCGACGTGTTCGTCCGCAGCCCTCGGCAGAGCGCGGAACCTTAGCGTCGCGCGTCGCGCGTCGCGCGTCAGGCGATCGGCTCGATCGACGCGCGGAACGCGTCGACTCCTCCCATCTCGATCGGCGCGCCGAGGGTTGCGGCGTGCTCGCCGCGGAGCGACTCCCAGCGGTCGCGCGACATCACGAAGCGGTTGTGCAGCACCGCGACACCTTCGCGGGCGACGGAGGTCGCACCGTCGGCCTCGTAGCCCACGCGCCGTGACACGGCGTTCGACGGTCCGTTGTCGACGAAGGCGCCTGACGTCGCCTCGCGCGCCCCGAGCCCCTCGAACGCGAAGTGGAGCGCCAGCATCCGCATCCGCGTGCCGATCCCGCGTCCCTGGTGCGCGTGCCCCAGCCATGACCCTGTCGTGACACGGCGCAGCACCGGCCACTCGTTCGCTGTGAGGCCCTGGACGCCGGCCGGAATGCCGTCGTGCAGCACCGCGAACTCGATCACGAACGCGTCGGGGGAGACGCGGTTGCGGATGCCCCACTGGAACGCGAGAACGCTGCGCGCGACCTCCTCCGCCGTGCCGCGGGACCACGGGTGCTCGAACGGCATCATCCCGGGATCATGGATGCCTCGTCCCGCGAGTTCCGCGAGCTGCACGAGCAGGGCGTCATCGATCCAGCGCAGTTCGAGGTCGCCCGCGCACACCGACACGGCGGAGGCGGGCCAGAGCCGGGCGAGCGCGTCGGTGTGCGGCATCCCGGAAGTCTGCCAGACGACTGCCGGCAGAAGGTAGAGTGACCAGGCGCCCACTTGTAGTGGGCGCCTGCCCATTTGGAGGATCGATGCCCACCGGTCGCGCACTGGACGACGCTCGCGGTCTTCTCCTCGACGCAGGGCGCCGCGTGCTCGCCGCACACGGAGCAAGCGCGCTCACCAGCAGGGCGGTGACGGAGGCATCCGGCGTCGCAAAGGGCGTCCTGCATCGCCACTTCGACGACTTCGACGCGTACATCGCGGCGTTGGTTGCGGACGAGGCAGTTCGCATCCAGACGATCGAGCCCCGTGCGGCGGACTCCGCCGTCATGGCGACAACGGATGTGATCGAGCAGACCTTCACTCCGACGATGCTCGCGCTCGTGAGCCTCGTGATCGGTCGCGACGGCGTGCGAAAGCGCGTCGGCGATGGTTCGCCCGGCATTCCACTGCTCGGCGGCGCGACGACCGCCGTCGCCGACGTTCTGGCCGCGGGACGCGAGGTCGGCTGGATCCGCAAGGACGCCGACGTCCCCGTTCTCGCATTGGCGCTCGCCGGCAGCGCTTATCTGTTGTCTGCGGGTGCCTCGGGTGCCCTTCCGGATCACGACGCGGTTCAAGAGGTCGTCGGGTCGATCCTCAGAGCCGCTCTCTGAGCAGGTCCGCAGTGCAACTCGGCCGTCACTCGCGCTCGACCGGCAGCCACAGTTCGCTCGTCGCGGTGCTGAAGTCGGGGGAGCGGTCGAGGACCGCCACGATGGACGGCCCGGGCCGAAGGCGCCACGGGTTCGACGGGAACCAGTCGCTCGCCGTCGCCGCCCAGGTGGCTTGAAGCGCGGCGGGGTAGGGGCCTTCCGTGCGGAATATGGCCCACGCGCCGGCCGGGACCTCGATCACGTCGAGGTCATCGGGCACGGACTCGTCTTCACCGACGGCGGCGCCGTGGAGGTAGGTCAGCTCGCTGCCCTCCGTGTAGTCGGGGTCGACGTCGGCGCTCACTTGCAGCAGCCCCGCGGGCTCGGTGCTGCTCAACTCCTTCAGCCGGACGTGCTCGCTGACGGGCAGAGCGGCGATGTGCGTCTGGATGTGCGGGTTGACACCCTCGTGGATGAGGGGCACGCGCGCGGCATGACCGATCAGCAGGAAGGCCGGCCGGTCGGCGATACGGGTGTCCATGGGTATGTTCCCTTCTACGGTCAGGCGGAACCTGAGCTGCGGTTGCGAGCGGAGGGGACCGCCGTCGCGGCGCACGTCAGCAGGGCTGGCACCGTGGACCGCCCGGAACGCACGACCGAACGCCTCAGTCGAGCCGTAGCCGTGGCGCACCGCGATGTCGAGCAGCTCGCCGTCGCCGAGCACGTCGGCGGCGGCGACGGTCATTCGCCGACGCCGGATGTACTCCGACAGCGGGATGCCCGCGAGCGACGAGAACATGCGACGCACGTGGTACTCGGTAGTGCCGAGGCTCGCGGCGAGCCCGGCGAGGTCGACGTCGTCCGACAGGTCGGCTTCGACGAGCTCGATCACCCGGTTGAGAATCGCGATCACGGTTCCTCCTTCCACACCAGCCTCGTCGGGCGCGCAGGGGAGCGCCCGACTATCGCGGTTCCATTCGATCGTGGGTTCGAGTTGACATAATGTGCATTATCGGCGCGCACTCGACGCAACGGATGGAAACCCCTTCCGGCTCTCGCGCCAGAAGGGGTGCAGAGAAGGGGTCTCATGAAGAGACGCGGCGGTTGCGGTGCTCAGCGAGCACTTCACCGCCACACAGTGCCGCAGAGTCAACCGGATGACTTTCCCTGATCGCGTTACACCGCTGTAGTTCGACCGGCGGGTCACACGCCCCAGGCGCCGTCGCGCATGAGCACACGACCCGCCAGTTCGTTCGACTCGCGCCACGCCTGGATGCGGGTCGGCCGCAGCACGAGGAACACGTAGCCCGGCAGCCCGCGCGGGTCCCAGTCGGCCTGCGCCGCGTACGCCTCGCCGACCGGTCCATCGTCGTCCACGCCGATGGACCGCTCCAGCACCACGTCGATCATCGCCACGTCGCGCGTCGGCCCGACCGCCAGTCGCGCCGCCCCGGACGCGCCGATGTTGCGCGCCGTCACCGACCGGCCTTCCAGCGCGATCACGGCGCGCTCTCCTGTCCACACGAACGACAGCGGCACGAGGTGCGGCGCACCCTCCGCCGACGCGGTCGCCACCCAGGCGTCCGCGGCCGGCGCGGTGAGCGCCGCGAGCAGATCGGCTTTGCGGGTCGCACGGTCACGCGGTTCGGCCATCGAGAGCTCCCTTGGTTCGGCGCGTGCCAGTCTGTCAGACGGCGACGCGCGATTCGCTCCCCAGAGAACGATTTCCTAGGCTCGAAGCATGCTGGAGTCGCTCACCGGGTTCGTCGTCGTGGGCGTGGCGATCCTCGTGGGCTGGATCCTCGGGCGCATCGACCTGCTCGGCGAGCACGCACGGCCCGTGCTCGCGCGCCTGACCTTCTTCGTGCTCTCGCCGTTCCTGCTGTTCGTCGTCCTCGCGCAGGCCGACGTCCACACGCTGTTCTCGGCGCTCCTTCCGGTGTCGGCGATCGCGGCCGTGGCGGTCATCCTCGTCTACGCGGTCATCGCCCGTCTCCTCTGGCGGCGCTCCGTCGGCGAGACCGTGATCGGCGCGCTCAGCGCGGGTCAGGTCAACTCGAACAACATCGGCATCCCGCTGTCGCTGTATCTCCTCGGCAGCGCCGCGTATCCGGCGCCGGTGATCCTCATGCAGCTGCTGGTGTTCACCCCCATCACGATGGCGATCCTGGATGCCGTCACCACCGCCCGCGCCTCGCTCTGGCGCGCCGTGGTCCGGGTGGCGACAAATCCGATCGTGGTCGGCTCCGTGCTGGGCACGCTCGTCTCCGTGCTGGGGATCGAGCTGCCGCCCGTCGTGATGGAGCCGGCGATGCTCATCGCGAACGCCTGCGTGCCGATCCTCCTGATCGCCTACGGCATCTCGCTGCACGGGCAGCGCGTGCTCGGTGCGTCGGGGCGCCGACGCGACATCGTCCTCGCGACAACCCTGAAGCTCATCGCCATGCCGGTGATCGCCTGGGCGGTCGCCGAGTTCGTCTTCGGCCTCTCGGCGCATGACGTGCTCATCGTGACGGTGCTTGCCGCGCTGCCGACGGCGCAGAACGTCTTCAACTACTCGCAGCGCTACGACGTCGGCGAGACGATCTCGCGCGACACCGTGTTCCTCACGACCATCGGCTGCGTCCCGGTGCTGATCCTCGTCACGCTGCTGCTCGGCTGACGCGCCTCACCGGGCTAGGGCCGCACGATCTCGTGCAGCATGCCCAGCACGAGCCGCATCCCGTCGCCGTCTCGCAGCACTGTGAAGAGCGTGTGCGTGCAGGAACGGCAGCGGACGATCGCCGCCGTCTCGTCGATCTCGACGACGGCCCCCGCGAGCGGCGAGGCGTCACCACACCCGCCGCACACGCCGACCAGCGCGGTGACGTCCGCGCCGAACACATCCCACAGCATCCCCGCCGCCGCGTTGCCGTCGACGACGCTCGCGGCGTTCTCGGCACGCATCATGCACCTCCGAAGCGTTCGGTCCTGATCCGGGCGGGCTCATGACCCAACCCGACGAGCGCGTCGGCGACGTGCTCGACGAACCCCGTGGGTCCGCACACGTAGACGATCGGTTCCTGCCCCGGCTCCCAGGTCGCCGCGCGCAGCGCGTCGTCGTCCAGCCGCCCGACCGGATCCGTCCAGCCGTCGGGTGCCGCACGGGTGTACCGCCACGTGACCCCCACTCCCCCGTCGCCGGTCAGCCCAGCCAGCTCATCGCGATATATCGCGTCCTCTGCGGTGCGGACGGAGTAGAGCAGGCGGACGGATGCTGCGGCCCCGGCGTCCGTCGCGGCACGCACCATCGCCATCATCGGCACGATCCCCGAACCGCCGGCGATCAGCTGCACGGGCGCCTCTCCCCCGGGTCGCCACACGAAGTAGCCGCCGAGCGGGCCCTTGACCTCCAGCTCGTCGCCGGGGAGGACGTCCTCCACGAGGTACGGCGACACCTCGCCGTCGGGGATCTCGTCGACCGCGAGCTCGATCGTCTCGGCCGGCCCGTACGAGCCGAGCGAGTACGACCGCACGGCCTGGTAGCCGTCCTCGGCGGTGAGCCGGATGTCGACGTGCTGTCCCGCGTCGTTGCCCGGCCAGCCGGGCACCTGGAGCCGCAGGATGCGCGCCGACGGCGTCGCGGCGACCGTCTCGACGACCCGCCCGGGCCGCCAGCCGCCGACCGTCACCAATACCGTTCCTCGGTCCAGGGGTCGCCGTGCATGTTGTAGCCGTTCTGCTCCCAGAATCCGGGCTCGTCGTCCTGCCTGAGGGTGAGCCCGCGCACCCATTTCGCGCTCTTCCAGAAGTACAGATGCGGCACGAGCAGCCGCGCCGGCCCGCCGTGCTCGGGGTCGAGCGGCTCGCCCTCGAACTCGAACGCGACCCACGCCTTCCCGCCGAGCAGGTCCTCCATGGGCACGTTGGTCGTATAGCCGCCGTAGGAGTGCGCCATGGCGAACTCGGCGTCGGTCTCGACCGTCTCGAGCAGAGTGTCCAGCGACACGCCGCGCCAGGACGTGCCCAGCTTCGACCACCGCGTCACGCAGTGGATGTCGGTGTCGACGTCCTCGATCGGCAAGGCCATGAACTCGTCCCACGTCCATGAGACCGCGTCGCCGCCCTCGGTCCGGATGCCGAAGCGCCAGTCATCCTGCTCGATCCGCGGCGTCGGCCCGGCCGACAGCACGGGAAAATCCTCTGTCAGATACTGCCCGGGTGGCAGCCGCGGATCGCTCTCCCGGCGACGCGCTCCGAACCCTCTCGACACGACGGCCATCGGAACCCTCCTCCTGCGCGCCTGATCG
>JAVBUG010000242.1:0-3446 GCA_031555515.1 Microbacterium sp. | reverse complement strand
AGATCGATGAGGAACCGCTTCACCTCGGGCCGGCCTCCATACTCGCCGAGCGAGCCGTCGGCACGGACGACCCGGTGCACCGGGACCACCACGGAGAAGGGCGTCGTGGCGCACGCGGTGCCGACGGCGCGCGCGGCGCGGGGGATGCCGGCCGCGATCGCCACCTCTCCGTAGCCGGCGGTCTCGCCGTAGGGGATGTCGCACACGGCCTCCAGAGCGGCGCGGGTGAACCCGCGCACGAGCCGCCAGTCCAGCGGCAGGTCGAATTCCTCGCGGTCTCCGTCGAAGTACTCGTCGAGCTGCGTCGTCGCGCTCTCGAACACGTCGGCGGTGCCGGAGCCGGTGGTGGCGGCATCCGCATCATCTGGGATCGGGAGTGCCCGCAGCCGCAGTGCGAGCCGCTCGAGCTCGGCGTGCAGAGGGCCGTCGAAGGGGTGCAGGGTCACGATGCCGTCGGCGGTCGTGACGATCAGGATGTCGCCGATGGGCGACGGGTGGACGCGGTAGCGGGGCGGGTCCTCGGGGGTCATGCGACCATCCTGGCGCGGGCTGCGGGCGCCGTGACCGGTCTCCCGCGCGATCTGTGAAGAGTGCGCTCAGGATGCCGCCGGGGGAGGAGGGGGCGTCGCGCGAGGTTTGGGGAGCCCGTCCAATACCGCGAAACTCAGGTCCATTGCAAGAGCCGCGTACACGTCGCCTTTAGGGTGGCACGTGTGTGGCGAGCAGAACGCAGCGCCGTGTTGGGCTCAGGAGATGCCGAGCGCGGGTACGACGTGACCCCGGGTGATCTGGGTCTCGCCGAACCCGACGTCACCGTCGTGCACGTCGCCGAATCCGAGCGCGACAGGCTCCGGCTGCAGTCCGCCGCCCTGGGCGGCAGGTCGACCCTGCTGCACTTCGAGGACGGGCAGGACGCCGCGATCGAGATCACCAAGGCGCACCCGGGGAGCCTGCCGCAGTTCATCACCGGGCGCTCGACGCTGCTGTCGAATCTGTTCCGCGACGAGGTGGCGCTGCGAAACGCGCGGCTCGCCGCCCAGAGCATCACCGCCAAGGACCAGGAGCTGCGCACGACCCGCGGCCTCGACACCGTGCGCCTCGCCGTCGGTCTCGCGACGTGGCGCATCGCGGGGATCGCGTGGAGCGCGCCCGTGCTGCTCAGGCCGCTCGCGATCCGCCGCCATCACGGCGACTTCGAGCTGAAGCTGCACGGGACGTTCTCGGTCAACCCCGAGCTGATCCGCGCCATGCGCACGCATTTCGGCATCATGATCGACGCCGGCGGGCTCGCCGCTCTCGCGTACGAGGGCGGCGTCTTCAAGCCGCAGCCCGTGATCGACCACATCCGCGCACTGACCGCGTCGATCGACAGCTACGCCGTGAAGCCGCGGCTGCTCGTGTCGACGTTCGCCGACGTCGGCGGCGACATGGCGCTCGACGCGGCCGATCTCGATCACCGGGTGCTCACCGCGCTCGCCGGCCACGTCGCCGACCGCGAATCGCTCACGATCCGCCGCGACGGGCCGACGCCGACCAGCCCCGACGACCGCGCCCCCGCCGCCGACATGCTGCTGCTCGACGCCGACTCCGAGCAGGAGCGCGTGCTCGCGCGCATCGCCGACGCCCAGTCCCTCGTCATCCACACGCTGCCGGGCACGGGCGGCACGCAGACCGTCATCAACGCGGTCGGCGCGCTCGTGCGCGACGGCAAGCGCGTGCTGGTGGTGAGCGCGCGCCGCTCGACGCTCGACGGCGTGCGGCATCGTCTCGCCGGAATCGGGCTTCCGGGCCTGGCGGTGTCGCCGGATCGCCTGCAGCGCGACCTCATCCGTGCGATCGGCCGCAACGAGAAGGCCGAGGCGCCCAAGGTCTCCGACATCGACGACGCGCTGGTGCGGCTGCGCGGCGTGCTCCGGGACTACCGCTCCGCCGTGACTGCGAGGCATCCCGACTTCGGGGTCTCGGTGCTCGACATCCTCCGCGAGCTCGCAGAGCTCGCCGAACGGGGCGTCGCGCCGTCGACCGAGGCGCGCTTCGACGCCGCTGCGCTCGCGAGCCTCGCGACGACGCGGGAGGACGCCGCCGCCAAGCTCTCGGCCGCCGCGCGACTCGGCGAGTTCCGCTTCGGCCCCGACGATTCGCCCTGGTACGGCGTCACCTTCGCGACGGTGGAGGAGGCCCGCGGCGCCCACGCGCTCGCCGGCAAGCTGCACCGCAGCGACGTGCCGACCCTCCTGGAGCGCGGCTACGAGCTCATCGCACAGACCCGCATGCGGCCGTTCCAGACGGTCGCCGAGCTCGGCGTGTACCTGCGCCTGCTGCGGGGCATCCGCGACTCGCTCGACAAGTTCAGCCTCACCGTGTTCGAGCGGCCGCTGGCCGAGCTCATCCAGGCGCACGCGCCGCGGCGCGACGCGCCGGAGATGAACGGTGCAAACCGCCGACGCCTGCGCCGCCTGTCCCGCGAGTACCTGCGCCCCGGCGTGCACGTGCCCGACATGTACGAGGCGCTGGTGCGGATCCAGCAGCAGCGCACCGAGTGGCAGCGTTACGTCGACACGGGCGTCACCCCCGAGGTGCCCCTCGGTCTCGGCGACGTGCAGGTCGCGTGGCAGCGCGTCGACGCCGAGCTCGGCGAAGTCGACGGAGTCCTCGGCCGCACCGACGCCGACAAGCTGGCGACGCTCCCGGTCAAGCAGCTCGTGCGCACGCTCGCCGGACTCGCCGCGGACTCCGACGTGTTCGACAACCTCAAAGAGCGCGCGACGCTGCGCTCGGAGCTCGCCGCCATGGGTCTCGAGCCGCTGCTGCTCGAGCTGTCGGTGCGGCACGTGCCCGAAGACGACGTGGCCGCCGAGCTCGAGTACGCCTGGTGGCAGTCCGCCCTCGAGCTGCTGCTGCGCACCGACCGCGCCGTGCTCGGCGCGAACACCGCCGTCGTCGACCGGCTGGAGCGCGACTTCCGGCTCGTCGACGAAGCCCATGCCGCAGCATCCGGTCCCCTCCTCGCCGCCCATCTCGCCACGCAGTGGCGCATCGGCATCGTCGACCACCGCTCCGAGGCCGACGGGCTGAAGCAGGCGCTGAAGCGCGGCGCGATCACGCCGGCCGAGCTGGCAGCGGTGGCGCCCACGCTCTCTCGCACCGTGGCGCCGGTGTGGCTCGCGTCGCCCTACGAGGTTCCCCGCATCCCCGAGGCTGTCGCGTTCGACGTCGTGGTGCTGGCGGATGCCGCCGCCCTGTGTCTCGCCGAAGCATCGCCCGCGCTCCGCCGGGCGGGGCAGGTCGTGGCGTTCGGCGACCCGGTCACGCAGAAGCCCACGCCGTTCCGCGTCTCGGCCGGGTCGGCGATGTCGGCCGCCGTGCCGCCGCCCTCGACGGGCGGTGATGGCGCGCTCGCCGACGCCGACGACGACGAGGTCCCGTTCGACGGCACCAGCGTCTTC
>JAVBUG010000207.1:0-4596 GCA_031555515.1 Microbacterium sp. | reverse complement strand
TGGTGTTGCTCGCCCCGCCCCCCCCCCCCCCCCTGGGGGGGGGGGGGGGGGGCCCGGGGGGGGCGCCGCGCGCCCACCGCGGGGAACTACTTGTCGAGCCAGGCCGCGTAGAAGAGCGGACGCCCCACGGCCTCGAACTGGATGCCCTCGACGTAGGGGCCGGCCGCGTACGTGAGCGGCTCCTCCACGATCGGGATCACGTAGGCCTGCTCGATGGCATAGCGCTGCGCCTCGGCGGAGTACTGGTTGCGCAGCTCCGGGTCGGGCTCCGACGCGACCTTGGCGAGCATCTCGTCGAGGACGGCGTCATCCGACAGCAGCACGTTGCGGTTGCCCGAGCCCAGGTGGGCCTTGATGACGTCCTGATCGGCCCGGCCCACCCAGGTGTGCTGGAGCGCCGTCTTCTCGGGGTCGAGGTTGTCGACGGCCTTGGTGCCGGCATCCGCCGGACGGATGTTCAGCACGACGCCGAGCTCGGCCCACTGCTGCGCGATCAGCTCGAGCTGCTGGGCGCCCTGGGTGAGCGTGGTCTCGACGAAGACGCCGAGCTCGAGGCTCTTGCCGTCCTTCTCACGCACACCGTCGGGTCCGACGACCCATCCGGCGTCGTCGAGAAGCTCGGCCGCGCGGTCCGGGTCGAAGACCAGGAGGTCGCTCTGATCCTCATAGCCGAGAGCGTTGGATGCTACGACCGACGTCGCGATCGGATACCCGTCGGTGAGCAGCGTCGACTGGATCTCCTCGACGTTCGTGGCGTAGCGCAGCGCTTCGCGCACCCGGATGTCGCTCAGGATGCTGTTGGTCATGCGCAGGTTCAGCGTGTTCACGACGCCGTTCGTCGTCGGCGCGTAGAAGTCGAACCCGGCGTCGGAGATCGCCTGCTCGTCGAACGGATCGATCTTGCGGATGAGGTCGGCCTGGCCCGAAGTGAGGGCGCCGACGCGGACGCTCGCCTCGGGGGTGACGATGATGTCGAGACCGTCGAGGTACGCGCGGCCCTGGTGCTCGGACGACGGCGGAGCCCAGTCGTAGTCCTCGCGGGCGACCATCTTCACCTCCTGCTCGGGAACGACGCTCTCGACCACGAACGGCCCCGAGCCGATGACCGAGTCGATGCGGCACTGCTCCTCGTACGGCTTGGCGAGGACCTCCGGCGACACGATGCCCGCGCCGATCACCGACGTCGCCTGGAGGAACCCGGGCGACGGCTGGCTGAAGGAGAAGGTGACCGTGTGCTCGTCGACCACCTCGCTGCCGGCGTAGTTGTTGATGAACTCGGCGACCGGCAGCTTGAGCTCGGTGTTCGTGGTGCCGTACGTGTCGAAGTTCGCGGCGACCGCGGCGGCGTCGAGCGGCGACCCGTCGGAGAACGTGACGCCGTCGCGGATCACGAACGTGAACTCCGTGGCGTCCTCGTTGATCTCCCACGATTCGGCCAGCCACGGCTCGATCTCGAGGCTGTCGGGGTCCTGGTAGGTGAGCTTGTCGGTGAGCTGGGCGAACAGCACACCGTTCGGCGTGTAGCCGGTGCCGGGGCCGTAGAGGCAGATGGCCGGCGTGAACTCCAAGACGGTCAACGTGCCGCCGGACTTGGGCTCGCCCGAGCCACCGCCATCGGTGGGGGCGGCGCCGGCGGCGCACCCGGCGAGCGCCACGGCGGCGAGGGTCGCGGTCGCGACCGCGGTGAAGAGCCTGCGTTTCATCGGTGAATCCTCGATTCTGCTTTCGGGAACGGGTGGGAATCGTGCGAGGTGGTGCTTCAGTGCTGTGAACAGTATGACACTCTCAGTGGACATCATGTTCACTCGTGGTTAGGATCGTAGTGTGACAACGAACGAGATGTCTACCGGGAGCGGAACTGTAGATCAGTCCCGTCTCGAGCAGATAGTGCTGGGGCAGCGACTGCGCGACCTGCGCAAGGCGCGAGGGCTCTCCATGCGGGAGCTGGCACTGCGAGCAGGCGTCAGCCTCAGCTACGTCAGCCAGATCGAGAAGGGCACCGCGAACGTGAGCGTGCGCCTGCTCCGCCAGCTCGCCGAGGTGTTCAGCATCGAGTGGGTCGACCTGTACCAGCCCACGTCACCCGCCAGCGCCGTGCTGCGCAGAGCCGATCGCCCGACCTTCTCGCCGGGCGGCGGGCAGGTCCACCACGCGGTCACCCGAGCCCCCCTCACCGACCTGGAGGTCGGCGTCGTCGACTATGCGCCCGGCGCGACCGTCGGCGACGAGACCTACACCCACGGAGACGTGCACGAGATCTTCATCGTGCTCAAGGGACGGTTCCGCTTCCACCTCGGCGGAGAGGATTTCGAGATGGCACCCGGCGACAGCGTCGACTTCCGCTCCTCGATGCCGCACATGCTCACGAGCCTGGGTCCCGACGCCGGCGAAGGCCTCTGGATCGCCTCCCCGCCGACGGGGCGCCCCGCACCGAGCCTGTTCATCCCCGAGCCCTCTGCCCCGACCGACTAACCGATCACACCGCACACACCGAGTAGAGAGACGACGACACTCATGAAGGTCACCCCGATCACCGCCGACATCCCGGCGATCGATCACCACTCCCACGCCGGCTACGTCCGCCCCGGAGACGAGGTGCGCGGCATCGACGGCATGGAGGCGGAGAACAGCCGCGGGCACATCGAGGCGTCGATCCCGCCCGAGGCCTACACCGCGTACATCGCGGCAGGGGTGGCTCGCGACGCGGAGACCCTCGCGCGGCTGGAGCGCGAGTACCGCATTCCCGAGCTGATCGCCGAGAGCACCCGCTTCCAGTCGACGACGGTGCACGCGGTCTCGCTGCGCGAGGGCGCACGGCTCCTGCACGGATCGCTGCCGTGGGACGACCTCGTGCGTGTCAGCCGGGAGAAGAAGGAGCGGGACTTCCCGGGCGTATGGAAGCAGACGCTGCACCTGGCGAACACGCCGCTCGTCCTCACCGACGTGCCCTGGATCGACGGCTCGATCTGGTCGCCCGCGCACTACCGGCCCATCGCCCGCCTCGACCCCTACACGTTCCCGTTCGGGCACCCGCCGTTCCACGGTCGCGGGTCGGACACGCCCCGCTTCCAGCGCATCTTCACCACCGTGCTCGAGACCCTGAAGAAGGACGCCGGCATGGACGAGGTGCCGGCGACCCTCGCCGAGTGGCGAGAGTTCACCCTCGACTCGATCGCGCGCCGGCAGGACGCGGGCTTCGTCGGCCTCAAGCTCGCCACCGCCTATGTGCGCTCCTACGGCATCCAGGACGTCGACCGTGTCGAGGCGGAGGAGGCGTATCGCACGCTGCAGAACTCCGACGCGGTCGACCCGATCGCCTACCAGCGCCTCGCCGACTACCTGGTCTACGAGATCGCCGAGTTCGCGATGCAGCGCGAACTCCCGATCCAGGTGCACACCGGCATCGGGCACTCCGAACCCGGACTGCGCCTCGCGAACGCCGACCCCATGGTGCTGGAACCCTTCCTCGCGAACCCCCGCCTCAACCGGCTCAAGATCGTGCTCATGCACGGCGGCTTCCCGTTCACCGATACGCTCACCGCCCTGGCGACATCACACGGCAACGTCTTCGTAGACTTCTCGATGATGGCTCACATCCACGTCGGCATGCTCCGCCGCCTGCTGGAGGAGTGGCTCGAGACGCTTCCCGCCAACAAGGTCATGTTCGGCACCGACACCACCGCGCCCGAGCACCACATCGCGTCGAGCCTGCGCGCCCGCACGCTGCTCGACGAGGTGTTCGCGAACGGCATGCGCTCGGGACTCTGGACGGCGCACCAGGTGGACTGGCTGGCCGAGCGGGTGCTGTCGGCCAACACGGCCGACGTGTACCAGGTGGCGCTCCCGTGACCGCGCGCATCATCGACCGCCGCCTGGTCGTCGACGGCGAGCCGCGACTGCTGCTGGCCGGCGAATTCCGCAACTCCTCGGCATCCAATCCCCTGGATCACTCCGGCATCTGGGACGTCTGCGCCGAGCTGGAGCTCGACACCGCCCTGGTCGCGATCGCGTGGGATCTCTTCGAACCGCAAGAGGGCGTGTACGACTACGCCATCATCGATGCTCTCGTCGAGGGGGCACGCGCCCGGGGCCTGAAGCTGGTTCCGCTGTGGTTCGGCAGCTGGAAGAACGGGCTCTCGAGCTATCGCCCCGCATGGATGAAGCGCGATCCCGACAGATTCCCCGTGATCGAGGATGCTGCGGGGACGCGGCATCCGATCCTCTCCGCGTTCTCGCCCGAGACCCGAGAAGCCGACGCGCGCGCGTTCGCCGCGCTGTGTCGCCGCATCGCGGCCATCGACGCCGACGGCACTGTTGTGATGGTGCAGGTCGAGAACGAGGTCGGGATCCTCGGCGGGACGCGCGACCGCTCGGCGGCCGCCGTCGACGCGTGGAACTCGCCGGTTCCGGATGAGCTGCTCGCGCGCCTGGTCGCCGAGCGCGACGAGCTGCGCCCCGAGATCGCGGATCGGCTGGCGGACGCCCGCCCCGGCGCCGGCTGGGCCGAGACGTTCGGCACCTCGCCGTACGCGGACGAGGTGTTCCAGGCCTTCGGCTACGCGTCGTTCATCGAGGCTGTCGCGCAGGCCGGCCGTC
>JAVBUG010000226.1:0-4604 GCA_031555515.1 Microbacterium sp. | reverse complement strand
GGGCAGCACGATGAGCTGCGCGAGGATCGCGATGACGAACGGCTTGGGCTTGCGCGCGACAACCTTGAAATCCTCCAGGGTGGTGTCGAGTGCGATGCCGAACATGATGAGCCCGAGCACGACGTTCAGGATCACCAGCGTGCCCGGATTGAAGTTGAGCACGACGTCGTCGGGGTTCATGCCGTCACCTTCTTGCGGGCGGCGCTGCGCGCGCGCCGCGGACCGCGGGATGCGGCATCCGTCTTCAGAGCCTCTGTGGCGGTGCGCACCGCGCCCCGGTATGCGTCCTTGTTGACGTAGTACGACATGCGCTCGAGACCGAGGTAGTTGTAGCCGCCGGTGAGATCGGGCCACGGCTCGCCCGTCACGCGCGCCCGGAACGCCGCGGCACGGTCGGGGTGGCGCTCGAGCGCCGCGAGGTAGGCGGCGATGAGCTCGGCCTGCTCGTAGCGGCCTTGCCAGCCGATTCCGGATGCCTCGATCATGCCCATCACGTAGAGGCCGTTGAACGTCGGGGTGAAGGTGTTGAGGAACAGGCGCGGGGCCATGCCCGACCACGCGAGCGCTGCCCGGTCGACGAATGGGTAGTCGAGCTTGTAGCCCGTGGCGAGGAGCACGGTGTCGTACTCGCCTGAAGATCCGTCGCGGAAGTGCACGGTGCGGCCGTCGAAGCGGTCGATGTCGGGCACGATCCGCAGGTCGCCCTGGCCGAGGTGGTTGAGGATGAGCGTGTTGACGATGGGGTGCGACTCGTAGATCTTGTAGTCGGGCTGGGGGAAGCCGAACCGCACCGGGTCGCCGGTGAACGCCCGCAGCACGCGGGTGTCGACGAACTGCTTGAACCGGGCAGGCAGGGGCCTGCCTTGGTTGAGCGTGTCGGAGGGCTTGCCGAACAGGTACCGCGGCACGAAGTAGTAGCCGCGGCGCACGCTCATGTCGACGGATGCCGCGTGGTGCACGGCGTCGACCGCGATGTCGCAGCCGGAGTTGCCGGCGCCGATGATGAGCACCCGCTTGCCGGTGAGCTGCGTCGCGGACTTGTAGGCGCTGGTGTGGAGGAGTTCGCCGGTGAAGTCGCCGCGGAACGCCGGGACGTTCGGCTCGGCGAGGGTGCCGTTCGCGAGGATCACACCGCTGTAGCGCTGCTCGACGGTGTCGTCGCTGGAGGCGTCGGCGCGCAGCATCCACCCGCCGTCGTCCGTGGGTTCGAGGGAGGTGACCTTCGTGTCGAACCGGAAGCGGCTCGTGAGGCCGAAGTGGTCGGCGAAGTCGCGGAAGTACGTGATGAGCTCGCGGTGACTCGGGTAGTCGGCCTTCGTGCGCATCGGGAACTCGGCGAACTCGGTCGTCGTGCGCGACGAGATGAGGTGCGCCGACTCGTACATCGTGGAGCGGGGGTTCTCGATGTCCCACAGGCCGCCGACGCCGCGCGACGCCTCGTAGCCGTCGAAGGCGATGCCGGCCTTCTGGAGAGCCCGCGCGGCGGCCAGGCCCGAAGGTCCGGCGCCGATGATGGCATAGCGGTGCGCGCTCATGCGTCCTTCATTCCGTCTCCACACGTCGTCGTGTCGTCGGCGCGACGGTGCCGACCCCAGGTTCGAGAGCAACCCTAAGCGTTAGTCGGAATTAACCGAAATCCCGGATCGCCTCACACGAAGACTGCCAGGACGCCCCGCACGAGCACCACTGTCGCACCGACCCAGGCGATGGCCAGCATCGCGGCGCGGGCGATCCGCGGCGACACGTTGCGCGACAGGATCGTGCCGATCGCGATGCCCGCGATCGTGGCCACGACGAGGGTGCCGACGTCTTCGATCGGCGAGACCGGCAGTCCGCGCAGGGCCACCGACGCGATGCCGAACGCCAGGAAGATCACCTGAACGCTGGCCGCGAAGCGGCGCTGCGGCCACTTGTCGCCGACCGCGTAGGCGGCCAGCGCGGGACCCGACAGCCCGCTCGCGGCGTTCATGAAGCCCGCGGCCGACCCGGCGACGATCGCACCCGTCCGACCCGACAGCGACGCCGAGAGCGCGGGGATGTGACTCGCGACGAGCGCGAAGTACGCCATCGCGGCGATGAGCAGCAGCAGTGCGGCCTCGGGCAGCAGGTGCACCAGCAGCACGCCGAACGGCGACGCGATGAGGCCCGGCCAGATCAGCCACCAGGTGCGCTTCCACTCGACGTGCTTCCAGACGAACGGGACAGCGGTGAGTGCGGCGACGAGCGCGAGCAGCACGGTGATCGTGACGCCTTCGACGGGGCCGTACAGCACGACGATCGGGCCCACGAGCACCAGCACGAAGCCGAGTCCGGTGATGCGCTGGATCACCGCCGCGACGAAGGCCGCGATGACCGCGAGGACGAGGGTGAGTGCCACGCGGTCAGCCCTGCGCGAGGGCGAACGCGCCGACGAGCTCGGTCAGCTGGTCGCGCATGTCCTCGTCGGAGATCGTCGGGGTGTTGTCGCCGGCCTGCAGGCCGTAGTCGCCGAACGAGGAATGGCTCGCGCCCTCGATCTCGTGCATCTCGGCGTCCTCGGGGAGGAGGTGCCGGGCGTCGGCGATCTTCTCGGGTGTCGAGAGTCCGTCCTCGCTGCCCGAGACGCTGATCACGGGCAGTCCCGAGTCCGACAGGTCGTTCGAGCAGTAGGAGCCGAACAGGGCCAGGCCGTCGGCATCCGTCGCCAGCTGGCACGCGCGCACGCCGCCGAGCGAGTGCCCCCCGACCAGCCACGTGTCGACGTCGGGCGCGAGACCGGTGAAGGTCGACAGCGGCCGCACGTCGAAGAACGCGAGGTTGAGCCACGGCTTGGTGATGACCACGGTGACCCCCTCTTCGACGAGGCCCGACACCTTGTACGCGTACGCCCACGGGTCGACCTTCGCCCCGGGGATGTAGACCAGGCCCACGTCGGCGGACTCGCCGGCGGGGGAGAGCACGATGCCCGCGTCGGTGTCGGTGATCTCGATCGCCGGGTTCGCCTCGACCTCGGCGAGCGGCTCGGCCTCGGCGCCCATCACGCCGACCTGGCTCCAGATCACGATGCCGACGACGGCGAGCACGATGAGGGCCCCGATCGAGCCGAGGATCCACCACAGGACCCGCAACCCGCGTCGGCGGGGCTTGGCCGGCGCCTCGGGAGCGGTTTCGGGCGAGGTCTCGGATTCGGGTCCGGGCTGGTTCACCGACTCAGCGTACGCGCTCGCCGCAGATCGCCGCGGGTTCGGGGCGCCTGACGTGCGTTCGGGGCGCGCGCGGCGCGCCCCCGACGATCACGCTGCGGCCCGAACCGGGACGATGACGCTCAGACTCCGAGTTCCGCCTGCCGGGCCGCCACGATCGCCTCGACCTTCGGGAAGAGTGGATGCTGCGGCTCGAGGCCCGTCACCGACGCGGTGAACGACGCGGCATCCTGTTCCCGCAGCATCCGCTGCAGGTCCACCGACTGGGCGTCCTCGGTGTCGTCGAACGCGAGCGCCGCGCCCATCGCGGCGACCAGGGCGTCGACGCCCAGCCCCCGCTCGGCGGCCTCGGCAGCCGGCCCCACGAACCGCTCGTGACGCGAGAGCTTGCGCAGCGGCTGCCGGCCGACGCGCCACACGGTGTCGGGGAGGGCCTTGTTGCGGAAGCGCCCGAGGATCGTGGCGCGGTAGTCCGCCAGCGAGGCCGCGTCGAGCCCGTGCTTGGCCTCGAGCAGCGCCGACGTCTCTTCGAGAGCCGCCTCGACCCGCGCCGCGATGGCCGGATCGGCCAGCGCCCCGGCGATCCCCTCGATGCCGGCCTGAGCGCCGAAGTACGCGGTCGCCGCGTGGCCGGTGTTGACGGTGAAGAGCTTCCGCTCGATGTACGGCGCCAGGTCGTCGACGAAGTGCGCGCCCGGGATGTTCGGCGGGTCGTCACCGAACGGCGGCCGCTCGATCGCCCACTCGAAGAACGGCTCGACGGTGACGTCGACGCCGGCGCCCTCCGGCTGGGCGGGCACGATGCGGTCGACGGCCGTGTTGGCGAACACCGCGCGCGACGAGAGCGCGTCCCAGGCGTCGCCGGCGAGCGCCTTGATCTCGTGGCGGAGCAGGTCGGTGGCGTTGATCGCGTTCTCGCACGCCATGATCTGCAGCGGCGGGCTCGACGGGTCGCGCAGCGCGAGCCCCGCGACGATGTGCGGGGCCACGAACTTCAGGATCGTGGGTCCGACCGCCGTCGTGACGACGTTCGCGCCGGCGATCTCGTCGATCACCTTGTCGGGGTGCTCGGCGCTGTTGATCGCCGTGAAGCCCGTCACCACCGTGTCGCGACCGCCCTCGCCCACCTCGTGCACCGTGTAGCGGGACACGTGGTTGATCGCGTCGACGAGCGGAGCGGCGACGTCCGAGAAGACGAGCTCGTACCCGCCCTCGTGCAGGAGCAGTCCGACGAACCCCCGCCCGATGTTGCCGGCCCCGAAGTGGACGGCCTTCATCACACGCCCGCCGCCGACACCAGGCCGAACAGCTCCTCCGGCGTCTGCGCGGTCTTGAGGCGTTCGACCTCGTCCTCGTCCGAGAACAGGATCGCGATCTGCGACAGGATCTCGAGGTGCTCGTCGCCCTTGCCGGCGATGCCGA
>JAVBUG010000021.1:0-28255 GCA_031555515.1 Microbacterium sp. | reverse complement strand
GCGGCCCGCGAGCGTGAAGCCGCGGCATCCGATCCTGAACTGCGCGCCCCCATGCCGGGCGCGGTCGTGGCCGTCCACGTGGCCGACGGCGCGACCGTCGCGACCGGCGACCGCATCGTCACGATCGAGGCCATGAAGATGGAGCACCCGGTCCTCGCCCCGCACGACGGCGTCGTGCGCGTCGACGTCGCCGTCGGCGAACAGGTGCGCCGCGACCAGGTGCTCGCACACGTGCGCGTCGCCGCCGACGACAGCACCCCCGACACCCCCTCACCCGAGCCGGACGCCCACGAGGCGCCCGCGCCGACCTCCTGACACCCGAGGAGCAGCAATGGACAGCTACGACACCTACGGCCTCACCGACGACGAGCGCGAACTGGCGAGCATGGTGCGCCAGTTCGCCGACGAGGTCGTCGCGCCCGTCTCGTACGAGGCCGACCGCACCCACACCCTGCCGATGGACGTCGTCGCCCAGATGGGGGAGCTCGGCCTGTTCGGCCTGCCGTTCCCCGAGGAGTACGGCGGTCAGGGCGGCGACTACTTCGCGCTGTGCCTCGCGATCGAGGCGCTCGGCCGCGTCGACCAGTCGCTCGCGATCACGCTCGAGGCCGGAGTGAGCCTCGGCGCCATGCCGGTGTTCCGCTTCGGGACCGAGGAGCAGAAGCACGAGCTCCTGCCCGACCTGCTGGCCGGCACCGCGCTCGCCGCGTTCGGCCTCACCGAGCCGGAGGCGGGATCGGACGCCGGTGCCACCCGCACCACCGCGCGCCGCGACGGCGACGAGTGGGTCATCAACGGCTCGAAGCAGTTCATCACCAACTCGGGCACCGACATCACGCGGTTCGTGACGGTCACCGCGGTGACGGGCGAGACCGACGGCCGCAAGGAGATCTCGACCATCGTCGTGCCGCACGGCACGCCCGGCTTCACGGTCGAACCCGGCTACGACAAGGTCGGCTGGCGCGCGTCCGACACGCACCCGCTGACCTTCCAGGACGTGCGCGTTCCCGCGGCGAACCTGCTCGGCACCGAGGGGCGCGGCTTCGCGAACTTCCTCCACATCCTCGACGAGGGGCGCATCGCGATCGCCGCGCTCGCCACGGGAGCGGCGGAAGGATGCCTCGACGCGGCCGTCGACTACGCCAAGAAGCGCACCGTGTTCGGCGACGCGCTCTCGACGCGGCAGGGAATCCAGTTCCTGCTCGCGCGCATGCAGCAGCGCGTGCACGTCGCACGTCTGGCGTGGCACCACGCGGCCCGCCTGCGGGATGCCGGCAAGCCCTTCAAGACGCAGGCGGCGATGGCGAAGCTCACCGCGAGCGACGCCGCCATGGACAACGCCCGCGACGCCACCCAGATCTTCGGCGGCAACGGGTTCATGAACGAGTACCCGGTCGCGCGGCACTACCGCGATTCGAAGATCCTCGAGATCGGAGAGGGCACGAACGAGGTGCAGCTGCTGGTGATCGCGCGGGCGCTCGGCGTGGCGTGAGGGTAGCGTGACAGACGTGACCCCCGACGCTCCCGACGACGTGCCCGCCGGCGACGCGCGCGAGATCGTCCAGCGCGGGCTGTACTACGACGAGCTCGAGGTCGGCGCGCGGTACCTGCACCGGCCCGGACGCACGGCGACCGAGGCCGACAACGTGCTGTTCTCGTCGCTCACGATGAACACGCAGGCACTGCACCTCGACGCCGCGTTCTCCGAGACCCAGCCGTTCGGCCGGCGCCTCATGAACTCGATGTGGACGCTCGCGACGATGGTCGGGGCATCCGTCTCGCAGATCACGCAGGGCACGCTCGTCGCCCAGCTCGGCCTCACCGATGTGTCGTTCCCGGCGCCGCTGTTCCACGGCGACACGCTGTACACCGAGACCGAAGTGCTCGACAAGCGGCTGTCGGCGTCGCGACCGGGGCAGGGGATCGTGACGCTGCGTCACACCGGCCGCAACCAGCGGGGCGACGTCGTCGCCCTCGCCACCCGGACCGCGCTGATGTGGCGGGCACCAGAAACCCCGGAGGAGACCCGATGAGCTTCGACCTCGGCCCCGCGCTGCTGTTCTGCCCGGCCGACCGCCCCGAGCGGTACGCGAAGGCGTTCGACCGGGCGGATGCGGTGATCCTCGACCTCGAGGACGCGGTCGCGCCTGCCGACAAGACCGCGGCGCGCGGACACCTCATCGAATCCGAGCTCGATCCGGCGCGGGTGATCGTGCGCGTGAACCCGCCCGAGACCGATGCGTTCATCGCCGACCTCGCGACGCTGTCGCAGACGGACTACCGGCGGATCATGGTCGCGAAGTCCGAGTCGCCCAAGCGCATCCGTCGCATCGACGCCCGGTTCGAGGTCGTCGCCCTGTGCGAGACGGCGAAGGGCGTCGCGCAGGCCGACCGCATCGCGGCGCTCGACAACGTCGTGGCGCTGATGTGGGGCGCGGAAGATCTCGTCGCCAGCATCGGCGGCACCTCCAGCCGCAAACCGAACGGCCGCTACCGCGACATCGCGCGCTACGCGCGCTCCCGCGTGCTGCTCGCCGCCGGTTCACGCGGCAAGGCCGCGATCGACGCCGTGCACCTCGACATCGAGGACGCGAAGCGCCTGGCGATCGAGGCGGCGGACGCCGCAGCATCCGGTTTCCGTGCTTCCGCGTGCATCCACCCGAGCCAGGTGGCCGTCATCCGCGCCGCCTACCGCCCCGACGAGAAGGCAGTGGCCTGGGCGCGCGCAGTGCTCACGGCCGCCGAGTCCGAGCGTGGCGTGTTCTCGTACGAAGGACGCATGGTCGACGAGCCGGTGCTGCGGCATGCGCGCGGCGTGCTGGCCCGCGCCGACTCGCCGGAAGGCTGAGCCGCGCGCCGAACCTAGGCCACCAGCCCCGCGTACGTCACGAGCCGCAGGTGGTCGCGCTCGTAGACGAAGTCGTGGGTGGCGCCGTTGGCGAGGCGCTCGCCCTCCAGCGGCAGCTCGCCCGCCGTCGCGTGGCGCATCACCTCGCGGATCAGCGCGCCGTGGCTCACCACGATGAGCGAGGCGGCGGCGGGAGCGGTCGCGCGGCGGTGCTCCCGGACGACACCGCCGAGGGCGGCGATGGCGCGGGCGCGCAACTCTGGCCACGGCTCGGCGCCCGGCACCTCGGCGGTGTGCCAGTCGCCCCAGCGGGTGCGGAACTCGTCGATGCCGAGGCCCTCCGCTTCGCCGTACGCGCGCTCGCGGAGGCCCGCGTACGCGCGGGGCGCGGCGAGGCCGAGCTCGGTCGCGATGATCTCCGCCGTCTCGCGGGCCCGGGCGAGGTCGCTCGAGACGATCGTGACAGGCAGGCCGCCGTCGAGGCGCTCGCGCAGCACCGCGGCGGTGGCACGCGCCTGCGCGCGACCGGTGTCGTTCAGGGGGATGTCCGTCGAGCCCTGGATGCGCCGGTCGCGGTTCCAATCGGTCTCGCCGTGGCGGATCAGGGTGAGGGCGGTCATGCTCTCGACCCTACCCGCGCCACCTGGACGTCTCGGTTCAGGCGAGCGCCGGCAGCCCGTCGGCGAGCGCGCGCAGCACCTCGCTCGTGCCGGCGTCGATCTTGACCGAAGCCCGGGCGTCGGCGCGCGTCGCGCCGCGGTTCACGATGACGACGGGCAGGCGGCGTCGGCGAGCACGCTCGAGCAGCCGGATGCCGGAGTTCACCACGAGCGAGGATCCTGCGACGATGAGCGCCTCGCTGGTGTGCACCAGCTGCTCGGCCTCGCGGAACTTCTCAGCGGGGATGAATTCGCCGAAGAACACGACATCGGGCTTCAGCATCCCGCCGCACACGCTGCAGTCCGGGATGCGGAAGCCCTCGGTGCTCTCGGGGAGCACATCGCCGTCAGGTCCGAGTGCGACGTTCTCGGGCACGCGGATCCACGGGTTGTCGTCCTCGACGCGGCGGGCGAGGTCTCGTCGGTCGAAGACCTGGCCGCAGTGTGTGCAGAAGATGCGGCGCATCGTGCCGTGCAGCTCGACGACGCGGCGGCTGCCGGCGCGCACGTGGAGCCCGTCGACGTTCTGGGTCACGACGCCGGTGGCGAGTCCTCGAGCCTCGAGATCGGCGAGGGCGCGGTGCCCGGGGTTGGGCTCTGCCGACGCGAACGCCTGCCAGCCGAGGTGGCTGCCGACCCAGTAGCGGCGGCGCGATGCGTCGCTCGAGAGGAACTGCTCGACGGTCATCGGGGTCCGCACGGGCGCGCCCGCGCCGCGGTAGTCGGGGATTCCCGAGTCGGTCGAGACGCCCGCGCCCGTCAGCACGGCGATGCGCCGACCCGAGAGCGTGGCGATGGCCTGGGCCACGGCATCCGTCGTCCGGGCGTCCATTCCGGTCGCGATCGTCGTCACGGCGCACCCCCTTCGCGTCGAGTGTAGGCCTCGCGGTTTTCCGGGATGTTACGAAGGGGCATGGAGTGCCAGGATGAGCGCGTGGGCAGCTTCGAGGGCGTCAGCGCCGACGAGTACGCGCGTTTCATGGGCCGGTTCTCGACCCCGCTGGCGGTCGAGTTCGCGACAGTCGGGCTCGACGGCGTCGATGCGGACGCCCGGCTGCTGGACGTCGGCTGCGGACCGGGGATGCTCACCCTCGAGCTCGTGACGCGTCGCGGTCCTGCGGCGGTGAGCGCCGCGGACCCGGAGCCGGCATTCGTCGAGGCGACCGAGGAGCTGTGCCCGGGCGTGGACGTGCGTGTCGCGGAAGCGGAGCACCTGCCGTTCTCCGACGGAGAGTTCGGGGCGACGCTGGCCCAGCTCGTCGTCCACTTCATGTCCGACCCGGTGCGCGGGGTGACGCAGATGGGCCGTGTCACGGTGCCGGGAGGCCGGGTCTCGGCCTGCGTGTGGGATCACGCGGGCGACGGCGGACCGCTCTCGACGTTCTGGCGCGTGGCGCGCCGGCTCGACGACGGGGTGCGTGGAGAGGCGGGCCTGAGCGGTGCGGCGCCAGGGCAGCTCGTCGACATCTTCCGGCGCGCGGGACTCGCCGACGTCACGCAGTCGGTGGTCGAGTGCACCGTGTCGTTCCGGGACTTCGCTGACTGGTGGGACCCGTTCCTCCTCGGCGTCGGGCCCGCCGGCCGCTACATCGCCACGCTCGACGGTCAGGAGGTCGCGCGGCTGGAGGGGGCGCTGCGCGACGAGCTCGGCGACGGCGCGTTCACGGTGACCGCGCGGGCCTGGACGGCGGTCGGCACTCCGGCCTGAGCGCCATGCGACGATGGGACGCGATGCATGCGATCCACATCACCGATGCCTCCGACGAGCGGCTCGCCGACTACCGCGATCTCACCGACGTCGCGCTGCGGCGAGTGATCGAGCCCGAGGGCGGCCTCTACATCGCCGAGTCGGCGAAGGTCATCGGGCGCGCGATCGCCGCCGGCCACCGTCCTCGATCGGTGCTCGTGCAGGAGAAGTGGCTCCCCGACATCGAGGAATTGGTGACGGATGCTGCGGTGCCGACGTACGTCGTGACCCCTGAGATCGCCGAGTCCCTGACCGGGTACGCGGTGCACCGCGGCGCGCTGGCCTCCATGCACCGGCCCGAGCTCCCGTCGGTCGCCGAGGTCGTCGCGGGCGCCCGGCTCGTCGTCGTGCTCGAGGACATCGTCGACCACACGAACGTCGGCGCGATCTTCCGCGCGGCGGCCGGGCTCGGCGCCGATGCGGTGCTGATCAGCCCGAGATGCGCCGACCCGCTCTACCGGCGCAGCGTGCGGGTCAGCATGGGCACAGTGTTCCAGGTGCCGTGGACGCGGCTGCCGGAGTGGGGCGAGGCGCGCGGGGTGCTGCACGACGCGGGATTCGCGTTGGCGGCGCTCGCCCTCTCAGACGGCGCCGTCTCGCTCGACGCCTTCAGCGCACGCCGGCCGGAGCGGGTCGCGCTCATGCTCGGTGCCGAGGGCGATGGGCTGTCGCGCCGGGCGCTCGAAGCGGCAGACACCGTCGTCACGATCCCCATGGCGGGCGGCGTCGACTCGCTCAACGTCGCCGCGGCGAGCGCGGTGGCGCTGTGGGAGCTGCGGGCGCGCTGACGTGCTCGTGGCCGCGCCGCGGCCGCGTCAGGCGCCCGGTCGCACCATCAGTTCGGTGAGGTCCGCGTCGCGGGGCAGGTCGAGGGCCGCCAGGATCGCCGTCGCGACGGATGCCGGGTCGATCCACTGCGACGCGTCGTAGTCCGCGCCCTCCTGCTGGTGCACCTTCTCCTGCATGGGTGTCGCGGTCCGGCCGGGGTACACGGTCGTCACGCGCACACCGTTCGCCCGCTCCTCCTCACGGAGGGCATCCGCGACGGCGCGCACCGCGAACTTGCTCGCGCCGTACGAGCCCCACTCGGGGCTCACCCGAAGCCCCGCGCCGGAGTTGACGAAAACGACGCGTCCGCGCGCGGTGCGCAGGGCGGGGAGCATCAGGCGGGTGAGCTCCGCGGGGGCGACCGAGTTGACGTTGAGCTGGTGCTGCCACGTCGCGACCGGCGTCTCGCCGATCGCGCCGAGCTCCACGACGCCGGCCACGTGGATGAGCGAATCGAGCTGCGGCGGCACGCTCTGGTGGCTGAACGCCCATGACAGGCGCGCGGGGTCGGCGAGGTCGCCGACGAGCGTCTGCGCGCCGGGGAAGCGCTCGCGCAGCTGCGCGGCGCGCCCGGCATCGCGCACGAGCAGCCACAGGTCGTCGCCGCGCGCGACGAGCCGCTCGGTCAGCGAGGCGCCGATGCCGGAACCCGCGCCGGTCACGAGGTGCGTCGCCACGTCAGGCCTCCTCGCCGCGCGGAGGGGCAGGATCCGGTCCCGGCGCGATCGTGATCACCGGCAGCGGGTCGGGCCGCTTGGCCGTGACGTGGTCGCCGGACGACTGGTGCCGCAGGCGGCGCAGCACCCACGGCACGAGGTACTCGCGCGCCCACATGACGTCGACCGCCCGCGCCTCGCGCCACGTGCGGATCGGGAGCGGGTCGGGCTGCATCGGCTGGAGGTCGTTCGGCACGTTGAGCGAGCGCAGCACCATGCGGGCGACCTCGTGGTGGCCGAGAGCGTTGTAGTGCAGGCGGTCGTCGTCGAAGAAGCGCATGTCCTGCACCTCTTTGAGCGCCCACTGGTCGGCGACGATGCAGTCGTACTTGTCGGCGATCGCGCGGATGTTCTCGTTGTAGATCGCGACCTTGCCGCGGATGCCGCGGAACACCGGGGTGAACGCGGTGTCGATGCCGGTGAACACGACGACGGTGGCGCCGTCGCGCGAGAGGCGCACCACAGCGTCCTCGAAGAGCTGCGCGACGTGGTCGGGGTCGCCGTTGGGGCGGATGACGTCGTTGCCGCCCGCCGAGAAGGTCACCAGGTCGGGCTTGAGGGCGATCGCCGGAGCGACCTGCTCGTCGACGATCTGGCCGATCAGGCGTCCGCGGATCGCGAGGTTCGCGTAGGCGAAGTCGTCGACCTGCTCCGAGAGCACCTCGGCGACGCGGTCGGCCCACCCGCGCACCCTGTTCGGCGCCGACGGCTCGGGGTCGCCCACGCCCTCGGTGAAGGAGTCGCCGATCGCGACGTAGCGGCGCCACGGGTGCGGCCCGGCGTTCGCGATGTAGGGACTGCGGGGATCTTCTCTCGTGGACATCCGTGTCATCCATTCTCGGCTCGTGACCGACAGTCAGGCTATCGCGGCCGGGGACAGGACACCGGATGCCGCGACCCGGCGCCGCCCGGCCCGCGATGTCGTGCGGGTCGTCTATCGTGGTGACTCGTTGTCTACGGGGGAGGTGTGATCGGTGACGGACGAAACGACGATCGAATCGCCGCCCGCTCCACCCGAGAACCTCCTCACCGCGGCGTCCGCCGAAGGCGGTCTCACGACCGGACCGCATGGTGCCGAGCCGCACATCGGCAGCTTCGCCGCCGAGCACCTGTCGCCGACCTACCCGCAGCGCGCCCCGTGGGGAACCGCGCAGCGTCTGCGTGCCTGGCAGGCCGAGGCTCTCGACCTCTACTTCGGGCTGGACGGCCCCGACGGCCCGGGCGGCGGGCCCCGCGACTTCCTCGCGGCCGCGACCCCGGGCGCCGGCAAGACGACCTTCGCCCTCCGCCTCGCGAGCGAGCTGCTGAGGCGCCGCGTCATCAACCGCATCGTCGTCGTCGCGCCGACCGAGCACCTCAAGACCCAGTGGGCCGACGCGGCCGCCCGCGTGGGCATCCGTCTCGACCCGGCCTTCAGCAACCGGCACTTCGCGCCCGCCCGCCAGTACCACGGCGTGGCCGTCACCTACGCCCAGGTCGCGGTGAAGGCATCCGTCCATCAGCGGCTCACGATGGACGCGAAGACGCTCGTGATCCTCGACGAGGTGCACCACGGCGGCGACGCGCTCAGCTGGGGCGACGCGCTGCGTGAGGCCTACGCGCGGGCGACACGCCGGCTGCTGCTCAGCGGTACCCCGTTCCGCAGCGACACGGCCCCCATCCCGTTCGTCGAGTACCACCCCGACGCCAAGGGCATCCGCCTCTCCCGCACCGACTACGCCTACGGCTACGGGCGCGCGCTCGAGGACGGCGTCGTGCGTCCCGTGCTCTTCATGGTCTACGCCGGTCAGATGCGCTGGCGCACCAAGACCGGCGAGGAGATGGAGGCGCAGCTCGGTCAGGACAACACCAAGGACATCACCTCGCAGGCCTGGCGCACCGCGCTCGATCCCGAAGGCGACTGGATCCCTGCTGTCCTGCGGTCGGCCGACCGGCGCCTGACCGAGGTGCGAGAGCACGTTCCGGATGCCGGCGGCCTCGTGATCGCGACGGATCAGACCGCCGCGCGCGCCTATGCCGCGATCCTGCACGACATCTGCGGCGAGGCGCCGACCGTCGTGCTGTCGGACGAGGCCGAGGCCTCGAGCCGCATCGAGGAGTTCTCGAAGTCCACGAGCCGCTGGATGGTCGCGGTGCGAATGGTGTCGGAGGGCGTGGACGTGCCGCGCCTCGCGGTCGGCGTGTACGCGACCAGCGCCTCGACGCCGCTGTTCTTCGCGCAGGCCATCGGCCGCTTCGTGCGCGCACGCCGTCGCGGCGAGACCGCCAGCGTGTTCCTGCCGAACGTGCCGCAGCTGCTCGCCCTCGCGAACGAGATGGAGCGTCAGCGCGACCACGCGCTGGACCGCGACTCGGACGGCGAGGACGAGTGGAACGCCGAAGAAGACCTCATGGACGCGGCGGAGCGCGAAGACAAGGCCTCCGACGCGCTCGAAGAGGAGTTCACGTACCAGGCGCTGGGCTCGCTCGCGCATTTCGACCGCGTGCTGTTCGACGGCAAGGAGTTCGGCCAGCTCGCCGTGCCCGGCACGCCCGAGGAGGAGGAGTTCCTGGGCATCCCGGGTCTTCTCGAACCCGACCAGGTGCATGACGTCCTGATGTCGCGGGTCTCGCGGCAGTCCCGGCACCGCACCGCGCGCGAGGCGCAGGAGGCGACGGCGCCCGAGGAGGAGCCCGCGCTGCCCCAGGCGCTGCATCGCACGCTCAAGGAGCAGCGCCAGCTCCTCAACAGCCTCGTCGGCCTCTACGCCCGCCAGACGGGCGAGGCCCACGGCCTCGTGCACGCCGAGCTGCGCCGCATCTGCGGCGGCCCCGCCGTGTCGCACGCCACGGTGACCCAGCTGCAGTCCCGCATCGACGTGCTCCGCAAGCGCGTCCGCTCCTGACCCAGGGGCCGCCCGTTCGGATCCCCGAAATGCTGGCAATCCTCGGCTTCCGGGCTGCCGGGCCTGCCGCGGTGGCTAGCGTTGACGGGTCCCGCACCCCTGACTGGAGGCCCGAGTGAGCACGCCCGCCGCACCGACCGACCGCGATCGACGCCGCTGGGCGAGGTATCTCGTCAACGAGCGCGCGGAGGCGCGCGTGTACCGCGAGCTCGCCGGACGGCGCACGGGGGAGGAGCGCGAGATCCTCCTCGCCCTTGCGGAGGCCGAGGGACGTCACGAGGCGCACTGGCTGCAGCTCCTGGGCGCCGAGCCGGCGCGACTGCCGCAGGCCGACGTCCGCACCCGCATGCTCGGCTGGATGGCCAAGCGCTTCGGCTCCATCTTCGTGCTCGCCCTCGCCCAGAACGCGGAGGCCCGCTCGCCGTACGACGACGAGCCGTTCGCGACCTCCACGATGGCGGCGGACGAGCGGATCCACCACGAGGTCGTGCGCGGGCTCGCGGCTCGCGGGCGCCGACGGCTCTCGGGCACCTTCCGCGCCGCCGTCTTCGGCGCGAACGACGGACTCGTCTCGAACCTCGCGCTCGTCATGGGCATCGGCGCCACCGGCGTCTCGAGCCAGTTCGTGCTCTTCAGCGGCATCGCCGGCCTTCTCGCGGGCGCGCTCTCGATGGGCGCGGGGGAGTTCGTGTCGGTCCGCTCGCAGCGCGAGCTCCTCGCGGCCACCGAGCCGAGCGACTACGCCGACGGCGCGATCCCGCACCTCGACATCGACGCCAACGAGCTCGCGCTCGTGTACCGGACGCGCGGGATGCCGGAGGCCGAGGCGTCGGCACGTGCGCGCCGTGTCGTCGAGGCGGCGCACGCCCTCGGCCAGGGACGCACCGACACCGGTCCGATCTCGGTCGCCGACCACGAAGAGGTCGTCGGGAGCGCCTGGGCGGCCGCGCTGTCGAGCTTCCTGTTCTTCGCGTCCGGCGCGATCATCCCTGTCCTGCCGTGGATCTTCGGCCTGTCCGGCCTCACCGCCGTCGTCGCGGCCCTGCTGCTGGTGGGGATCGCGCTGATGTCGACCGGTGCCGCCGTAGGGCTGCTGTCGGGCGCCCCGCCGCTCAAGCGTGCCCTCCGCCAGCTCGCCATCGGATTCGGCGCCGCCGCGGTGACATACATCCTGGGCCTGCTGTTCGGCGTCTCGATGGGATGACGCGCCCGGGCGTGCGTCGATTCGTTGAACGTCCGGTGAGGTGGTAGTGTCATTTCTCGGTTGCGAAACCGAAAACCACCTGCGCGGGTGGCGGAATAGGTAGACGCGCTAGCTTGAGGTGCTAGTGCCCGTATAGGGCGTGGGGGTTCAAGTCCCCCCTCGCGCACAGCAGAAGGCCCCCGGAGAACCGGGGGCCTTCACTGTTTCCCGCCACAGCTTCTTCGGGGAGAGCGGGTGAGCGTCCGGGCCGGCCGCTGTCAGATCCAGCCGCGCTCCTCCGCGAGGATCACCGCCTGCTGGCGCGTGCTCACCGAGAGTTTTCCGAGCACGGCGGACCCGTGTTTGCGCACCGTTCCCGGTGCGAGCGACAGGGTTCGCGCGATCTGCCCGGTCGTCTCGCCGCGGCGTCCGGCGCGCAGCACGTCGAGCTCGCGATCGGTGAGCGGCGAGCGTTCGTCGCTCAGCGCGTCGGCGGCGACCTCAGGGTCGACGTAGCGTCCTCCCGCCGCCACCCGCCGGATGACCTCGGCCACCTCGTCGGCGCCGCGCGACTTGGGAAGGAACCCCGACACGCCCGACGCGAGCGCGCGGCGGAGCACCCCGGGGCGCGCATGCCGGGTCACGACCACGCAGCGCGCCCGGGTGGCGCGCGTCACGCGCGCGGCGACCTCGACGCCGTCGAGGCCAGGCATCTCGAGGTCGAGCAGGCACACGTCGGGGGAGAGGCGCAGGGCCTCGGCGACAGCCTCGGTGCCGTCGACGCACTCGGCGACGACCTCGATGTCGGCCTCGAGCCGCAGGAGCGCTGCGAGCGCCGAGCGGATCATCGCCTCGTCGTCGGCCAGCAGGACGCGGATCATCGACCCGCCTCGTCGCCGACGGGCACCCGCACCTCGACGACGAACGCGCCCTCGTGAACGCGCGCGTCGAACGTGCCGCCGGCTTCGGCGACCCGTCGGGCCATGCCCTGCAGGCCCGAGGCGTCGCGCTGCGGCACGGCGGCTCCGGCGTCGTTGGCGATCTCGTACCGCCACCCCTGAGCGTCGCCGGCCAGCGCGAGGCGCGCCCATCCGCCGCCGCCGTGGCGCAGGACATTGGTGGTCGTCTCGCGGATGATCGGGGCGAGGACGGATGCCGGCGCCCGGCCGGCATCCGGATCGACGGTGAGCTCCACCGCGAGTCCCGCCGCGCGCAGCAGATCGGCGGCGTTGGCCAGCTCGTCGGGCAGCGGCACCGAGCGCACCTGCGTCGCGAGGTCGCGCGTGCCCTGACGAGCCTCGTCGACGCTGGCCCGCGCCGCGCGCAGCTGCTCGAGCCCCGCATCCGGATCGCGGGGCATCAGCCGCTCCGCGAGCTCCAGCTGCAGTGCGATGACCTGGAGGTGGTGCCCCTGAAGATCGTGCACATCCGTTGCGACGCGCAGGCGCTCCTGGGTCGCCGCCAGCCGGGCCTCGGACGCCCGCGCCCGGTCGACGGTGATGAGCACATCCCACCACCACAGCGACAGCACGCTCATGAGCGGCAGCGTGGTGATGAAGAAGCCCATCAGCCACCAGCCGGGGCCGCCGGAGGCCGCGGCCCGGGTGTCGACGAACCAGAGCACGCCGAGCAGCAAGGTCACTGCCAGGACGACACGAAGGCGCACTCCGGGCGGCCAGTTCAGCAGCACCAGGGACTGCGCGAGAGGGATCACGGCCAGGAGCCACAGTCCCGAGGCGAGCCCCAGGACGAGGCTGAAGACGGCGGCGACGATCAGCGGTCCGACGGTCCGTGACCATCGCGCGAGGGGAGCGCCCTCGACGCGGTGGCGGTACTCGAGCAGGAGCGGCACCGTGGACAGCCACCACACGATGCCGCCGATGCCGGCGACCAGGGACGGCGTCGCGTCGCCGCCCGTGCCCAGCAGCGTCACCGTCCCGGCGAAGACGACCATGAACTCCAGGAACAGCACGCCCACGACGGTGTACCACCAGGTCGCGGCGATGCCCCGGGACAGCGTCATCCGTCGACGGATCGGGCCGCGCACCGCCGCGGCAGCTGTTGCGGGGCGGCTCATGGGTCCCACCCTACGGCCATGACACATGTCACCCTCCGGGCGTGCGAACCGCCCGTCACGAGGTGACAGACGGACACTTACCGTCGCTCACCCGAGGCGATGGACTGGGGGCACGCCGGAAGACGGCGGGCCCGGCCACCACCGCCCGCCCCACACCACAGGAGTATCCCGTGAACCTCATGGAGCAGTTCCAGGCCCTCGTCGCCCAGGTGCCCGAACTCGTCCAGCCCCTCATCGTCGCCCTCGCGGGCGCCGTGCCCTTCATCGAGGGTGAGGGCGCCGCCACCATCGGCATCATCGGCGGCATCAACCCCGTGGTCGCCGCGATCGCCGCGATCGCGGGCAACTTCCTGTGCGTGGCCGTGCTGGTCCTGCTGAGTGCCCGGGCACGGCGCGCCGTCGTCGCACGGAGCAGGGCGCGTCGTCTCGTGAACGCCGACGGCACGATCGCGGCCGAGGACGCCGTGGCGGCCGGCGACGTCGACCCTCACGAGTCCGACCGCAAGGCCGCGCGCCGGGTCAAGTTCCAGCGCTCGTTCGAGCGCTACGGCGTCCCCGGCGTGAGCCTTCTGGGTCCGCTGCTTCTTCCCACCCAGTTCACCGCCACGATGCTCGCTGGTGCGGGCGTCGGCACTGCGCGGATCCTGTTCTGGCAGGGCGTCGCGATCGTCGGCTGGACCACGCTGCTGACGCTGATCATCACGGGTGTGCTGACGGTCGTCCCCTGACCCGCCGCGTGGCCGCCCGCACGAGGCGGCCACGGCATCGGGGTAGGTTTGTCGGCATGCCTTCTCCCGATCTCGGTCTTCCCGAAGTCGCCTCGATCGCGCGGGATCTCATCCGCTTCGACACGACGAACCACGGCGGCGGCCGCTCGAACGGTGAGCGCGAGGCCGCGGAGTACGTCGGCGCCTATCTCGAGACGCTGGGCCTCGCACCCGAGTTCTACGAACCGATCCCACGCCGGACCAACGTCATGGCGCGGGTTCCGGGCCGCAACCGCGACAAGCCCGCGCTCGTGCTGCACGGCCACCTCGACGTGGTCCCCGCGATCGCCGAGGACTGGAGTGTCGACCCGTTCGCCGGCGTCGTGAAGGACGGGATGCTGTGGGGCCGCGGCGCCGTCGACATGAAGGACATGGATGCCATGATCCTGACGTCGGTCGCCGACATCCTGCGCGCGGGCGAGCAGCCCGAGCGCGACCTCATCCTGGCGTTCTTCGCCGACGAGGAGAACGGCGGGGTCGAAGGCTCCGCCCTCGTGGTCCGCGATCGCCCCGGCTGGTTCACGGGCGCCACCGAGGCGATCAGCGAGGTGGGCGGCTACTCGATCCCCATCGGCGATCGTCACGCGTACCTCCTGCAGGTGGGGGAGAAGGCGCTCATCTGGATCCGGCTCGTCGCGCGCGGTCGCGCCGCCCACGGGTCGAAGCTCCACGACGACAACGCCGTCACGCGGCTCGCCGAGGCCGTGGCGGCGCTCGGCCGCACCGCGTGGCCCGTCACCCTCACCGACACGTCACGCGAGATGAGCGAGCGGCTCGCCGAGCTCACCGGCCAGGCCGCGGACGACCCCGACGCCATCGCGGCGGCCACGGGCGCAGCATCCGGATTCCTCCGCTCGACGCTGCGGACGACCACGAACCCCACCGGTCTCATGGCCGGCTACAAGCACAACGTGATCCCCGACCGGGCCGAGGCGCTCGTCGACGTGCGGGTGCTCCCCGGAACCGAGGAGGCCGCTCTCGCCGACATCCGTCGTATCGTCGGCGACGGCGTCGAGGTCGAGATCGTCCACCAGGACATCGGCCTCGAGGTGCCGTTCTCGGGAGATCTCGTGGACGCGATGGTCGCGGCGCTCGGCCGCCATGACCCTGGCGCCCCCGTCGTGCCGTACCTGATGGGCGGCGGCACCGACAACAAGGCACTCGCGACCCTCGGCATCGCCGGCTACGGCTTCGCGCCGCTGCGCCTTCCCGCCGACCTCGACTTCACCGGCATGTTCCATGGCGTCGACGAGCGCGTCCCGATCGACGCGCTCGTGTTCGGCCAGGCCGTCCTCACAGATCTGCTCCGCACGTACTGAGAACCGAGCGGATGCCGCGCCCGCGGCATCCGTCATGGCACGGCTGAAAGGCGCCCATGCTTCTCGAAGCGATCATCCTCGGATTCGTCCAGGGACTGACCGAATTCCTCCCGATCTCGTCGAGTGCGCACCTGCGCATCCTCGGCGAATTCCTGCCGTCCGCCGAGGACCCGGGCGCGGCGTTCACCGCGATCACCCAGATCGGCACCGAGGCGGCCGTCGTCGTCTTCTTCTGGCGCGACATCGTGCGCATCATCGGGCACTGGTTCCGGGCGCTGTTCGGCCGGATCCCGCGCAATGACCCCGACGCGAAGCTCGGCTGGCTCATCATCGTCGGCTCGATCCCGATCGTGGTGCTCGGTCTGCTGTTCCAGGACCAGATCGAGACGGTGCTGCGGTCCCTGTGGATCACCGCCGGCATGCTCATCTTCTTCGGCGTGCTGCTCGGCATCGCCGACCATGTCGGCGCCAAGAAGCGCAAGCTCAAGGACATCACGGTCGGCCACGGCGTGATCTACGGCTTCGCCCAGTCGCTCGCGCTGATCCCGGGCGTGTCGCGCTCGGGCGGAACCATCACCGCCGGCCTCTTCATGGGCTACGAGCGGGCCGCCGCCGCGCGCTACGCGTTCCTGCTCGCCATCCCGGCCGTCTTCGGCAGCGGCTTCTTCCAGCTGTTCAAGAGCCTCGACGAGCCGGGCGTGTTCACCCTCGGCGAGACCGCGGTGGCGACCGCCGTCGCGTTCGTCGTGGCGCTCGGGGTGATCGCGTTCTTCATGAACTGGATCTCCAAGCACAGCTTCCTGCCGTTCGTGGTCTACCGCGTGGCGGTCGGCTCACTGCTGCTGGTGCTGCTGAGCATGGGCGTCATCAACCCCTGACACGGGGGACGGATGCCGCTCAGCGGCGCGGGTCGTCGCGGCCGGGCTTGCTCGGCCCGTCGCCCGGCTTGCCGTCCGTGCGGCGCAGGTAGCGCTCGAACTCCTGCGCGATGGCGTCCCCTGAGGCTTCGGGCGAGTCCCACGTGTCGCGGGTGCGCTCGAGCTGGTGGATGTACTCGGTCATCTCCTCGTCGTCGGCTGCGGCCGCGTCGATGGAGGCCTCCCATGCCGCCGCTTCCGTGGCGAGGTCGCCGCGGGGGACCGGGGCGCCGGTGATGTCTTCGAGTCTGTCGAGGAGCGCCAGCGTCGCCTTGGGCGACGGGGTGTGGCCGGCGACGTAGTGCGGAACGCTCGCCCACAGGCTCGCGGTCGGGATGCCGGCGCGCTCCGCGGCGTCGCCGAGGACGCTGAGGATGCCGACCGGGCCCTCGTAGGTGCTCCGCTCGAGTTCGAGCGCCGTGCGGAGGTTCTCGTTGTCGCTGCCGGAGAAGACCGAGATCGGCCGGGTGTGCGGCACGTCCGACATCATCGAGCCGATCGCGACGAACCCGGTGATGTCCTCGCGCAGGGCGATGTCGATGAACTCCGACGAGAACGCCTGCCACGCGCGCGCGGGCTCGACGCCGGTGAGCAGCCACAGCTGCGTCCCGCGGGTCGCCTGCGCGGGGCGCAGGAGTGTCGCCTCAGGCCAGCGCAGCGTGCGACGCCCGTCGCCGTCGGCGGCGATGTGCGGACGCGTGTACTGGTAGTCGAAGTACAGCTCGGGATCGACCGAGAACACCGTCTCGTACGAGCCGCCGTCGCGCAGCTGCGTGATGGCCGACGACGCGGCTTCGCCGGCGTCGTTCCAGCCGTCGAACGCTGCGACGAGAACACGACGACCCAGTCCGTCCACGGGACCCCCTTCACCCGCATCCGCTACGGGTTCCTTCCAGGATATGCCCCCGCCCCCGGGGAGGGCCGGTGACCCCTCGGTAGGATTGCACGGTGAATGCGCCCCGACTCGCCGCCGTCCTGTGGGACATGGACGGCACCCTCGTCGACACCGAGCCGTACTGGATGGCGGCGGAGACGCCCCTCATCGAGAGCTTCGGCGGGACGTGGTCCCACGAGCAGGCGCTCGGACTCGTCGGTCTCGGACTCGAGGACTCGGCCCGCATCCTGCAGGGCACGGGTGTGCGCATGAGCACCGACGCGATCATCGACCACCTCACCGACGAGGTCATGCGCCAGCTGACCGTCACGGGTGTGCCGTTCCGCCCCGGCGCCCGCGAGCTCCTCGCGAGCCTGCGAGAGGCGGGTATCAAGACCGGGCTCGTGACGATGTCGATGCGCCGCATGGCGCAGACCGTCGTCGACCTCATCGACTTCGACGCGTTCGACGTCGTCATCGCGGGCGATGACGCGACCCGCCCGAAGCCGTTCCCCGACCCGTACCTGCAGGCGTGCGAGGTGCTCGGCGTCACGCCCGACCAGACCGTCGCCATCGAGGACTCGCCCAACGGGCTGCGTTCGGCTGTGGCCTCGGGCGCGTCCGTCATCGGCGTGCCGCTGATGGTGTCGCTCACCGGCGCCGGCGCCCACACCCTCTGGGACAGCCTCGAAGGGCGCACGGCCGTCCATGTCGCCGAGTTCCACGCGGCCCACCGCGCCCGCGTCCACGCCCAGCCCGCCGAGGAGAACACCCGATGACCGACAACCTGGAACTGGCCGGCGCGCGGCCGAGCGGCCCCTTCCGCCTCGGCGACCGCGTGCAGCTCACCGGGCCCAAGGGGCGCCTGCACACTGTCACGCTGCGCGAGGGCGGCGAGCTGCACACCCACCACGGCGTCCTGCGGCACTCGCAGCTCGTCGGGCAGCCCGACGGGTCCGTCGTCGCGACCAGCGGCGGGCACGAGTACCTGGCGCTGCGCCCGCTGCTGCGCGATTTCGTGATGTCGATGCCGCGCGGCGCGGCCATCGTGTACCCGAAGGACGCCGCCCAGATCCTCGCCGAGGCCGACATCTTCCCCGGCGCCACCGTCGTCGAGGCCGGGGTCGGCTCCGGCGCGCTGTCGCTGTGGCTCCTCCGCGCGATCGGCGCCGAGGGCCGGCTCGTCTCGTTCGAGAGGCGTGACGACTTCGCTGCCGTCGCTCGCGCGAACGTCGAGACGTTCACGGGCCACGTCCCCGGCAACTGGGATGTCGTGGTGGGCGACCTCGCCGAAGAGCTCAACGACACCGTGGCCGCAGCATCCGTCGATCGTGTCGTGCTCGACATGCTCGCGCCCTGGGAGTGCATCGACGCCGTGGCCGAGGCGCTCACGCCCGGCGGCGTCGTGGTCTGCTACGTCGCGACCGCGACCCAGCTCAGCCGTGTCGCGGAGTACATCCGCGGCACCGGCTTGTTCACCGAGCCCGACGCGACCGAGACCATGGTCCGCGGCTGGCACGTCGAGGGACTCGCCGTGCGCCCCGACCACCGCATGGTCGCGCACACCGGCTTCCTCGTGTGGGCGCGACGACTCGCGCCCGGGGCGGTCCCGCCCGAGGTGAAGCGCCGCGCGTCGAAGTCGAGCTACGGCGACGAGGACGTCGAGCTGTGGACGCCCGGCGCCGTCGGCGACCGTCAGATCACCGACAAGAACCTGCGCAAGCGGGTCCGCGAGGCGGAGCGCGCGGCCGAGGGCGCCCGCCAGGCGGCCGCGCGGTCGGACGCGCCCGACGAGTCCGCCTAAACTAGCCCGGTGCGCAAGATCCCCGCTGCCCTGGTCGTCCTGGGACTCGTGACCGTCGGCCTTGCCGGATGCTCGCTGCCCGGCTCGCCTCAGTCCGACTGCTCGCGACCCGAGGTGTCGAACCCCGCCGTGATGGATCTCATCACCGTCACCGGCGACACCGAGGACGAGCCCGAGGTCGAGATGTACACGCCGGTGAAGGCTCCGGAGCTCGCGTACGCGGACGTCGTGACGGGTGACGGCACGGCCATCACCTCCGTCAACCAGCCCCTCGTGCTCGACGTCGCACTGTTCAGCGGCACCACCGGTGAGCTGCTCGCGGCGACACCGTACGACGGCGACCTGTCGCGTGTGGGCTCGGTCGCGCAGTTCGCCAACTTCCCCGGCTTCGAGGACGCGCTGCACTGCGCCACCGAGGGATCCCGTGTCGCTGTCGCACTGTCGGCCGACGACCTCGCCTCGGGCGTCGCCGAGCAGGCCGGGCTCGACGACGGGGACGCCCTCGTCGCCGTCATCGACCTCCGCAAGGTGTATCTCGCTGCCGCCGACGGCCAGAACCAGTTCAACAGCGGGTTCGGTCTGCCGAGCGTCGTGCGTGCACCCGATGGCCGCCCCGGCCTCATCATCCCCGACGGTGCGGCGCCGAGCGAGCTGACGATCCAGACGCTCAAGAAGGGCGACGGCGAGAAGGTCACCGGAGAACAGCCGGTGCGCGTCCACTACACCGGCGTGGTCTGGGGCGAGAACGAGCCCTTCGACACGACGTGGGACAGCGAGCCCGCATCGCTCACGCTCGACGGCGTGGTCCCCGGCTTCGCGAAGGCGCTCGAAGGACAGACCGTCGGCTCGCAGGTGCTCGTCGTCGTTCCGCCCGACGAGGGCTACGGCGACCAGGAGCAGAGCGGCATCCCGGCCGGTTCGACGCTGGTCTTCGTGATCGACATCCTCGGTCTCGACGCGGTGCCGGCGGAGTAGCCCGGGGTTCGACGACCTCGACGCGCGCGGCCATAGGATAGGCGGGTGCCTGCCACCGCCGCCGCGAAGATCCCGCCTGAGGAGCGCCTGGTGAACCTCGTGGTGGCGCTCATCGCGACCGATCAGGGCCTCACGAAGGACACCATCCTGACGTCGGTCGCGGGCTACCGCGAGCAGAGCGAAGCGGGGGCGTCCAAGGACGCGCTCGAGAAGATGTTCGAGCGTGACAAGGAGTCGCTGCGCGGGCTCGGCGTCCCGATCGAGACGATCGGCGACTGGGCCGACCCCGACGACCTCCGCGAGGCTCGGTATCGCGTGCCGAGCGCGGAGTACGAGCTCCCGGAAGACATCGAGTTCACGCCGGCCGAGCTGGCGCTGCTCACCCTCGCCGGCGGAGTGTGGAGCGAGAGCTCGATGTCGGACGACGCCCGCAGCGGCTTGCGCAAGATCCGCGCGCTGGGGGATCTCGTCGACGAGCCGATCATCGGGTTCTCGCCGCGCCTCAGCCTGCGCGACCCCGCGTTCCCTGCGCTGCAGCAGGCGATCGAGTCCAGCCGCGTCGTCACGTTCCCGTACCTCAAGCCGGGGGAGGCCGCGCCTCGCACCCGGCGCGTGCAGCCGCTCGCCCTCGTCGAGTACGAGGGCCGATGGCACGTGTTCGGCATCGACCTCGACGTCCGCGCCGACCGCACGTTCCTGCTCGCGCGTATCGTCGGCCCCGTCGCGGCGACCCGCGCGTCGTTCGACGCGGCGCTGCGCGAGGGCGCGGGCGACCGGGCGCTCGCCGGCCTCGACGAGGTCGCCGCGCGCAACTCCGCGCTGCTCGAGGTGAACCCCGGCACCGAGGCCGCGCTTCGCCTCGCGCGGCGTGCGCAGCCGGCCGAGCAGGGCATCCGCGTGCCCTACGTCGACGTGCACATCTTCGCCGACGAGCTCGCCTCGTACGGCCCCGAGGTGCGGGTCGTCGAGCCCGCGGACCTGCGCGATCGCGTGATCGACCGACTCGCGGCGACCCGCGACCTCCACGGGGGGAACTCATGAGCGTCCGGCGCCAGTTGGTCGCGACCGATCGCGCGGCCCTCATGCTTCAGCTCGTTCCGTACCTGATCGGCAAGGGCGAGGTCTCGCTCGCCGAGGCCGCCGACGAGTTCGACGTCTCGTCCGAGCAGATGCGGTCGATGGTCGAGAAGCTCACCGTGATCGGTCTGCCCGGTGATCGCGGCTACTGGCAGATGGCGAACGACCTGTTCGACATCGACTGGGACCTCCTCGACGAGCGTGACCTCATCGTGATCACGAACTCGGTGGGGCTCGAGCGTGCGCCCAAGCTCACCGCGCGCGAGGCGGCAGCGCTTCTCGCGGGGCTGCAGCTGGCGCGGTCGATCCCTGGAGTGGGCGACACCGCGCTCTACGCGGGGCTGCTCGCCAAGCTCGCCCGGGGCGCGTCGGGGATCCCGGCCGAAGTGATCCTCGCGACCGAGCCCGTCGACGCCGTGCGCGACCTCGTGTCCGACGCGCTGCGTCGCGGCGTCGCCGTCTCGTTCACGTACAAGGCACCGGATGCGGCCCCCACGACGCGCACCGTCGACCCCGTGAAGGTGCACATCGCGAGCGGGCAGTGGTACCTGCAGGGCTGGTGCCACCTGCGTGAGGCGATGCGCACGTTCCACCTCGACCGCGTCAGCGACCTCGAGCTCACAGGCATCCCGAGCACGCACGCGGGAGAGCAGGCCCCTGACTGGTTCGACACTGATGCGGGCGACGTCGTCGCGCGCATCCGCTTCGCGGAGGATGTCGCGCCGCTCTTGGGTGACTACCTCGACCGCGCGTCGCTCGAGACCGCCGACGGCGTCACTGTCGCGACCATGCGCGTCGCCGACGAGCTCAGCCTCCGCCGCCTGGCGGCGCGGCGCGGCGGCCTCGTCGAGGTGTTCGAGCCCGCCGCCGCACGCCGTGCCGTGGCGGACTGGGCCGAAGCCGGGTTGGCGCAATACCGGTGAGAGCCGTCTGAGCCTTCGTCGTCGGGTTACACTGGACGCACATCCGCACCGACAAGGAGATTCCGCATGGGCGCATTCGGATGGCCGCACCTTCTGATCATCCTCGCGGTGATCCTGCTCCTGTTCGGGGCCGCGAAACTGCCGGCTCTGGCCAAGAGCCTCGGTCAGTCCGCCCGGGTCTTCAAGGGCGAGATGAAGGCGATGAAGGAGGACGACTCCACGGCGAAGCCGAAGGCCGAGAACGTGGCGTCCGAGACTCCCAAGGCCGACACTCCCGCGAGCTCGAGCAGCACCGCAGACCCGTCATCCTGACCCACCGTGGTCACCACGGATCCACCGCGCATCGAGGAGCCTGAGCAGCCTCGGCGCGATAAGCGCATGTCCCTGGGCGGGCACCTGCGCGAGCTGCGGCGGCGGTTCTTCATCGCCGCGGCCGGCCTCGTCGTCGGCATGGTCGTCGCCTTCATCATCAGCGGCTGGGTCATCGACCTGCTGGCGCAGCCGATCGTGCAGATCGCGAGCGAGCGCGGCGACCAGTACATCGCTCTCAACTTCACGACAGTCTCGAGCGGTTTCGACCTGCACATGCGGATCGCGTTCGCGATCGGCCTCCTGATCTCGGCGCCCATCTGGCTCTGGCAGATCTGGGCGTTCATCATGCCCGGTCTCACGCGCAAAGAGGTCAGCTACACGGTCGGCTTCCTCGCCGCCGCGATCCCGCTCTTCATCGCCGGGCTGTACGTCGGCTGGCTGATCATGCCGCACATGGTCGTCCTCATGGCCAACTTCGTGCCGAACGACCAGGGCGTCGCGCAGTTCTACGACTACGCCACGTACTACGACTTCGTCTTCAAGCTGCTGCTGGTGATCGGCATCTCGTTCGTCACGCCGGTCTTCCTGGTGGCGTTGAACCTGGCGGGCGTCGTGTCGGGGCGCGGCATCCTCAAGGGCTGGCGCGTCGCCATCATCGTGATCACGGTGTTCGCCGCCGCGGCGACCCCCGCCGCCGACGTCACCTCGATGCTGCTCCTCGCGGGCATCCTGTGCGTGCTCTACTTCGCCGCCGTCGGGCTCTCGATGCTGTTCGACCGCCGCAAGGCGAAGCGCGACCGCGCAGCCGGCCTGCTGCCGCCCGAGGTCTCGTGAGCGACCCCGCTCCCGCCGAACGCTACGCCCGAGCGAGCGCTTCGGCACGCCTCGATCGGACGCACCCCATCACGGCCGCCTTCGCCGCCTCCCAGCGGTTCACGCTCGACCCGTTCCAGATCGAAGGATGCCGCGCCCTCGAAGAGGGCCGGAGCGTGCTGGTCGCCGCTCCCACCGGGGCGGGCAAGACGATCGTCGGCGAGTTCGCGGTGCATCTCGCGATGCGCGAACCGGGCGACAAGGCCTTCTACACCACCCCGATGAAGGCGCTCTCGAACCAGAAGTTCCGCGAGCTGCAGGACGTCTACGGCGAGGGCGAGGTGGGCCTGCTCACCGGCGACACCAACATCAACTTCAATGCGCGCATCGTCGTCATGACGACCGAGGTGCTGCGCAACATGCTGTACGCCGACTCTCCGGCGTTGCGAGGCCTGCGCTACGTGGTCATGGACGAGGTGCACTACCTCGCCGACCGCTTCCGCGGCGCGGTGTGGGAGGAGGTCATCATCCACCTCGCGCCCAGCGTGCGGCTGATCTCCCTGTCGGCCACCGTCTCGAACGCCGAGGAGTTCGGTGACTGGCTCGACACCGTCCGCGGCGACACCGAGGTGATCGTCTCCGAGACCCGCCCCGTGCCCCTCGAGCAGCACGTGCTCGTCCGGGGGGATCTGCTGCCGCTCTTCGATGACCGCGCCGGCATCGCGACCGCCCAAGTGAACCAGGAGCTCATGCGCATCCGGTCGTTCAAGGGCCAGAACTTCGAGCGCAACCATCGGGTGCAGGCGTCGAACAGCGCACGGCAGGCCGGGTACGAGGCATCCCGTCGTCGTCCGAACCGGGGCGGGAAGCGGCCGGTGCGATCCGCGAACGTGCAGCGGATCGAGCGCCTCGACCGCCCCGATGTCGTCGAACTGCTGTCGCGGGCGAACCTGCTCCCGGCGATCTTCTTCATCTTCAGCCGCGCGGGCTGCGATGCCGCGGTGCAGCAGGTGCGGCGCGCCGGCGTGCGGCTGACGTCCCAGGAGGAGCGCCGCGAGATCCGCGCGGTGATCGAGGAGCGCACGCGCACCCTCCTCGAAGAGGACCTCGCCGTGCTGGGCTTCTGGGAGTGGCGTGAGAACCTCGAGCGCGGCGTCGCCTCGCACCACGCCGGCCTCCTGCCGGCGTTCAAGGAGGTGGTTGAGGAGCTGTTCCAGCGCAAGCTCGTGAAGGTCGTCTTCGCCACCGAGACGCTCGCGCTCGGCATCAACATGCCCGCGCGCACCGTCGTGCTCGAGAAGCTCGAGAAGTTCAACGGAGAAGCCCGCGTCGCCATCACGTCGGGGGAGTACACGCAGCTGACCGGCCGCGCCGGCCGCCGCGGCATCGACGTCGAGGGTCACGCGGTCATCCAGTGGACCGAAGGCCTCGACCCGCAGGCCGTGGCCGCTCTCGCCTCCCGGCGCACGTACCCGCTCAACTCGAGCTTCCGGCCGACGTACAACATGGCGGTCAACCTCATCGACCAGTTCGGCCGGGCGAAGGCACGCGAGATCCTCGAGTCGTCGTTCGCGCAGTTCCAGGCCGACCGTGCGGTCGTCGGGCTCGCGCGGCAGGTCAAGGAGCAGGAGGAGTCACTCGCCGGCTACGCGAAGGCGATGACGTGCGATCGCGGCGACTTCGCCGAGTACTCGCGCATCCGCCGCGAGCTGAGCGATGTCGAGAAGCTCAACCGCAAGGACGCGAACGCGTCCCGCCGCACGCGCGACGAGCGGCTGCGCCACATCGCGACGCTGCGCAAGCAGATGCAGCGGCACCCGTGCCATCAGTGCCCCGATCGCGAGCACCACGCGCGGTGGGCCGAGCGGTATTGGAAGCTCAAGCGCGACGTCGACAAGCTCCGCCGCCAGATCGAGACCCGCACGGGCACCGTCGCGCGCATCTTCGACCGCGTCGTCGATGTGCTCGGCGCCCTCGAGTACGTGTCGATCGCGGAGGACGGCGCGACGACGCTGACTCCTGCCGGCCGCACGATGCGCCGCATCTACGGCGAGCGCGATCTGCTGGTGGCCGAGTCGCTGCGGCGTGGCATCTGGAAGGATCTGGATGCCGCGTCCCTTGCCGCGCTCGCCTGCTCGCTCGTGTACGAGCCGAGACGGGACGACGGCGGGCCGGGCGAGCGCGGGCTCCCGCGCGGCGGGTTCCGCCCTGCTTTCGAGGCGACGCTGTCGCTGTGGCAGGAGCTCGACGACCTCGAGCAGGAGCATCGGCTGCCGGGCAGCGATCCCGTGTCGGCCGGTCTCGCGCAGGCGATGCACACGTGGGCGCGCGGCGGCATGCTCGACCGCGTGCTGATCGAGGCCGATATGGCGGCCGGCGATTTCGTGCGCTGGTCGAAGCAGACGATCGACCTGCTCGACCAGCTGTCGATCGTCGCGGACCAGCCGATAGCGGGCACGGCCCGTCAGGCGTTGGATGCTGTGCGCCGCGGGATCGTCGCGTACTCCGGCCTCTAGCGGCGCCGACGCGGCGGAGGATCGCGGTTCCGCTCGCTTAGGCTGATCCCGTGCCACCTCGCCCGATCCTCCCGCTGTGGGCGGCGGTTCCCCTCTCGGTGCTGGCCGGCGTGCTGTTCGACCTCGCGTTCCCGTCCGTCGCCTGGTGGCCGATGGCCTTCGCGTCGGTCGCGCTGGCCCTTGTGACGCTCATCGGGCGCTCGGCCGGCGGAGCGTTCCTGACGGGACTGGCCTACGGTCTCGCGTTCTATCTGCTCAACGTCGACTTCACCGCCGAGTGGGTCGGGCCGCTTCCGTGGCTCGCGCTCTCCCTGCTCGAGGCGCTGTTCGTCGCGGGCGGCGCGGTGCTCATCTCGCTGGCGTATCGATGGGTGCCCGTGGTGGTGCCGCGCCGGGGGCGGGTCCTGCTCACCTCGGTGCTCGTCGCGGGCCTGTGGACCGCGAAAGAGGCGGTGATCGGCAATTTCCCGTACGGCGGTTTCCCGTGGGGACGCGTCGGCACGTCGCAGGTGAACGGTCCGTTCGCCGAAGTCGTCTCGTGGACGGGGACCGCCGGACTCACGTTCCTGATCGTCGCGCTCGTCGCCGCCGCGGTGGAACTCGTTCGCGCTCCGCGGCGGACGTGGGGCGGCGGCATCCGTCCTCTCCTGCCGGTGGGAGTGCTCGTCGTCGTCGCCACGGCTCTCGTCCTCGTCCCCGCGTGGGAGACGACGCCGGCCGGTTCGATGCGTGTCGCGAGCGTGCAGGGCAACGGCCCGGCGGGCTACTTCGACCACCGCGAAGCCGGAGACATCCTCGAATCGCAGTACGAGGCCACGAGGCCGCTGTTCGGCGCAGAGGGCGTCGACGTGGTGCTGTGGCCGGAGGGGAGCGTCGACGTCGATCCCGATGCGTCGCCCGTCGTCGCGGCCGCCCTCGACCGCGTGGCCAGGCAGGTGGGCGCGCCGCTGATCGCCAACCGCATCGACAAGCGCGGCGACGAGTACTTCAACATGTCGTTCCTCTGGCGCGAGGGCTCCGGTATCGAGCAGACGTACGACAAGCGCAACCCGGTGCCGTTCGGCGAGTACGTGCCCGACCGGGAGTTCTACGCGTCGATCGCCCCCGACCTCATCGGGATGATCGGCCGCGACTACACGCCCGGCACCACCCCGCCGGTGTTCGACGTCGACGGAACGATCGCCGGGCTCGCGATCTGCTTCGACGTCATCTACGACGCGCTGATCTGGGAGGGCGCGCGCGACGGCGCGCAGATCTATCTCTTCCAGACCAACAACGCCGACTTCCGGGGCACCGACGAGAACCTGCAGCAGCTCGCCGTCGCGCGCCTGCGCGCGATCGAGACCGGGCGCTCCGTCGTCAACCTCTCGACCGTGGGCACGAGCCAGGTGATCGCGCCCGACGGATCCACCATCGACGGACTGCCGGCGGACGAACCGGGCCACATGCTCACCGACGTGCCCCTGCGGACGGGCCTCACGCCGGCCGTCCTCATCGGGCCGTGGCTGAACGCGCTTCTGGCGTGGGGGAGCGTCATCGTGCTCGCCGGACTCGGTGTCGCCGCGCGACGGCGGTCGCGCGGGCACGCGAAACCGCCGGCCCCGTAGGGCCGGCGTCGCGCGAGGCGCGGGTCAGGCGCTGAGCTTGTCCACCGTCACGGGCTCGCCGGCGCCGCGGCGGGCGCGCACGTACGCGAGGCGCTCCTCGAGCAGCTCTTCCAGCTCGGGGATGGTGCGGCGCTCCAGGAGCATGTCCCAGTGGCTGCGGGGGGTCTTGTCGCCGGAGTGGTCGACGGTCGCAGTGCCGTCGCCCACCCGCAGCAGCGCCTCGGCGCCGCACGTGCGGCACTCCCAGGCGGGCGGGACCTCGGCGTCGGCCGCGAAGGTCAAAGTCGTGTCACGTCCACACGATGTGCAGGAGTAGATGTGCTGTGCACGCTCATGGAACACGACGCCCTCTTCGCTCTGTAGGCTCTGGGCGCCGAGTCGGATGCCGCGCAGGCTGCGGTCTGCCATTTTGTGGTCCTCTCGTCGCTGTACAGGTATAACGAAGTGACCTGAGCGGATCATCCGAAGGGGCCCTGTTCATCGACCTTTCACAGTGGATGCACAGCGGAGGGTGGACGCGTCCACCGTCGGGTGTTAGCGCAGCGCCGCCAGCGCGACGTCGGCGCGGTCCGTGACGATGCCGTCGACGCCCATCTGGACCAGACGGACCATGTCGTCGGGGGAGTTGACGGTCCACACGTGCACCTCGACGCCGTGCCGGTGCGCCGCCGCGATGAGCCGGGGCGTGACGATGCGCACACGGCCCTGCCGCTCCGGCACCTGAAGGGCGTCCACGCCGGCGAGAGCCCGCGCGACCAGGCGATCCGAGCGCGCCGACACGGCCGCCAGCACGCGCGCGATGGTGCCGCGGCCCCCTGATGTCGCGGGACGGATGCTGCGTCCCGACGCGTCGCCCACGGCCCGGGCGGCGGTCAGCGCGGTGCGGCGCCGTTCGTCCGAGAAGCTGGTCACGAGCACACGGTCGGCGAACGGCGCGATGGCGGTGCCGACGGCGGAGGCGGCGTCCGCCGCTTTCACGTCGAGGTTGAACCTCACAGTCGGGAAGGAGTGCAGCGCCTGGCCCAGCGTGATGAGGCCGCCTCGCTCGGCCATGAGGTGCTCGAGCTCGCGCACAGTCACGTCGGCGATCTTGCGGGGATCGCCGGTCACCCGCGACAGGTCGTCGTCGTGGAACAGCACCACGACCCCGTCCGCGGTGCGGTGGCAGTCGGACTCGACGTAGTGCACGCCCGCCGAGTGCGCGGCGGCGACCGCGGCGAACGAGTTCTCGACGATGCCGCCACGCGCGGCATCGGGCGTGACCAGTCCGCGGTGCGCGAGGACGCGCGGCGGCGCGACGCCCTCGAACCAGGGATGCGTCACGGGGTGGGCGGGGTGACCGACGGCGGGGCGCTGATCGCCGGGCCGCCGGAAGCCGCGCCGCCACCGGACGCGGCGCCGCCGGTGG
>JAVBUG010000103.1:0-8145 GCA_031555515.1 Microbacterium sp. | reverse complement strand
GACATCGCCCCGGGACTCGTCGCGAAGACGAAGAAGCGCCTCGTGGTCGCACGAGGAAGCTCTCACCCCGAGCTCGCGGCCGAGGTCGCGGCACAGCTGAGCACGGAGCTGGTGCCGACCGAGTACCGCACGTTCGCGTCGGGTGAGATCCTCACCCGTTTCGAGGTGTCGATCCGCGGGTGCGACCTGTTCCTGATCCAGAGCTTCGGCCCGCCGGTCAACGAGTGGATGATGGAGACCCTCATCATGCTCGACGCCGCCAAGCGCGCGTCGGCCAAGCGCATCACGGTCGTCGCGCCGTACTTCCCGTACTCGCGCCAGGACAAGAAGGGCCGCGGCCGCGAGCCGATCAGCGCCCGCCTCGTCGCCGACCTCTTCAAGACCGCGGGCGCAGACCGCGTCATGAGCGTCGACCTGCACGCCGCGCAGATCCAGGGCTTCTTCGACGGTCCGGTCGACCACCTGTTCGCCAAGCCCGTGCTGCTCGAGTACTTCGAGAACACGCTGAGCGACGCGGACCGCGAGCGCCTCACCGTGGTGTCGCCCGACACCGGCCGTGTGCGCGTCGCCGACCAGTGGTCCGACAGCCTCGGTGCGCCCCTCGCGATCATCCACAAGCGCCGCGACCCGAACGTCGCCAACCAGGTCACGGTCAATGAGATCGTCGGTGCCGTCGACGGGCGCGTCTGCCTCCTGGTCGACGACATGATCGACACCGGCGGCACGATCGTGAAGGCCGCCGAGGCCCTCAAGGCGAACGGCGCGGTCAAGGTCATCGTCGCCGCGACCCACGCGATCTTCAGCGACCCGGCCGCGCAGCGCCTGCAGAGTCCGGCGATCGACGAGGTCGTCGTGACCGACACGGTGCCGCTTCCCCCGGAGAAGCGGTTCCCGACGCTTACGATTCTGCCTATCGCACCGCTGCTCGCACGTGCGATCCACGAAGTGTTCGAAGACGGCTCCGTCACCAGCATGTTCGACGGAGCCGCCTGACGCCGGCAGCGGGTCGAGACACGGGCTCCCCGGCGGCGACGGAAGGACGAAGCAAGGATGTCGCAGCCGCTGACGGAAGCCCGTCTCACCGTCGCGCGTCCGTGGGCGATCCCCGCGGACGACGTCCTGAGGCACCTCGAAGCAGACGCCGGCGGCCTCAGCACGGCTGACGCCGCTGAGCGGATCGAGATCGCCGGGCCCAACCGGCTGCCCGAACCCGTGCGAAAGCCCGCGTGGCTGCGCTTCCTCGCGCACTTCAACGACACCCTCATCTACATCCTGCTGGGCGCCGCCGTGATCAAGGCGCTCATGGGCGACTGGCTCGACTTCTGGGTGATCATGGTGGTCGCGATCATCAACGCGGTGATCGGCTACGTCCAGGAGGGGCGCGCCGAGAAGGCGCTCGCGGGGATCCGCGGGATGCTGTCGGCCGACGCCGGCGCGCGGCGGGACGGCGGCTGGGTCACGGTGCCCGCAGCCGACCTCGTGCCCGGCGACGTGGTGCGGCTGATGCCGGGCGACAAGGTGCCGGCGGACCTGCGGCTGCTGCAGGCCCACCAGCTGCGGATCGACGAGGCCGCGCTCACCGGGGAATCGGTGCCGTCCTCCAAGACGACCGATCCGGTCGCCGCAGAAGCGGGCGTGGGCGACCGCGGGTCGATGGCGTTCTCGGGCACGATCGTGAGCGCCGGCCAGGGCCGGGGCGTCGTCACCGCGACCGGGCCGACGACCGAGCTCGGCCGCATCCAGAGCCTCGCCGACGAGGCCGATGCGCTGGCCACTCCGCTCACTCGTCAGCTCGACAGCTTCGGACGCGTGCTCACTGTCGTGATCCTCGGCATGGCGGCGGTCATGCTGATGATCGGCCGCTTCTTCCACGGCATGCCGTTCGACGAGCTGATCTCGGCGGCCATCGGCTTCGCCGTCGCGGCGATCCCCGAGGGCCTGCCCGCGCTCGTGACGATCACGCTCGCCATCGGCGTGCAGCAGATGGCCCGCCTCAACGCCATCACGCGCAAGCTCCCCGCGGTCGAGGCACTGGGCTCGGTCACGACGGTGTGCTCCGACAAGACGGGCACCCTCACCCGCAACGAGATGACGGTGCGCCACATCGTCACGCCGCTCGCCGCCTACGACGTCACCGGGCTCGGCTACGCGCCGGAGGGCGAGATCGTGCCGACGGGCGGGGAGGGGACGGATGCTGCGCCCCGCGGCGATCTCGCCGCCATTCTGGCGATCGCGACCCTGTGCAACGACGCGCACATCGTGCGCGCCGACGACGGCACGTGGAGCCTCGTGGGCGAGCCCACCGAGGGCGCGCTCAAGGCCGTCGCGATCAAGGGCGGCGTCGGCAGCGCCGGCGGGCGACGGGTCGCCGTCATCCCGTTCGACTCCGCCAACAAGCTCATGGCGACCCTCAACGAAGGCGCCCGCTCGGGCGGGGAGGCCGGTGAGGTCTCGCGCGCGATCCTCGTGAAGGGCGCGCCCGATCGCCTGCTCGAGCGTTCGCTGACCCAGCGCGGCGCCGACGGATCCGAGCCGCTCGACCTCGCCCGCTGGGACGCGGCCATCGCGGCGCTCAGCAGCCAGGGCCTGCGTGTCCTCGCGGCCGCACGCAAGCCGGTGCGCGCGACGACGGAGGAGTTCGCACTCGACGACCTGGTCGACCTCGAGTTCATCGGGCTGTGGGGGATCGTCGACCCGCCGCGGCCCGAGGCGATCGAGGCGATCGCGGACTGCCACACCGCCGGGATCCGCGTGAAGATGATCACCGGCGACCACGCCGGCACGGCCCTCGCGATCGCGCACGAGATGGGTCTGGCGGGTGCCGACGCCGAGGTGCTCACCGGCGCCGAGCTCGAGGCGCTCACCCAGGAGCAGCTGCGCGAGGTCGTGCGCGACGTCGACGTGTACGCGCGCACGAGCCCCGAGCACAAGATCCGCATCGTGCGCGCGCTGCAGTCGCACGGCGAGGTCGTCGCGATGACGGGCGACGGCGTCAACGACGCCCCCGCCCTCACGCGCGCCGACGTGGGCATCGCGATGGGCATCAAGGGCACCGAGGCGACCAAGGAAGCCGCGGAGTTCGTGCTCGCCGACGACAACTTCGCGACGATCCGCAGCGCCATCGCCGAGGGCCGGCGCATCTACGACAACCTGCGCAAGTCGATCGTGTTCCTGCTGCCGACGAACGGCGCGCAGTCGCTGGTGATCCTTGTCGCTGTCGTGTTCGGGCTCGCGCTGCCGCTCACGAGCGTGCAGGTGCTGTGGGTCAACATGGTCACCGCGGTGACGCTGTCGCTCGCGCTCGCGTACGAGCCCGCTGAGCGCGGCATCATGCGCCGTCCGCCGCGCGCGACCGGCGGCCCGATCATCAATCGCGGCGAGCTCGGCTTCATCCTCATCGTCTCCCTGCTCATCGGCGGCGCGGCGATGGGCGTCTTCTACGGCGTCGTCGCGACCGGGGCCGACATCGAGGTGGCACGCACCGAGGCGGTGCTCATGCTCGCATTCGGGCAGCTCGCGTTCCTGTTCAACTGCCGCTTCCTGACCCGCTCCAGCCTCACGATCGACGTGCTGCGGGGCAATCGCGTGGTGTGGTGGTCGGCGCTCGCGCTCGTCGTCCTCCAGCTGATCTACACGTACGTGCCGTTCATGAACGTGCTGTTCGAGTCGCGACCGGTGCCCGCAGCATCCTGGATCCTCCCGATCGTCGTGTCGATCGGCATCTTCCTCGCGGTGGAGGTGCTGAAGGCGGTGCTGCGGGCGCGGCGCGGCTCATCGCGCGCTGAGGCGTCGTTCAAAGGCGGCTCATAGGACCGGTTGACAGGATCATCCCCGACGCAGTCCGCGTCGACGCCACGAGCCCGACCCGAGCCAGGAGGACCACGATGATCCGCACCGCACTCGCTTCCCGCCCCGTCCGCGCCGGAGCGGCCCTCACAGCCGTCGCCGGCATCGCGCTCCTCTCGGGCTGCGCGGCGTCCGCCTCCGAGGCCGAGGAGCCCACCACGACCGACACCGGTTCGTCCTCCTCGACCGACACCGGCTCGACCGACGCCGGCTCGACCGGCTCCGGCTCCTACGCCGACGGCACCTACACGGCGGACGGCTCGTACGCGACGCCCGAGTCGGTCGAGACGATCAGCGTCACGGTGACCCTCGAGGACGACGTCATCACCGCGGTGAAGGTCACCGGTGATCCGCAGAAGCGGGAGTCCGAGCAGTACCAGGGGCAGTTCATCGGGGGCATCGCCGATGTGGTCGTGGGGCAGGACATCGACGGCATCCAGGTCAGCCGCGTCGCCGGGTCGTCGCTCACCAGCAACGGCTTCAACGAGGCCATCGAGGCGATCAAGTCCGAAGCGGCGAGCTAGCCGTGAGCGCGGTGCCGGCGTCGTGGCGCTTCGACGCCATCGGCACGACGTGGGAGATCGTCACCGAGCGTCCGCTGCCCGCGACGGTGCGCGACGCGGTGACGGCGCGGATCGACGGGTTCGACAGGGTGTGGTCGCGGTTCCGCGACGACTCCGACGTGCGTGCGCTGGCCCGGAGCGGGGGATCGGTCCGGGTGCCCGAGGACGCCGCGGTGATGCTCGATGCCCTCGCCGCGGTGTCGGAAGCCACCGGCGGAGCGGTGAACCCGCTCGTCGGCGCCTCGCTCGACGCGCTCGGCTATGACGCTCGCTACTCGTTCGACGACGCCGGGCCCGCCGCCGCTCCGGATGACTGGCGCGACCGGCTCTCCTGGCAGGGCGGCCGCCTCGCGCTCACCGAGCCGGCCTCGATCGACGTCGGCGCGCTGGGCAAAGGCCGTCTCGTCGACCTCGTGCTCGGCCTCCTGACGCGCACCGAGTCGGGCGATCTCACCGTCGACGCCGGCGGCGACCTCGCCGTGCGGGGGCGCCCGCAGCGCATCGGGCTGGAGCATCCGTTCGATCAGCGTCGCGCGATCGGGGTGTGGGAGGTGATGGATGCTGCGCTCTGCGCGTCCGCGATCAACCGGCGCGTGTGGCCGTCGGCGACGGGGACGACGCTGCATCACGTGCTCGACGCCCGCACCGGGCAGCCGGTGCGCACGATCGCTGCGACCTGGGCGGTGGCCGCCGACGCGATGACCGCCGACGCGATCGCGACCGCCCTGTTCTTCGACGGCGGTCCGCGCCTTGCGCACGAGTGGGGCGTCGAGTGGGTGCGCATGACCACCGATGGCCGTGTGGAGTGGTCGCCCGGCTGCCGCGCCGACCTCTTCGTGCGAGCAGATAGCGTTTAAGGGTGACCGATCCCTCCGGACACGTCGTCGCGGTCTCCCGTGACGACGCGCATCGCTTCAGCAAGCCGACGCGCGAGAGCATCACCCTGATCGCCGGGATCGGCGTCGAGGGGGACTCCCACGCCGGCGCCACCGTGCAGCATCTGTCCCGCATCCGTCGGGACCCCACGACGCCGAACCTCCGGCAGGTGCACCTGATCCACGTCGAGCTGTTCGACGACATGGCCGAACGCGGCCACGAGGTGTCGCCCGGCGGGCTCGGCGAGAACATCACGACGGCCGGCATCGACCTGCTCGGCCTCCCGCGCGGCACCCGGCTCGAGCTCGGGGAGGAGGCGGTGATCGAGATCACCGGTCTCCGCAATCCGTGCGTGCAGATCAACGGACTCTCGGAAGGGCTCATGAAAGAACTGGTCCACGTCGACGACGCCGGCGCCACGGTGCGCCTGGCCGGCGTCATGTCGGTCGTGCTCGAGGGCGGCGTCGTGCGCCCGGGCGACAGCATCCGTGTCCTCCCGCCTGCGGGTCGTTTCGAGCCCCTGCAGCCGGTGTGACCCGATGACGAACCTCACCGCCCTCTGGAACCGGCTCTTCGCGGTGCTCGGCCGCGTGTCGATGTACCGCCTCGTCTACCTCGCGCTCGCGGCGCTCGCCGTCGTGGCGCTGCTGCTGTCGTTCTTCGATCTCGTCGGCCCCGACCCGCTGCAGCTGATCGCGACGCTCGCCGTGCTGTCGGCGGTGTGCGTGGGGGTGGATGCTGCCGCCCAGCGCGTGCTGAACCTCCCGTGGCGTCTCGAATCGTCGCTGATCACGGCGCACATCCTGCTGTTCGTGCTGCGTCCGACGTACGAGCTCGCGGGGCTTCTCGGCATCGCGATCGCCGCCGCCGTCGCGTCACTGTCGAAGTACGTCCTGGCCTGGCGCGGCCGCCACATCTTCAACCCGGCGGCGGTCGGCGCAACAGTGCTGACCCTGCTCAGCCTCGCCTGGCCCGATCTCGGCGCGTCGTCGTGGTGGGTGGGCACACCCGCGCTCGCCGCGCCGGTGATCCTGCTGGGACTCGCGGTGCTCGTGCGCACCGAGAAGGTGCGCGTCATCCTGGTGTTCCTCGTGATCGCCGTGGCCGTCGCCGTCATCCGCACGTCGGTGCAGTACCAGGAGGCGGGCCTCGAGATCGAGGTGCTCGACCTCCTGTGGCCGGTGCTGTGGTCGTCGCCGTTCCTGTTCCTCGGCGCCTTCATGCTGTCGGAGCCGCTGACGCTCCCGCCCCGTCGCTGGCAGCAGTTCGTCGTCGCGGGTGTCGTGGGCGTGCTCGCGGGCTGGCCGATCGCGATCGGCGACATCACCCTCGGACAGGAGCGCGCGCTCCTCGTCGGCACCCTCGGCGCCTTCGCGTCCGCGGGCCGCACCGCGGTGCGGCCCACGCTCGTCGCGCGCGCCGAGCCGACCCCGACCGTCCAGGAGCTCACGTTCCGCGTGCACGATCGGCTCGCCTTCCTGCCCGGCCAGTACCTCGAGCTCGAGGTGCCGCACCGCCACCCCGATGCCCGCGGCACGCGCCGCGAGTTCAGCATCGCGTCGGCGCCCGCAGACCTGCCGTTCGTCAAGGTCGCCTTCAAGGAGGGCAAGACCACCAAGCCGCTGAGCTCGTACAAGAAGGCGCTCGCGCAGGTGGCGCCGGGCGACGAGCTCGCGATCACGGGCGTCTGGGGCGACTTCCTGCTTCCCAAGCGCGACGCGGCGCCGATCCTGATGGTCGCCGCGGGCATCGGCGTGACGCCGTTCGTGTCGCAGCTCGGCCAGGCGACGGCGAAGGGCGTCGACCGCGATGTGGTCCTGGTCTACGTCGCGTCGGATTCCTCCGAGCTCGCGTACCGCGACGAGATCGAGGCATCCGGAGCCCGCGTCGTGGTGTTCACGCGCGATCGTCCTGCCGACCTCCCCGCCCACTGGGTGTGGGCTCAGGGCGTGCGCCTGGATGCCGAGGGCCTCGTGCGCGTGGTCCCCGACATCGCCGCGCGCCACGCGTACATCTCGGGCCCGGCGGGCCTGATCGCCGAACTCGCCCCGGCGCTCGAGAAGGCCCGCTCGATCACGACCGACGCCTTCAGCGGCTACTGAGCCGCCGCGCCTCCGTCAGCGGGCGGCGGGGTCGGCGGGGCGGGCGGGCAGGCGGACCTCGAAGGTGGTGTCGCCGGGCTCGCTGGTGACACGGATGCTGCCGCCGTGGGCATCCACGATCGCGCGGGCGATCGAGAGGCCGAGGCCGGTGCCGCCGGTCTGGCGGGCACGCGAGCGGTCGGCGCGGGAGAAGCGCTCGAAGAGCTCATCCTTGATGGACGGGTCGATGCCGGGGCCGTCGTCGTGCACACGGAGGATCGCGTCGTGGCCGTTGCGCGAGACGCTCACCGTGACGGTCGTGCCGGCCGGGGTGTGCGTGCGGGCGTTCGCGAGCAGGTTCGCGGCGACCTGGTGCAGGCGTCCGGTGTCGCCGGCGATGAGCACCGGCTCGTCGCCCACCTCGAGCACCCACTCGTGGTCGGGACCGGTCGGCGTGACGTCGCCGACCGCGTCGATCGCGAGGCGCGTCAGGTCGACGGTGCCGTAGACGAGCTCCTGGCCTTCGTCGAGTCGTGCGAGCAGCAGCAGGTCCTCGACGAGCGAGGTCATGCGCAGCGACTGCGCCTGGATGCGCTCGAGCGACGCCTCGGTCGTCTCGAGAGCGGTGCCCTGACCGCGATGGAGCGCCGTGAGGGAGAGCTCGGAGTACCCGCGGATGGAGGCGAGCGGCGTGGGGCGCGCGGGGGTGGGGGGGGGCCCGGGGCGGGGGGTGGGGGGCGGGGGGGGGGGGGGGGGGGGGGGGGGGGGGGGGGGGGGGG
>JAVBUG010000058.1:0-6011 GCA_031555515.1 Microbacterium sp. | reverse complement strand
CCGGCCGGGGGTCGCCGCCCCCCCCCCGCGCCGCCCCCCCCCGGGCCGGGGGCCGCGGCGCGGTCGGGCCGCCCCCCGCGGGGCGCGCTCCCCGCGCCCCCCCACGCCGCCGTCCCCGAGCGGATGCCGAGGTCCACCGCGCCGTAGGAGGCCTCGATCCGTGCCGTGCCGCCGTTGAGGTCGCCGATGCGCACCGGGCCGTAGGCAGACCGCACGGTGAGCGCGGGGCCGGGGTCGCCCAGGTGCACGACGCCGCTCGACGTCGCGATGTCGGCGACGCCCGAGACCGAGCCGACGTCGATGCCGGCGTCGGATCCCTTGAGCCGCAGCGCTCCGTCGACGATGCCGATGCGCGCGCGGCCGGACTTGATGTCGACGTCGGCGTCGCCGCGCACGTGCTCGACACGCAGCTCGCCGTGCCCGAGACCCAGGTCGGCGCGACCGGTGCGCTCGAGGGTCGCGTCGCCGTAGTCCAGCGCGATGCGCGCGGTGCCGACCGCGCCGGCGACGCGGATCGAGCCGTACTTGAGCGCGAGCGAGACGTCAGAACCGGTGGGGATGCGCACCGACACGTCGACGGAGTCGCCCGATCCGAACAGGTTGAACCGCACCGGACCGACGATGCGCAGGTCGGAGCCTGCCTGGGTCACGCGCACCGCCTCGGCCGCACTGCGGTCGCCCGCGCGGTGCGGGTTCGCCGGCGCGACGTCGACCGCGAGGTCGCGGCGGCGTTCGGCGACGACGTCGATGCGGCCCATCTGCAGCTCGATGCGCACGGCCGCCGGGCCCGATGTGGGGAACGTCGGCATCAGCGCACCCAGCCGGTGTAGGCGGAGCTCGAACCGCGGGCCGCAGGGGGCGCAGGTTCGACGGCCGCGGCGACGGCCCGCACCAGCCACGTGTTGAGCGAGAGCCCCTCGGCGGTCGCGGCCGCCTCGGCGCGTGCCTTGAGCGAGTCGGGCAGGCGCAGCGTGGTGCGCGCGGTGGCGTCATCGGGATCATCGGATGCTGCGCCCCCGAGCACGACGGGACCGCTGGGGTTGATCGCGGCCTCTGTCGCGGGCACGGGCTGGGGCCGTGCGACGACGAAGTCGACGTCGCGCCCACGCAGGCGCACGTCGACGGACCCGGGCGCGAGTTCACGTGTGATCTCGCCCGCCGCCTCGGACAGCGCCTCGAGGATCGCGAGCCGCACCGCCGGCTCGAGCGCCGCCGCGAGACGCGCCGCGACTTCGGAGTCATCGGGACTCGCGGCGGCGGCGAGCTGACGCTGGAGCTCTTCGACATGGGTCGCGATCTGCATGACGTCAGAGTGACATCAGCGTGGTGTCATGTCAACGTCGCTGTGTGCGCCGCGCTCAGGCGTTTCGTCTGCGGGCGCCAGAGCGCCCTCCGCTCAACGACCGGAGCTTGTGCTGGTTCCCGCTCGTTGAGCGAGCGAGGAACGAGCGAGACGAAACGCGTCGGACCGGCGAGCGACACCGGTCCGATGAACCCGCACACGTCAGGTTCGCGTGAGCGTCGACCCCGACGGCGTTCGGATTCCGTGAGGACGGCGGCTGCAGCATCCGTCCCGGAGTTGCATCGAATCCGCACCTCAACGCACCTACCGGGAGTCCCTGTGCTCGATGTCATCTACCTCGCCTTGACGCTCGCGCTGTTCGCGCTCGTCGGACTCGTCGCCAGGGCGGTGGAGAAGCTGGGCCCACGCGCCCGAGGCTCCGCCCGGCGCGAAGCGACGAGCGGAGAGGCGTGGGGATGATCGTCTTCTCACTCGTCGGCGCGGCCCTCGGCCTCGCCGCGATCGTCTACCTCGTCGTCGCGCTCGTGAAGCCGGAGAACTTCTGATGGACGCCGCCACCGTGTGGACCGGTGTCCTCCAGATCGCCACGGTCCTCCTGATCCTCGCGCTCCTCTACCGGCCGCTGGGCGACTGGATCGCCCGCGTTTACACCGCAGCCAAGGACTGGCGCGTCGAGCGCGGCATGTACGGGCTCGTCGGCGTCGATCCGACGTCCGAGCAGACGTGGCAGGCCTACCTGCGCGGCGTGCTCGCCTTCTCCGCCGTCGGCGTGCTCTTCGTCTACGCGCTGCAGCGCTTCCAGGCCGTGCTGCCGTACTCGCTGGGCCTCCCCGCCGTGCCGGAGGGCCTCGCGTTCAACACCGCGGTGTCGTTCGTGACCAACACGAACTGGCAGTCCTACTCGCCCGAGCTGACCATGGGCTACACCGTGCAGCTCGCAGGCCTGGCCGTGCAGAACTTCGTGTCGGCGGCCGTCGGCATCGCCGTCGCCGTCGCACTCGTCCGTGGTTTCGCGCGGCGGGGGTCGGCGACGATCGGCAACTTCTGGGTCGACCTCACCCGCGGCGTCACGCGGCTGCTGCTGCCGCTGGCGGTCGTGTCGGCGATCGCGCTCGTCGTCGCCGGCGTCGTGCAGAACGTCAACGGGTTCGTCGACGTCGGCACCGTGGCGGGCGGCACGCAGTCGATCCCGGGCGGGCCCGTCGCCTCGCAGGAGGCCATCAAGCTCCTCGGCACGAACGGCGGCGGATTCTTCAACGCGAACTCCGCGCACCCGTTCGAGAACCCGACGCCCTGGTCGAACGTGCTCGAGATCCTGCTGATCCTGGCGATCCCGGTCGCGCTGCCGCGGGCGTTCGGACGGATGGTGAACGACGACCGCCAGGGGTACGCGATCCTCGCCGTCATGAGCACGATCGCCGTCGTGTCGATCACGGCGGTGACGTGGCTCGAGTCGCTCGGGCTCGGCACCGCGCCGCAGCTCGCCGGCGCCGCGATGGAGGGCAAGGAGGCGCGCTTCGGCATCTGGGGCTCGACCCTCTTCGCCGGCGTGACGACCCTCACGAGCACCGGCGCAGTGAACTCGATGCACGACTCGTACACCGCGCTCGGCGGCATGATCCCGATGATCAACATGATGCTCGGCGAGGTCGCCCCCGGCGGCGTCGGGTCGGGCCTCTACGGCATGCTCGTGCTGGCCGTCATCGCGGTGTTCGTCGGCGGGCTCCTCGTCGGACGCACGCCCGAGTACCTCGGCAAGAAGGTCGGGCCGACAGAGGTCAAGCTCGCGAGCCTGTACATCCTCGTGACGCCCGCGCTCGTGCTCGCGGGCACGGCGCTGAGCTTCGGCATCCCCGCGATCCGGTCCGACATGGAGTCGACCTCGATCTGGAACCCGGGCGTCCACGGCCTCGGCGAGGTGCTCTACGCGTTCACCTCGGCGGCCAACAACAACGGTTCGGCGTTCGCGGGGCTAACTGCGAACACCCCGTGGCTCAACACGGCGCTCGGCGTCGCGATGCTGCTCGGACGGTTCCTGCCGATCGTGCTGGTGCTCGCCCTGGCCGGCTCGCTCGCCGCCCAGACGCCGGTGCCCTCGACGGCCGGCACCCTCCCCACGCATCGCCCGCAGTTCGTCGGCCTCCTCGCCGTCGTCGCGGTCGTGATCACCGCTCTCACCTACTTCCCCGTTCTCACGCTGGGTCCGCTGGCGGAAGGGCTCGTCTGAACCATGTCCACTGACGTTTCGTCTCGCTTCGCTCGCTCAACGACCGGGGAGGTGGAATCGACCGCGCGCCACGTCGCGGGCTCGGTCTCGCCGAAGCCGCCGAAGCCGTCCTCCCGGGCGTTCAGTGCGGCCCAGCTGTGGGCGGCCGTGCCCGGCGCGCTGCGCAAGCTCAACCCCGCGGCGCTGTGGCGCAACCCCGTCATGTTCCTGGTGTGGGTGGGTGCCGCCCTCACCACCGCGATCGCGATCGCCGAGCCGTTCCTGGGCGGCCCCGAGCAGTCCGGCGGCACCGCGGTGCCCTTCGGCTTCACGTGGGGCATCGCCGTGTGGCTGTGGCTCACCGTGCTCTTCGCGAACCTCGCGGAGTCGGTGGCCGAAGGCCGCGGCAAGGCTCAGGCCGCGTCGCTGCGAAAGACCCGCACGTCGACCATGGCGCGTCGCGTCACCGCCTACGACGGGACGACGGTCCCCACGCCCTCTCCACACAGCGCTGGCGCGCTGCGCGGAGCCTCGGGGCGCGTGGGCCCAGCTGCGGCAGACCGCGCCGAGACGGTCGAGGTCTCCTCGTCCGACCTGAAGCTCGGTGATGTCGTCATCGTGTCGGCCGGCGAGCTGATCCCGGGCGACGGCGACATCGTCGCCGGCATCGCGACCGTCGACGAGTCGGCGATCACGGGCGAATCTGCGCCGGTCGTGCGCGAGTCGGGCGGGGACCGCTCGGCCGTCACCGGCGGCACCCGGGTGCTCTCGGACCGCATCGTCGTGCGCATCACGTCGAAGCCGGGCGAGACGTTCGTCGACCGCATGATCGCGCTCGTCGAGGGCGCCGCGCGGCAGAAGACGCCCAATGAGATCGCGCTGAACATCCTGCTCGCGAGCCTGTCGATCGTCTTCGTGATCGTGGTGCTGACCCTCAACCCGATCGCGTCCTACGCCGCGTCGCCCGTGAGCATCCCGGTGCTGATCGCCCTGCTCGCCTGCCTCATCCCCACGACGATCGGCGCGCTGCTGTCGGCCATCGGCATCGCCGGCATGGACCGCCTGGTGCAGCGCAACGTGCTGGCGATGTCGGGCCGCGCCGTCGAGGCCGCGGGCGACGTGACGACGCTGCTCCTCGACAAGACGGGCACGATCACCTACGGCAACCGCCGCGCGTCCGACTTCGTGCGGATGCCCGGAGTGAACGATGACGAGCTCGCACGCGCTGCGGCGCTCTCGTCGCTCGCCGACCCCACCCCCGAGGGCGTCTCGGTGGTCGAGCTGGCAGCGGTGCGCAGCATCCACGTGTCAGAACCCGCCGGCTCCACCGTCGTCCCCTTCACCGCCCAGACGCGCATGAGCGGCGTCGACCTCGCGGACGGCACGCAGGTGCGCAAGGGCGCCGGGTCTGCCGTGATCGCGTGGCTCGCAGCATCCGGATCCGACGTCCCGACCGCGATGCGCGCCCAGCTGACGAGCGAGACGGACGCCATCGCGCAGTCGGGCGGCACGCCGCTCGTCGTCGCCAGCCTCGACCCCGCCGGCGAGGGCCGGATGCTCGGTGTGATCCACCTCAAGGACATCGTCAAGGACGGCTTGCGCGAGCGGTTCGACGAGCTGCGGTCGATGGGCATCCGCACGGTCATGATCACGGGCGACAACCCCCTGACGGCCGCGGCGATCGCGAAGGAGGCGGGCGTCGACGACTACCTCGCCGAGGCCACGCCCGAAGACAAGCTCGCGCTGATCCGGCGCGAGCAGGAGGGCGGCAACCTCGTCGCGATGACCGGCGACGGCACCAACGACGCCCCCGCGCTCGCGCAGGCCGACGTCGGCGTCGCGATGAACACCGGCACCTCCGCCGCGAAGGAGGCCGGCAACATGGTCGACCTCGATTCCGACCCGACGAAGCTCATCGACGTCGTGCGCATCGGCAAGCAGCTGCTGATCACGCGCGGCGCGCTCACCACCTTCTCGCTGGCCAACGACATCGCGAAGTACTTCGCGATCATCCCGGCGATGTTCATGGGGGTGTTCCCCGGCCTCGCGGCGCTCAACGTCATGCAGCTGTCGTCGCCCGCGTCGGCGGTGACGAGCGCGATCATCTTCAACGCCGTGATCATCGTGATCCTCATCCCGCTGGCGCTGCGGGGCGTGAAGTACCGCCCCGCGAGCGCCTCGCAGATCCTCAGCCGCAACCTGCTCGTCTACGGGCTCGGCGGCGTGATCGCCCCCTTCATCGGCATCAAGCTCATCGACCTCGTCGTGAGCCTCATCCCGGGCTTCTGACCCGTGAGGAGAGTCTTCGTGTCCACTCGCACCACCGTCCGCACGACCGGCGTCGCCGTCCGCGCGATGCTCGTCTTCACCCTCGTCCTCGGCGTCGGCTACACCGCGCTGATCACCGCGGTCGGCCAGCTCGCCTTCCCGTTCCAGGCGAACGGCTCGCCGGTGCGCACCGCCGGCGGCGAGCTGATCGGCTCGACGCTCATCGGCCAGTCC
>JAVBUG010000309.1:0-5891 GCA_031555515.1 Microbacterium sp. | reverse complement strand
GTTCCTGGCCCTGCCCGAGGCAGAATGGCTGCACGGCCGTCTGGTCGTCCTGACGAAGGAGAGGTCGGCGTGGCAGCTATCGACGGCAAGTGGGCGATCGAGGTCGCGACGCTGGCGGGATCCCACCACTTCGACGTCACCCTGACGACGTCCGGAACCTCGCTCTCGGGCACCGCGATCGGTCCGACCGGCCCGATCGCGATCCGGAACGGGACGGCGTCGGGCGACACCGCCGAGTTCGTGCTCGACCTCGTCGCACCCCTGCCGATGTCACTCGTCGTCGCGCTGCACGTCGTCGGAGACCGGTTGACGGGCACCGCTCAAGCGGGGCCGTTCCCGCCGTCGACCATCGTCGGCACCCGCACCGGCTGAGCCGGTTCACAGGAGCATGACGACCTCGCTGATCACCCACTCGCCGTCGACGAGGAGCAGCGTGTACACCCAGTACTCGTCGACGAGGAACGGCTCATCGACCGGCTGGCCTTCGACGTCGGTGAGGGAGTCGTAGGTCTCGTGCACCTTGATCTCCATGCTCTGCATGGAGGGGCGCTCGATGTCGGTGGGGGTGCTCGCGAAGTTCGCGACGCCCGCCGCGTATGCCCGCGCTGCCGGGGCGAAGCCCGCGCACCCGTTCGCATTGAGGGCGATGCGGAACGACTCCGTCGTGGTCGCCATGTACGCGTCGCAGTCGGACTCGACCCACGCCTGGTTGTAGCCGCGGATGGCCTCGACGGCCGCCCGCTCGTTCTCGTTCCCGGGTTCGTCCTCGGCGGCGGCGCCGTTGTCGCCTTCGGCGATGCGCCACTCGCCGCCTTCGTCGACGAGGTGGTAGCGGTAGGGCGCGCCCGCCTCATAAGGCGGGTCGATCACCTCGCCGAACTCGTCAGTGTCGAGGGTGCAGACCTCGACCACATCCAGCATGATCTCGCCCACGTGCGGGTCGACGTTGGTGTGGGACCGGATGTCCTCCTGGTGCACGTCCATGGGACAGTAGGCGTTCTGGTCGGCGATGAACTGCTGGAAGGCGGGACAGCCGGCCCACCCCATCTCCTCCCGGAAACCCGCCGTCGTGGAGGCCAGCAGGGCGTCGCAGTCGCCGGCGGTGTAGGCCGCACGCCAGTCGACCAGCATCCGTGTCACCGCGTCCTGCTCGTCCTCCGTCACCTCGCCCTCGTTGCGACCATCCGGGACGTTGTGGACGGCATCGATCCTCCAGGCCCCGTCGAAACGGACGAGGTGATAGCGGAAGTCGTATTCCGAGCTCACGGGATCCGTGGTGGACTGCCCGTTCTCGTCGCGGTGGCTCGTGATCGTGGTGTGCACCAGCGCCGCGAGCTTGGCGCGGCCCCCGCCCTCGGCCGACACCGGCTCCACGAGGACCGCGTCCAGCGCTTGCGCGCGGCCCCGCGCACTCTCGGCGAACGCCTCGCAGTCGGCGAGGCCGATCCGGTCTCGGAAACGTGCGGTCGTGACCTGCACGAACAGGTCGCAGTCCCCCTTCGCGAACGCCTCTTCGTAGCCGACGATCGCGGCCATCCCGTCCGTTTCGTTGCCGCCGGCCGTCGCCTCGGGCGAAGGCGATGGCGCCTCGACGATACGTGCGTCCGATCCGGCCGGCAGACCGGTGGCGGCGGACGCCGGCGACGCGATCAGCCCCGCCGTGACCAGTGCGACGACCGCGGTCAGTGTTCTCGCCCGCAGGCGCGGGAAGGCACCTCTGCCACCCGTGTGCGAGCCCCCAGAGCTCCCCATGGCCGGATCATAGTCCGCTTGCTCGCAGCGGGGCATACCCCCGGCTCACTCTAGGCTGTCGATGCGCCAGTCGTCCCCATCGGCGACGACCGTGTACTGCCAGTCGATCGATTCGTCGACCGGCTCGGCGAGCGGGTCACCGCCCTCGTCGACCAGCCGCGTGTAGGTCTCGGTGGTGCTGACAACGATCGCATCCTCAGCGTCGCGGACGCCCGTGACATCCACTTCGTAGTCTTCGACGGCGTCGGCGAACCCCTCGGCCTCGGTCTCGAACGCCGAGCAGTCCGCGAGCCCCGCCTGCGCCCGGAACGCCTCGGTCGTCGACGCCATGAAGGCCTTGCAGTCCGCATCCTGCCAGGCGTCGTCGTACAGCTCGACGGCGGCGACCGCAGCTTTCTGGTCGGCATCGGCGGGCGTGCCCGCGCCGGCAAGGCCGCCGAGCTTCGAAGCGCCGAGCGCCAGCAGCGGAATCGCGATCGCTGCGCCGATGAGGAGCACGAGCACGACCGCGCCCACCACGACCCACACGATCCAGAGGTTCGACCTCTTCGGCCCCGGCGCGGCCGCGGCCGCAGGCGCTACGGGCGCAGCAGGCGCTGGGGGCGCAGCATCCGTTCCCGACACATGCTCCGTCCAGCGGGTGCCGTCCCACCAGCGGTTCGCGCCGTGGCCGTCGTCGTACCATCCGGGCGGAGTCGTCGTCATGCGAGAACGATAGACCCGAAGGGCATCGGTCATCGACGGTTGGACGGGTGCCTCTCCGCTGCCCTACCCGAGCGGTCGCGGGCGGGCCATCGGCATGGTCGCCGCCATCATCCAGCGCGGCAGGCGGAACATCGGGCGGTCCTTGCCGAGCGCATCGATGCCGGCCATCTCGGCAGGGCTGAGCTCGAAGTCGAAGACATCGATGTTCGCGGCGATGTGCGCGGGATTCGTCGATTTCGGAATGGCGACGAACCCGTGCTGCACGTGCCACCGCAGGATCACCTGCACCGCCGACTTGCCGTGCGCGGCCGCCGCTCCCACGACAGCGGGCTCCGCGAGGAGCTTCGTCGACCCGTGACCGAGCGGATACCACGCCTCGGGCACGATCGCGTGCTGGGCGAGGTAGGGGAGCAGATCAGGCTGCTGCCAGTGGGGGTGCAGCTCGACCTGGTCGACGGCCGGTGGGATCCGCGCCACCGAGCGCAGGCGTTCCAGATCGGAGACGGTGAAGTTGCTCACCCCGATCGCCCGCACGACACCCTGGTCGACGGCCTCCTCCATCGCTCGCCACGCGCCCTTCACGTCGCCGACGGGCTGGTGCAGCAGGAGCAGGTCGAGCGGCCCGCAGTCGAGTCGCGCGAGTGCGCCGCCGATCGCGGCGCGCGCCTTGTCGTAGGCGTAGTCCGAGGGCCACAGCTTCGTCGTGAGGAAGATCTCCTCACGCGGGACTCCGGACGAACGGATGCCGCGGCCCACGGCCCGTTCGTTGCGATAGATGGCCGCGGTGTCGATGAGTCGATAACCCGAGCCGAGGGCGGACGTCACGCTCGATTCGCACACGGCGACGTCTGTCACGAGGTAGACGCCCAGGCCGAGCTGCGGCATCCATGTTCCGCTCGAAAGCGGGATGCTGGTCACCATTTCTGCCTCCGCTTCGCGTCTCTGATCGAACTGTAGATTCTGCGTGCCCGCACCGGCAGTCCCCCGGGTACCGTGGGACGGTGCGGGAACTGTCGGAGGCGGGCGTCGAGTTCTTGCGCGAACGGCACATCGGCACGCTCTCGACGCTGGCGCCGTGGGGCGGCATCCACGCGGTCGCGGTCGGCTTCACGCTGCACGAGGGGATGCTGCGGATCATCACGTCGCGCGACTCGCAGAAGGTCCGCAACGTGCGCCGCGACGGCACGGCCACGATCAGCCAGGTCGACGGCGCCCGCTGGCTGTCGTTCCAGGGGACCGCGACGGTGCACGACGACCCCGACGAGGTCGCGCTGGCGGTCGCGCTCTACACCGAGCGGTACCGCCAGCCCCGCGTGAACCCGCTCCGCGTCACCATTCTCGTCACGCCCACCAGGGTGATGGGCAGCGGCGGGCTCTTCCGGCACGCGTGACGGGGACGGATGCTGCCGCCCGCGGCCTGACGAGACACCCGGGTGGACCCCGGAACGACACACGCGGAACTCATGCGATCCGCGTGACGCGGCGCGACGCTCGGCGGTGTCATGATGTGCCTCACAGGCTTCGGTTCAGGAGGGGGCGCGACGTGGGAACGCTTCGCACCAGGGTGTCGGCGCGGCTGGGCGCCATCGTCATCGTCGGCACGGTCGCGGCCGTGGTCCTCGCCGGGTGCGCGGCCGAGGCCGATCCGGTCGAGCGGGCCAAGGCCCAGGTGTCGTCGAAGGAGAAGGCGGTCGCCGACGCGCAGGCCGAGCTCACCACCGCGTCGAGCGCCTTCTGCGGCGCGAGCAAGGACTACATCGAGGCGCTCGACCGCTACGGCGACGTGCTCAACGACACCGCCCCGACCGTCGGTGACGTCAGAAACGCCGGCGCGGATCTCGCCGAGCCCCGTCAGGACGCGATCGACAGCGCCGAGGCGGCCGTGGCTGCCAACCAGGCGCTGTACGACGCGCAGCAGGAGCTCGTCGACGCACAGGTCGCGCTCGCCGAGGCGGAGGCCGGACCGACGGGCACCCCGACCGAGCCCGCGCCCGCCGAACCCTCGAGCACCCCGCTGGCCCCGACCGCCTCCGTCGAGCGCGTGAAGCAGGCAGAATCCGAGCTCGCCTCGGCCGAGGCATCCGTCACCGATGACACGCCCCTGAAGGACGCGGCGGAGCAGTTCAACAGCGCCGCGGTCGCGCTCGAGATGGCGTGGCTCGCGCTGTTCGCGGATGCCGGCTGCCTCACCGACGAGCAGGCCGTGCAGGCCGAGGCTGCGGTCCGCGCGTACACGTCAGCTCTTCAGCAGGATCTGCTCGTCGCCGGCTACTACACGGGTGACGTCGACGGCGTCTACGGGCCGCTGACCGTCCAGGCCGTGGAGGATCTGCAGAAGGCCGCCGGGCTGCCGGTCACCGGAACTGTCGACAAGGCGACCGCCGAGGCGCTGCAGGCGAAGCTCGCCGAGCTGGGCGGAGCGGCCGCGCAGGAGTCGGTCGCGACGACGGCCGCGATCCAGCAGACGCTCACGCTCGTAGGTTTCTGGGACGGCCCCGTCGACGGCGTCTGGACGCCCGAGCTGACCGCCGCGTTGCAGGCCTTCCAGACGGAGTTGGGCGTCGAGCCGACGGGAACGGTGGATGCTGCGACCATCGCCGCGTTCGAGAAGGCGATCTCCGATCTGCAGGAGGCGGCTACCGCACCCACGCCCTCGCCCTCGAGCTCGGACGGCTGAACCGGCCGGCTACAGCCAGCGGCGCACCCGCGCGCGGTAGTCGTCGTACTCGGCGCCGAACTTCTCGCTCAGGTAGCGCTCCTCGGGAGCGATCGCTCCCCACCACAGGCCCGCCACTCCGAGGGGTGTGAACACGAGCGCCCAGAACGACGGCCACAGCAGCGCCAGGGCGATGTCGAGCGCGATGAGACCGAGGTAGAGCGGATTGCGGCTGACCCGGAACGGACCGCGGTCGAGGATCGTCCTGGTCGCGCCGCCCGGCAGCAGCGCGGTGCGGTGCCGGGCCATGAGCCACAGCGCCCAGCCGTTCCACAGCGCGAAGGCGACGATGAGCACGAGCGCGATCACCCGCGACGGTCCGACCGGGAGCGCGACCGGGTCGCCCACCACGGCCGTGAGGATCCACCCGGCGACGAGCGGCACCCCCAGCGCCACGGGCGGCCAGATCCGATACGCGGGCGCGTCCGCCATGCCCGCAGTGTAGCCCCGGCCGCGCCACCGTCTACGCTGAGCCGGTGATCGTGGTGCCGGCCTCGTTCCGCGACATGCCGCGGTGGCGCTACGACGTGGCCGGGCGGGAGTGGCTCGACCGCCTCCCCGATCTGGTCGACGGGCAGTGCGATCGCTGGCGCCTCGAGCTCGACGGCGTCGTGGTCCACGGGTCCAACGCCCTCGTCGTGCCGGTGCGGCGGGAGGAGGAGCGCGCGGTGCTGAGGCTGGCGCCGCCGGGCGACGACGTCGCCGCGGAGACGGCCGC
>JAVBUG010000122.1:0-26450 GCA_031555515.1 Microbacterium sp. | reverse complement strand
CACGCCGGCGACCGGCGTGCGATTCCCCGTCGGGATCCTCGTGGTCAACGTCTCGGGCTCGTTCGTGCTCGGCGTGATCACCGGGCTCGGCACGGCTATCGCGCCCGAGCTGTCGCTCGTGCTCGGGCTCGGGCTGCTCGGCGGGTACACGACGTTCAGCACCGTCTCGGTCGAGACCGTGCTGCTCGCGCAGCGGGGGCGCTGGCGGCACGCCGCGCTCAACCTCTTCGGCACGCTCGCGCTCGCCGCCATCGCGGCGGGACTCGGCCTCCTCCTCGGGGGAGCCCTCCTCGGGGGAGCGGTTTCATGAGAGCCGCATGAAATACTGAAACGCGATACATCTCCGTATCGTTCGGGCTCGCGCCCTCCCCCTGCACCACCACACCAGCGAAGGCCTCCGTGTGTCGAACCTCGCCGTTCTGAGTCTCAAGAACCGTGCGCTCATCGCGCTCATCACGATCGTCGCCGCCATCTTCGGCGGACTCGCGCTCACGAACCTCAAGCAGGAACTGATCCCGTCGATCGAGTTCCCCGCGCTCATCGTCGTCTCGACGTACCCGGGCGCGTCGCCCGAAGTGGTGAGCAACGACGTGTCGGTGCCCATCGAGACCGCCATCCAGGGCGTTCCGGGGCTCGAGTCGACGAGCGCGACGAGCACCACGAACGCTTCGATCGTGCAGGCCTCCTTCACCTACGGCACCGACCTCGCGACCGCCGAGCAGAAGATGACGCAGGCGATCAACCGCATCAAGTCGCAGCTGCCGACCGGTGTCGAGCCGAACGTCATCTCGGCGAGCATCGATGACTTCCCCGTCATTCAGCTGGCCGTGACCGGCTACGACGACGAGGCGACGATCCAGGCTCAGCTCGAGGCATCCGTCATCCCGGATCTCGAAGATGTCGCGGGTGTCAACGCCGCGCAGGTCGTCGGCGGCGTGGGCCAGCGCGTCACCATCACGCCCGACCAGGCCGCGCTCGCCGAGGCCGGATACACCCAGCAGGCGATCCGCGACGCGCTCGACCAGAACGGCGTGCTGTTCCCGGGCGGCGAGATCACCGAGGGCGACGAGACGCTCACCGTGCAGACCGGCGCGAAGATCTCGTCGGTCGACGAGATCGCGGCACTGCCGCTCGTGCCCTCGACCGCCGACCAGTTCGTCGCGGGCCCGAAGACCATCGGCGACGTCGCGGCCGTCGCCGAGGAGGCCGACCCGATCACGACCATCTCGCGCGTCAACGGCGAGCCGGCGCTCACGATCGCCGTCACGAAGCTGCCGGCCGCCAACACGGTCGACGTGTCGCGCGGCGTGCTCGCGGTGCTGCCCGACCTCGAGGACTCGCTCGACGGTGCCGAGTTCACTGTCGTGTTCGACCAGGCGCCGTACATCCAGGAGTCGATCGACACCCTCGCGAAGGAGGGCCTGCTCGGCCTCGTGTTCGCGGTGATCGTGATCTTCATCTTCCTGCTGTCGGTGCGCTCGACCCTTGTCGCGGCGATCTCGATCCCGACGAGCATCCTCATCACGTTCATCGGCCTGCAGGCGTTCGGCTACTCGCTCAACATCCTGACGCTCGGCGCCATCACGATCGCGATCGGGCGCGTGGTCGACGACTCCATCGTCGTCATCGAGAACATCAAGAGGCACTACGTCGGCGATGCCGACAAGGGCGACTCCATCCGCCGCGCGGTGCGCGAGGTGGCCTCGGCCATCACGGCGTCGACGATCGTGACCGTCGCGGTGTTCCTGCCGATCGCGTTCGTCGGCGATGTCACGGGCGAGCTGTTCCGCCCGTTCGCGATGACCGTGACGATCGCCATGACCGCGTCGCTGTTCGTGGCGCTCACCATCGTGCCGGTGCTCGCGTACTGGTTCCTGAAGCCCGGCAAGCCGATCCTCGACGAGAGCGGCGTCGCGGTCGACCCGGAGGACCCGGCCGCCCCGCCGAGCCGCCTGCAGAAGTCGTACCTGCCGATCCTCCGCTGGACGCTCAAGCACTCGTGGATCACGCTCTCGCTCGCCGTGCTGGTGCTCGTCGGCACGATCGCCGCCGCGCCGTTCATGAAGACGAACTTCCTCGGCGACTCGGGTCAGAACACGTTCACGATGACCCAGGACATCGGCCCGGCCCCCTCGCTCGAGGCCGAGAGCGCCGCGGCGGAGCAGGTCGAGGAGGTGCTCCTCGACATCGACGGCATCGAGACGGTGCAGGTGTCGATCGGCTCGAGCGGCTCGGCCCTGCGGGACGCCTTCTCGGGCGGCGGCAGCGGCATCACGTACTCGATCACCACCGACCCCGGCGTCGACCAGGTGGCCCTGCGCGAAGAGGTGCAGGCAGCGGTCGCCGAGCTCGACGACGCCGGCGAGATCTCGGTCGCATCCGGTGGCGGTGGCTTCGGCTCCACTGACATCGCGATCGACGTCACCGCCCCCGACTCCTCGACCCTGCAGGAGGCGACGGATGCTGTGATCTCGGCCGTCGACGGAGCCGAAGGCGTGGGCCAGGTCTCGAGCAACCTGTCGGCCTCGCTGCCGTACATCGCCGTGACGGTGGACCGCGACAAGGCCGCGGAGCTGGGCCTCTCGGAGGTCGCGGTCGGCGCGCTGGTGTCGAACACGATGCAGCCGCAGTCGATCGGCACGGTCGAGATCGACGACACGTCGCTCACGGTGTACCTCGCGGCGTCCGAGACGCCCGCGTCGCTCGACGACCTGCGTCAGCTGCAGGTGCCGAGCGCGACCGGGCCGATCGCCCTCGAAGAGGTCGCGACGGTCGAAGAGAGCGAAGGCCCGACGTCGATCACCACCGAGGGCGGCCAGCGCACGTCGACCGTCACGGTGACCCCGTCGACTGACAACCTGCAGACCGCCACGGCCTCGGTGACGACCGCCCTCGCCGACGCCGACCTGCCGTCGTCGGCGGACGCCACGCTCGGCGGCGTCGTGACGCAGCAGCAGGATGCGTTCTCGCAGCTCGGACTCGCGCTGCTCGCGGCGATCCTGATCGTCTACATCGTGATGGTTGCGACCTTCAAGTCGCTGCGCCAGCCGCTGCTGCTGCTCGTGTCGGTGCCCTTCGCGGCGACCGGCGCGATCCTGCTGCAGATCATCACGGGCGTTCCGCTCGGCGTCGCGTCGCTGATCGGCGTGCTGATGCTCATCGGCATCGTCGTGACGAACGCGATCGTGCTCGTCGACCTCGTGAACCAGTACCGCGAGAAGGGTCTCACCGCGCACGACGCGACGGTGGCCGGTGGCTCGCGCCGTCTGCGGCCCATCCTCATGACCGCGCTCGCGACGATCTTCGCCCTGACGCCTATGGCGCTCGGCATCACCGGCCAGGGCGGCTTCATCTCGCAGCCCCTCGCGATCGTCGTGATCGGCGGCCTCGTGTCGTCGACCGTGCTGACGCTGCTCGTGCTCCCGACGCTGTACAACCTCGTCGAGGGTGCTCGGGAGCGTCGTGAGGAGCGGCGTCGCCGTCGCGATGAGGGTGACGGCGGTGGCCCGGCTCCTGAGGGCGACGGGCCGGATGGCGGAACGGATGCTGCGGCCGCGGGTGTGCTCGTGGGCGCCGGCGTTGGTGCGGGTACTGCTGCGGCTGGTACCGAGGCTGGTTCGGCCGGTGAGGTCGCCGGCGCGGGTGCGGTCGGTGCCGCGGGCGCGGCGGCGTTCGAGACCCGCCGCCAGCGTCGTCAGCGCGAGAACGGCGGCGCAGTCACGACGGACACGGCGGGGATCGCGGTACCCGTGATCGAGGAAGGCCCTGACGTCGAGGTGTCGGACTCGACCCCTCCGCCCGCTGAGGCTGAGGCCGCGGCGGCGGATGCGGTCGGGCCCGTGGCCGAGCCGGACGCGGTGGCGGGGGAGTCGGACGGGACGCCCGCGACGGACGGGGCAGACGCCGTAACCGAAGCGCCGGCACCGACCGACGAGTCCGAGGCGACGAATGCGTGGGTCGAGGAGGTCTCGGACGCCGAGCCCACTCCTGGGGATAAGGACAACGTCGACGACGAGCAGGTCGCTGACGTCGAGGCGACGGAGGAGACGGCCCCGGCGGCTTCCCCGGACGACTCAGAGACCATCGTCGAAGCCGAGGCTGACCAGCCCGCCGAGACAGAAGTCGAAGGCGAGCCCGTGAGCGTGTCGGAGGCCGAGGCAGGCTCCGCCTCGGAATCGGCAGAGTCGCATGCGTCGTCGGAGCCCGAAGAGTTCCCGGCCGAGGAGTCCGCTCCCTTCGCGGAGCCCGAACAACGTGACGACGAGTCACCGGAGGCCGAGCAATCGCGTTCCGATGCTGACGAGCCGGAGCCTGTTCCGAGCGAGCAGGACGGCGAGCCCGAAGCCGGAGCCTCCTCCGATGGCGGCGAGTCTGACCCGCTCGAGAACGGCGAGGAACGTCCCGGCGACGGTCACTGACCCAAGTCCACGCCGCAACGGATCATCGTTGCAACTGCCTGTGTGGCCGCGCGAATACCGCGGCCACACGCGCGCTTTCAGCGGGCGGGGTATACGCGCTTCTTCGCGCGACGTTGTGGCCGGCGGCCGTCCGGATCAACCGAGTCGACCGGCCGCAGGGGCGGATCCATGCCCCTCGTGTGATCCGCGATGCCCGTGGATCCGGACTGCCCGTCACTAGTCGGGTGCGATGAATTCGATCGAGTGGAAGATGGCGCGTGCCTCTTCCATCAGCGCCGGATCGATCGATTCGTCGGATTGACCCACCGCGATCACGGCGCGCTCGCCGTTCAGGTCGACCACCAGGTAGGTTTCACGCTCACCTTCCCTCGAGTACACGCGCCCGTCGCAGTCTTGCGACGAGCCCGAGTAGACGCAGAACCTGCCGCCGTCGCAGTCGGTGAAGTTGACGTCGCTCTCGACGGCGTAATCGAACTCGAACCCGGAGTAGTCGCCCGCTGTGACCTCGACGGGTGGGGTGGTCACCGTTGACGCCTGCGCCGTGATCGCATCGACGAACGCCTCAGCCGTCGGATCGATCTGGACGAGCGCCCCCCTCCAGGCGCACGCGTCCGTCGGCACATACTGTGCAGGGTAGAAGACGACGGTGGCATTCCATGAATCCGGGAGATCCGGGTCGTCCTTGCCCACGGCCGCGCCGTCGTAGGTCGTCCAGCCGTCGGGGACGGTGAACTCGAAAGGCACCGGGAAGCCAGTCGCGCGGTAGGTGCCAGGATCCATCACGCCGGTCTCCGGTGGGGGGTACTGTGCGATCGTGTCAGCCTCCGCGGTCGATGCGGGGGGCGGCGCCTGGGCGGCGGTGCACGCGGCAAGGCCGACGCACGCCAACACTGCTACGGCAACCCCTACCTGCCGCGAGCGTGTCGAGTGCGCGCCCCGGGTGCGCGGGGTTGAAGTCCACATGTCCACGTCCTTTCGTCCGGTCGGTGCAGCGCGATCTCTGCTCGATCAGTCAAGGACGGCCATGTATCAGCAAAATAACGGTGCCCAGCGAGTGTGTATCGGCCCGATATCAGCCGTCTTGACGGAGGGCGGAGCCGGGCGGACAGTGGCGTCATGGAGGTGCGCGTTCTTGGAGCGCTGACACTCGACGACGGTGGGATTGCGCTGACGCCGCGTGATCGTGCGGTGTTGGCTGCGCTCACGGTCCGCCCGGGTGCGGTCCTCCCAGCCGCATCCCTCGCGACAGCGTTGTGGGGTTACGATCCCCCTGCCTCGTGGACGCATATCATCCCGGGATGCATCATGCGGCTGCGCCGCGTCATCGCGCCGGCGCAGATCGAGACCACCCCGCACGGGTACCGTTTGACACCGGAGCAGATCGAGGTCGACGCGGAGTGGTTTGAGCGGCTTGTTGCGCGGGGTGCACGGCAACTGGAGCTCGGTGAGCCGGAACGTGCCGCGCACAGCTTTTCGGAGGCCCTCGCGCTGTGGCGGGGGGAGCCGTTCGGGGAGCTCCCCGAACGGCTACCGGCTCGGATCGCAGCCGGCCGCCTGGAGGAGATGCGCCTCGGCGTGGAGGAGCTGCTTCTGGACGCGCGGCTTCAGGCGGGCGAGGTTGCGGAGGTCACCGCACTGGCGCGCACCGCCGTCGCCGAGGCTCCGTTGAGGGAGCGGCGCTGGGTCGTGCTCGGCGTGGCGCAGTACCGCCAGGGTCGGCAGGCGGATGCTCTCGACACCGTGCGCCGCGCGCGGGGACTGATCGCTGCCGAACTTGGACTGGATCCATGCGTCGAACTGGCCGAGCTGGAGCAGGCGATCCTCCGACAGGACCGTCGCTGCTGTCCGATCACGTGTTCCAAGCCTCCAGCCCCGAGTGTCCGTACTTCGGCCTGCCTCCCGCGGGAGTCGGCGACGCAGAGCGGTACTTCGGTCGCGAGAAGGAGCTGGCGCGGGCTACGCGGGCGCTCGACGAGCACGGGGTGCTGCTGGTCGCGGGCTCATCGGGTGTTGGAAAGTCCTCCTTCGTCCGGGCCGGAATCGGTGCCCAGTTCATCGCGCGCGGCAGGCAGGTCGCCATCGTGACCCCCGGCGAGCACCCCATCGCCGCGCTCCGCGACCTCGATCTTCCGACCGGGGAATCGCTGCTGATCGTGGATCAGTGCGAGCAGGCGTTCGCCGCGGATGACCCTGCCGAGATCGGTGAGTTCTTCGACGCCCTGTCGGGGACGGTTTTTCGCGGCATGCTCGTCGTCGCGATCCGCGCCGACCGTCTCGGTGACCTGGCCGACCATGAGGGATTTGCCCAGATCATCCAGTCGCACATGGTGATGCTCACCACGCTCGGCCCGGACGGACTCCGGCAGGTGATCGAGAAGCCGGCCGAGCAGGCCGGGCTGATCCTGGAGCCGGGCCTCGTGGAGATTCTGGTCCGCGACGCCGATGGGCGAGCCCTTCCGTTGCTGTCGCACGCCCTGAGTCAGGTGTGGTCCCGTCGGGAAGGCCGCGTGATGACAGTCGACGGGTATCGGGCATCCGGGGAGATCGACGGTGCCGTCGCAAAGACCGCCGAAGAGGTCTTCGCCGCACTGTCCCCCGACGAGGCGCGACTGTTGCGCGACATCCTCCTCCGTCTCGTGGAAGCATCCGCGGACGGCGCGGTGATCTCCCGTCAAGTCGAACGCACCCGGATCGCGATCGACGACGCCCATGCACAGGTGATCGATCGGCTGGTCGACGCACGCCTGCTCACCACCGACGAGGAATCGGTGCAGCTGTCCCACGAAGCGCTCGCACGGGAATGGCCACGATTGAAGGAATGGCTCGCCGATGATGTCGAGGGCCAACGCATCATGCGGCACCTGAGCTCCGCCGCCGCCGCCTGGGACGGAATGGGACGACCCGACAGCGAGCTCTACCGAGGCAGCAGGCTCGCGGCGGCACAGCATTGGCGGGATGTGGCTGATCCCGCGCTCGCCGCGGTCGAGCAAGAGTTCCTCGATGCCTCTTCCGTGCGCGAGTCCGCAGCACTCGCCGCCGCCCGCCGCATGGTGCGCCGACTGTCCTGGGTGTCGGTCGGAGCAGCCGGTCTGGCTCTCGTCGCCATTGCGGCGAGCCTGTTCGGGGGGTTCCAGGCGAACCTGGCAGGCGAGCGTGCGACGGTCGCCGAAGCCCGACGGGTCGCTGGGCTGGCTCTGGAAGAGCCCGACTTCGACCGCGCGCTATTGCTCGCTGTAGAAGCCATCCACATTTGGGACGATTCCGAGACACGTATCAACCTCGTACGCGTCATCTCGCGCGCACCCCGACTGACGAGCATCACCCGCATCCCGGACGTCGGAGTCGCTGCCATGAGCATGTCGCTCGCGGAGGACGGGACCCGCGCGTCGGTGATCGACAGCGAGTGGGATGTGCGCCTCTTCGATCTCGACGACCGATCCCAGCTCGCGGAGTACGGGCCGTTCTTCAAGACAGTGGTGACGTCGGCGATCGATCCCGTCACTGCGGCGGTCGCGTTCAGCGAGACATCCGACATCTGCAGCGAGGCCCGCTGCGACTTCCGCCGGATCGCAACGCTCGATGTCGGCGACGCTGGCCGCTCGGGCGTCACGACCTACGAGGGGCTGGGCGGGCCGGCGACCGACGTCGAATACTCGGCCGACGGGTCCCTGTTCGCCGCGCTCACGGCGACACCGCGGCCTGAGTCATCCGTGAGCGTCGCCCTGTGGCGAGGTGGCGCGGGAGACCCGACCGGCCCGATACTCCGAGATCTCGGCGTGATCACTTCCAATCCGAGCTCGCTGCCCGGTCAAGCCTTGCCCGGTCCGGCGTGGCAATACAGCGCGGTGAAGTTCTCACCGGACGGCTCGCGCATCTACGCCAGCGGATTCGGGCCGACCATCGTGCTTGACACGACATCGGGCCAGGAGCTTCATCGGATCCCCGGCACCGGGATACTCGCCGTCAGTCCGAATGGACGCCGGATCGCCGTACGCGATGGCGAGCGCGCGGTGCGCATCGTCGACTCCTCCGGGCAGGCAGCACCCATCACCGTCTCGCTGTCGTCCTTTCCAACGGTGGCCGACTTCAGCCCAGACGGCACTCAGCTCGCCATCGCCGCCGGCAACGAGGTGGTGGTGGCGAACGCCGAGAGCGGCGAGGTCGAGGAGACGCTCCAAGATCATGACGGCTTGGTCGCCGCGGTCGAGTTCCGGCCGACCGGTGAACTGGTGTCAGCCGGAGATGACGGCGCGATCATCACCTGGCAATTCGGGGACTTGGTGGGGGGCCTTCGCAGCGACCTACGGGACCATGGGCCCGCCGAGCTCGACGAAAGCACCGTCGCGCGCGAACAGTCCGACGGGCGTTGGCTGGTCGTTGTCGCCGAGCCGACCGCGTGGGAGGAACGCGCGTGCGAGATTGCGGGACGCGTGCTGACCGAGCAGGAGTGGGCGGAATTTCTGGGATCTCGTTCGTACGCCCCGGCATGCGGGGAATGACCGCGGCCGTAGCTGCAAGACGATCCACCCGACCCGGGTCCTCGCGAATGAGACGGGAGGACCCGAGCCGCAAGGGTCAGAGGTGAGCGTATGCGGTGACGGTGCTGTCCAGCGGGACCTCCCACAGCGACACGTTCCACGCTGCGGTACCGCCAGCGGGCACGCGGTCGGTGAACGCGAAGTCCACGCCCACGATCTGGCCCTGCGGGTTGCGGGCGATCAGGTCGATCCGCACCAGGTCCTGGTCCTCGGAGAAGTTCGAGGTCACTGTGCCGTTGACGGTCATCCAGTCGTACTCCTGACCGGTCGTGATCGCGCCCATCGTGAAGGTTCCCGTCTCCGCTGCAGGCGAGTGCGTGGCGGCGTCGGCGGTGGGACCACGCACCTCGATGTGGTCGATGACTCCGGCGCCGATGTTCAGGAACTTGCCGACGTAGTACGACTCGCCCTGGAGGATGGTGCCGTAAGAGGCGTCGGTGTCTAGCAGGACTCCGGCGGCGTCGTATGCCTCCACCTCGATCGCGGCGAGCGACGTGAACACGTAATCCTCGTTCGGGTTCGTCACCTGCACGGCGTACCAGCCGTAGCCGGACGAATCCATGCCGAATGCCGACTCGCCGAGCACCAAGTCCTCGGGACCGGTAACCGCAGGCTCTTGCTCGGCACCCTCCTCCTCGTCCGCGACGTCGGACGTACCGACCTCCGCTGACGTGGTGCTGTCGATGGCGTCGCTCACCGCTCCCGCGGCCAGCGAGATGAACACGACGACGCCGACGATGGTGCCCACGACCGACATGATGATCGCGGTGACACCTTGCCACTTGGGCTTGTCCTTCAGGAGCAAGGCCACGATGCCGAGGACGAATCCGATCGGCAGAAGCACCCAGCCGACGATCAGAGCACCGGGGATGCAGGCGAAGACGAAGCCCACCGCGGACAGTGCGAGGGCGATGACGCCCAGGACATTCTTCGGCTTCTTTGACTTCGGGGGCTCGGTTGGCTCCGGACTGACGACTGGAACGAGCGTGGTTTCGGACATGGCGCCTCCTTCAGGCAGGGGAGATTGCGCGCTGCCACTCAATCTCATTGGTAAATCTATATAGACTCTATGAGGTTGCTATCTGTCTCGTATAGTGTCTCTAAGTGGTTCTTCAGCGAGTCCACTGCTAGTGCCAAGGTGAGCGCGTGGCGCGACCATACGAAGACCCAGTCGAGATCATCACCTGCCACGTCCCCGCCCTCGGAGCGATCCGTTCGCGTCGGCACGACCGCACGTGTGTATCACCGTGTGCACGCCATGCACCCGCATCCGCACGCGCTCCGACAGCACGCCACCCGCCCCAAAGCTCGCATCACCCTCTCGCGGAGCGACCCGCTGCCATTCGATTCGGCGGAGTGGGGCGACGAGGGTTCCGCATGGCGCGCGGCGCTAGTGTCGAAGAGTGGCGGGAAGTAGTAGTCGAGCGGCGCTCCTCTGGGGAGGTGCGGCGCTGGTCGCCATCGCAGGTGCCGTCACGATCGTGATCGGAACGTTCACACCGATGGGGGTTGCCTCCTTCGGTTGGTTCGCCTACCAGCCGCTGGCCGCCGCGACCTTTTCCCCAGGCGGGTCCGCTGTCATCCTTTCGCGCATCGCCGTCGCGGGATGGGTCATCTTCGCGGTGGGGATGGTTGCCCTGGCCTTCCTCGCCGGTCGGGTTGTCGGCCGGAGATCTCGCGAGTAGCTCAGCGCCGACGTGCGACTATGTGCTGGTGGACCGGGCAACATTTGAACAAGCCGTTCAGAGCGAACGACTCGAGCGCTGGCTGCATCTCGGGGCTCCTATGGGAACGACGGCGAACCAGTTGTGTTTGTGGCGAGCGGGTGAGTGGCTGACGGTTGCGACGGACGAACGCGCGAGTCGGATGGATTCCACCTTTCATCGCTTCGAGAATGAATCCGCCGCGCTCGACAGCGCGATCGCCCAGCTTCGTTTCTTGAAGGAGCTTGCGGGCTAGGGTCGGCCCTCCACCCCACTCGTCCTTGGAGGAACGCGCTGCGGGCACCGCCTAGGAGCGATCCAAGAGTGACGATCTTCTCGAGTTCCTGCAATTCCGCGGCGGGGAGAGCGTCGACCTGGCGGCCGTGCCACGCTTCCAGGCCCAGTCGGGCGCACTTGAGGGCGATGACCTGGTTCCTGAGGTCGTCGATCATGAGCGGACACCGCCGGAGAACACGTCGAGGATGTCGGCGAGCCCGTACTGCTCCGCGATGGCGCGGGTCCACGCCTCGACGACTGCCGGCTCATCCGTTTCAGGGGCCAGCTGCAGGATCAGATCGATGTCCGACCATCGGTCCTCGGTGCACACATCACGACCCTCGAGTGGCGCTCGTGCACTCGGAGTCGAACGTTCCTCCACTGTGCCGCTCCTGACCGCGCCTGCGCACTCCCGTCGTCTTCGAACAGGCAAAGGGCCGTGACTGCCAAACTCGAGATCGTCGTCCCGCGGATGCCCGCCGGACGTCCCCCTTCCGCTAGGTGGTCGCCCAAGGATCGACGGGGGTTCCGCTGTCGCGCTTGTACCCGTCCTCCGACCTGTGCGTCCCGACAGCCTGCCTCAGCTTCGCGACGTAGCGACTGCCATTGTCAAAGCGCTCGTCGCTGGCTAGATTCGCTATCCCGAGGGAAGGACACAGACTATGAGCCGCGATTGCTGAGATACCTAAGCGAGCCCCCGCCCGACCTTGTCGCGCGGGGGCTTCGTCAGTTCTGTGGGTCACGCCTGGGCGATCCTCATCGCACGCTTGGCCTGCACGTGGCCAGTCACATCCGGGCCATGGCCGTGCGCGGATCGCTCGATCAGGCGCGCTCGTATGCGGCCCGCAGGAGCCGGGCGAATTCGTCATCGACCTCGTCGACCGATGAGATCCGCACCCTGTGCGAGCACATACCGGTCGTCTGCTCGAGCCGACCGTCCGCGGGCGCGTCGCCGAGATTGAGCCCGACGTCGATGCGCATGCGCGTCGCAGGCGTGAGCACCGCGAACTGCTTCGAACGGCGCAGTGACACGCTCGTCTTCTTCGGCGACACCTCGACGTCGTCGCCCAGGGACGCGGCCAGCGTCACGAGCCGATCGTAGAGCGGCCGTAGCGACTCCTTCCCGCCGGCGTACTGAGCCGCGACGAGGTCGACGGGCTCGAGTTCTCCGTCGGTCGCCGACGCCAGCGCGAGTGCGTTCGCGTTGCCGTGCGTCAGCCCGTGCTCGCTCTTGAGCCAGGCCACGAGCTGACCGTGCTTCAGCCCTTCGGCCCGGCGACCCTCGATGAGCGCGAACCAGTCGGCAAGCGGGGTGCCCGTCGACTGCTCGATGTTGCGCAGCTGCGTTCTGCGTGCCTCGTCAACGTCCATACCCTCAGGATGAGGGCTCACGGTGCCACGTGGCTTGTACCGAATTCACCCCTGCGAGGCGAGGAACCGCGGGTCGTCGTACCGTGTGGCCGCCAGCGCATCTCGATACTCGCGCGGTGACATCCCCACGAGCCGCCGGAACCAGCGGATGAAGTGCGACTGATCGACGAATGGACTGTCGGCGATCAGCTGCGTCCACGACGGCATGGTGCCCGTCGTCGGCACCGCCCGAACGATGGCATCCACCATCACCAGATGCGACAACTGCGACGGCGTGACACCGGTGACGCGCCGGAACCGGGAGATGAGCGTCTTGTGCGTCACGCCCAGTTCGTTGGCGATCCCCGCGATCTCACGGGCTGGATCGGCGACCAGCGCATCGACGGCCCGGCGCACGGTGCGCTCCGCGTCCGTCTCGGGCCGCACGTGACGTTCCAGCAGTCCGAGTACCTCGTAGGCGGCATCGGTCACATCCGAGCCCCGCGCGGACTGCGCGGCGGAGGCGAGGGCTGCCAGGTCCGCGCCGAGCGCTCCGGGCACGGCTGCCGGAGTCGCCGACGGAGGGATGCCGAACCGTGCGGGACCGTACGCGGGTAGCCGCACCGCCACGTGCCGCAGCGTCGGCGGGTCCTCGAACCGCACCACGCCGTGCCGAATCCCCGTCCCGAAGACCGGAGGCGTCTCCCAGATCGCCCCGCCGGGCGTGTGAACGCGATAAGGCCCCGAGAAATTGACGATGATCTCCGTCGTCGGCATCGGCAGAACCTGCTCGGCCTCATGCTGACGCGGCATGTCCAGCGCCCAGACTTCACGCACGACACCCGACAGCACGTCCGGCAAGGGCACGGGCTTTGGCCTCATGACACGAGCGTATGACGGGCTCGCCGGCGGCAGGCGAGCAGGACTAGTGGCGCGCTCTTGGATCGCACGCGGTGCCGAGGTCCGCGTGGCGGTCCGCAGGTGTCGCTATCCGGCGGTTCTCAATGGCTCGAGGGCAGCGAGGACGAGGTCGAGGCCGAAGATGAACTCCTCCGCCGGGTCGAAGCCGGCATCGACCAGTGCCGCGGCGGACTCGTTGAGATACGGGAACTCGTCAGGAGGAAGTTGGGGCAGATAGACGTCCTCGGCCATCTCCGCGAGTTCATCTGCGGTGTCGAACGGCAGGCTGGCCGCCTGCAGGGCGAAACCGTACACATAGCTGTCGAGCAGCCAGTTGGCGTGCGTCGCCATCAAGGGCGAGAAGCCGGCCCTCCGCAGGCAGGCGGTGACCGCTTCGTGGTGGCGGAGGTTCGCGGGCCCCGGCGAGGTTCGCGACTCCATCAGGCCGTTCGCCCAGGGGTGACGGGCGAGGACCTGTTGGGCGGATACCGCCCGCCGTCGCATCGCCGACTGCCAGTCGGTCCCTTCGGCTGGGAGTTCGATCTCGTCGAACACGAGGTCGATCATGGCGTCGAGCAGCTCATCCTTGCTCGCCACATAGTGGTAGAGCGACATCGCGCCGGCGCCGAGCGTGCCGGCCAGCCGGCGCATGCTCAGCCCGCCGACCCCTTCGCGGTCGGCGAGGCGGATCGCCTCGAGCACGACCCGCTGCTTGCTCAGCCCTGCGTCTGAGGGCACCTGGCGTTGGTCTTTCGCGGACACGGGTCTCCTTGCTCGCTCGTAGGGCTTGACAATCGTACAGCGTACGACGATAGTACAGCGTACGACGTACGGTGTACGAGCCAGCGAGAAGTCGCAGCTCGGGTGAGGAGGCTTCTGTGAGAATCGAACAGCGATCGGATGCTGCGACCGGCCTGGTGCCGGCGGCGAGGCCGACCGGGGCGGCGACGATGCGGGCCGCCGTCCAGCGTCACTACGGCCCGCCCTCGGTGCTCGAGGTGACCGAGGTCGGGCTGCCGACCCCTGGTCGAGGTGAGGTGCTCGTCCGGGTTGGCGCGGCCTCGGTGCATCCCGGCGATTACTTCGTCATGACCGGTGAGCCGTACGTCGTGCGCCTGGTGTTCGGGCTTCGCCGGCCGCGCCACGGCATCCCCGGCAGGGACCTCGCCGGCACGGTGGCAGCGGTCGGGAAGGGTGTCACGGCGCTCGCCCCCGGCGACCATGTGTTCGGTTGGAGCGCCACCGGAGCGCTCGCGGAGTACGCGTGCGTCGCGGCGGAGAACCTCGTGCCCGTGCCTGCCGATCTGTCGGTCGCGGACGCGGCCGCGGTGCCCACCTCGGGTATGACGGCGCTACAGGCCCTGCGTGACATCGCGAACGTTCGACCGGGCCAGTCGGTGCTGGTCACGGGCGCGTCGGGCGGCGTGGGAACGTTCGCGGTGCAGATCGCCAAGGCGCTCGGCGCCGAGGTGACCGGCGTGTGCAGCACTCGCAACGTCGAGCTGGTCCGGTCGCTTGGTGCTGACCACATCGTCGACTACACGGCGACCGACTTCACCGGTACCCGGGAGCGCTACGACGTCATCCTCGACAGTGTGGAGGCCCAGCCCCTGGCGGCCCTCCGCGGAGCGCTCACCCCCACGGGCGTTCTCATCCCCAACAGCGGACGCGGCGGCCGCTGGTTCGGCCCCCTCGGGCGCATCGTCAAAGCGCGCGTGCTGTCGGCGTTCACCCGTCAGCAACTGAGACCCTTCACGTCGATCGGGAAGCGCCAGGATCTGCTCGCCCTGACTGACCTGCTCGCAACCGGGCGGGTCAGGCCGGTTATCGATCGCACCTACCCCCTCGACGAAGTGGCCCAAGCCCTCCGCTACGTCGCAGCCGGGCACACCCGAGGGAAGGTCGTGGTCACCATCTGACGACCCTCCCCGCCGAGAACGACCCAACCCGCACCCAGCGCTGCCGCCACTCCGGTGGAGGGACGGCTCCTCAAGGAAGAAGAAACCGATGACCACCCGAACCGAAACCCCGAACACACTCGACGACCGGCGTATCCCCGTGCAGGCCAAGCTCGCTGCCGCGTGGACCAGCTTCATGTTCCTCTACGTCTACGTGGACGTTCTCAACTTCTACAAGCCCGGCGTCGTCGATGGCATCCTGAACGGCCTCGTCTGGAGGTTCGACATCAGCCCCACGTTGTTGACCGTCTTCCTCGTGTCGGTGTCGATCCCCGCCGTGATGGTGATGCTCTCCATGACGCTGCCCGATCGGGCGAACCGCGTCACGAACCTCGTCGTCGCATCACTCCTCATCCCCTACTCGATCTTCAATGCGGCAGGGACGACCTGGGAGTGGATCGCCTTCTACGTCATCTCCATCGGAATCGAGGTGCTGCTCCTGGCCTTCATCCTGCGTTCCGCCTGGGCATGGCCTCGAATCTCCGCTGTCCCTGCCGGTCGCGCGACGACCGCCCTTCGACAGTGACCATGTGACGCGGCCTGCGTATGCGCGTCGTTCGCCACACGCCTGAAGGCGGCGCCGCTGGTCAATCCTTGGCTCCGGGCCGGAGGAACGCGAGAACCGCCAGGACAGCTCGGACTCCGGGATGGTGACCCGTGCCAGCTCGATGAGCGGTCCCTGGGCGTCGGGGCGTAGCGTGACAGCGTGGCGAGCTCGAAGACGCGCACCCCTGGCGGGGGCAGGATCGGCTGACGATGGATGCCGCTGCCCGTGCCGAGTTGGACGCACTACGTCGCCGCGCGTACGGCCGGGACGCCGACATCGTCGGCGACGACGTCGCGCTGCGGCGTCTGTCCGAGCTCGAAAGGCTCGCCCTCGCCGCCCGGCACGGGGCCGCACCCGCGCCGTCGTGGACGGCAGGCGCCCCAGAGCCCGAGGCATCCATCCCCGATCCCTTCACTCACGAAGGACCGGCGTCCGATGCAGGCCCGGCGGCCGACGGACCGGCCACCGGCCGCCGCTCGCCCCGCCGTCTTCTGATCGGCGGGCTCGTTGCCTCGGTCACGCTGTTCGCGGCCGCCCTCGGCGCTGTCCACGGGCTGCAGACGGTGCCGGACCCGATCCGAGCTGGCGCGGCTATCGCGCCCTCTCCCGCAAGGCCCACGGCAACCGACCTCACCGCGAATGGCCGCGTGACCATCCCGCTGCTCGTCGACCGGGTGAGCGGCGAGTTCGTCGACGTATCCTCGCGGCCCGCTGTGGCGATGTTCCCCGCCGATGGCGTGACGACCTGGGCGCAGCCACTCGGTGTCTACTACGGATGGGCGTTATGGGTCGCCAGAGTATCGAGCACGCACGGACCGGAGAACTGCCTGCTGCTGACCGAGGGCACCGCGACCGAAGCGCGGTGCATTCCCCACGACGCCGCCGCGGATGGGGTGGTTGGGGTGTCGCTCGCCTTTGACGAACTCGCCGAAGATCAGCGACCCCTGGGGATGACACCGGATCAGCGGGTGATTTTCGGATGGAGCGGTGGGGCCTACATGACCATGGAGATCAACGACAGCTGATGCGCCCTCTCCCGCCTCGCACCGAGGTGGGACCGGACGCGATGTCATTCGAGTGTCGGTGTCGGGTCGATCTGCGCATCGCGTGCCGCGCGCCGGAGGAGAGCGTCGAGTTCCGGTCCGCTGCAGTCGTGGCCTGCGTCGGTGATCTCCAGGAGGTGGGCATCCGGAAGCAACGCGCACAGGTCGAGCGAGGCACTCCGGGGGCTGCGGGAGTCTGCTGTGCCGCGCACGACGAATGTCGGTGTGTGTATTCGGGGCAGGGCGGGCCGCAGATCTTGCGTCATGACGTCGATCATTGCCGCGGTCGTCGCGGGTCGCCAGTCGTCGATGAGGATGCGGGCGCGCGCTCGACGCTCCACCGCCACGCCCGGCGGGTACACGGAATCGAGGAAATCTTCCGCCCACTCCTCGACCCGGTGCGATGTAGTGAACCGCACCGCCGCGATGCGCTGTGCCAGCGCATCCGCGTCCAGAGATCCGCCCCAACCCGCGTACCCGCCGATCAGGACGAGCCGCCCCACGTGGGCCGGGTGATCGCGAGACAGCAGCAATGCGATCACCGACCCGAAGGAGAGCCCCGCGACGGCGGGCGTCGTCAGCCCCAGGGCAGTGATGAATCCGGATGCTGCCGCCGCCCAGTCCGCGCCACTCCACCCGCTGGGTACCTCACCGGAGCCACCGCAGCCGGGCGCGTCCCACGCGATCACGTCGATGTGCGGGCTCAGGTTCCGCAATTCATCGGCCCAGATCCGAGAGTCCTCGAAGGCGCCGTGCAAGAGCACGAGCGGGGGCCCGTTCCCGCTCCGCCGGTACGCGATGCGCAGCCCGTCGACGAGAACCTCATCCATGACGCGAACCTACGCCTCTGCGGCGTCGACCGCAGCCGCGACCACCTCGAGTCAGGGTGGACAGGGACGCGAGCCTCTCGCATCGTGTCGGCCGCTGCAGGGCGTCAGTTGGTGAGGAAGAGAACGCTGATGAGCAGCGCGATGATGAAGGTGCTGAAGGCGAAGGCGATGTACGTCTGTACGGTGACGATGGATCGGGCGCGGGTCGTGAGTACGTTGATGTCGGCGGACGAGAAGGTCGTCGCGATCTGCGCGGCCAGGTAGTAGTAGTCCGCGAAGACGGGGCCGTCGGCACTCTTGCCGGGAAGTTCGAACGACTTCTCCTGGGCGTCCAGTCGGGCGTAGTGCATGGCATACGCCGTGACAGTCACCAGCCAGCCCGCTATCACCACGACGAAGCCGAGCGCATTGGCGAGCACGCTGTCGAGCAGGCCGGGCAGGATGAGCACGAGGATCACTGCCACGAGGGCGAGCACCGCCCACTGCACCGCACTTGCCGGGAGCGCGAGGCTGCGGCTTGGGGAGTTCGTCGCCGACAGCCAGGCCTGCAGCGTCGGGGCGTCCACACGGCCGAACGTGTACTGGGTGAGGCCCAGGAACGACAGCGAGTAGGCGATCCAAAAGACGAAGACCGTGAGGACGACAGCGTCGGTGGTGAACCGAATCGGCCAGAGCGCGTTGAAGGCGAGCAGTGCGATGACCGCGACGACCGCGGCGACGCCCAGGGACACGAGATTTCGGCGTCCTTCACCCGCCAAGGCCGGTGTCGGACGCACTTGCGCGTGCATGGCGCGATCGTACTCGCATCGGTGAGGGGTCGGCCTGGGTGAGTGGCCGGACCCTGGATCGAGTGAGCGCGTCGCGTCATGATTGTGGCATGCCCGGGGAGGATCCCGTGCGACGTGGGAACGCCGCCCTCGCGGTCGGGGACTGGGCGTCGGCGAAGGAGTATTTCGCCGACGCTGTCGAGCAGTCGTGCTCGGCGGAGGCGTTGGATGGCCTGGGCCGAGCCGAGTGGTGGCTCAAGGACGTCCGAGGTGCGATCGAGACGCGGACTCGTGCGCACAGCGCTTTCAAGCGTGATGGCCGGCACAAGGAGGCCGCGCTCATTGCGGTGTGGCTGTCGCGGGAGCTTCGTCCGCTGTTGCGGAGCGACGCGGCCGCCGACGGATGGCTGGCGAGGGCGGAGACGCTTGCCGCGAGGGCCGGCGACGGCTCACTGCCCGGATGGATCTCGCTTGCGCGCGCCGAAGCCACGTCCGACGTGACGGATGCCCTCGCGTGCTGTCGATTCGCGCTGGATGACGCGCGTAGGCGTGACGATCCCGACTTGGAGATCCAGGCTCTGACGCTGCTCGGGGTGTTGGAGGTCGCCGCTGGTGAGGTGGAAGCGGGCATCACTCGGCTGGACGAGGCCATGGCGGCGGTGAGCGCCGGGGAGGCTCGGGATCTGGCCAGCGTCGGCATGGTCTTCTGCGCGCTCCTGGAGCTGGCGGAGCTGCTCGGCGACAATGCGAGGTTCGCGGAGTGGACGGCGGCGCTGGCCGAGATCGGGGGACCGCACGGGTTCGGTCCGCTGGACGGGTTCGGGGCCGACGCCGGGTATGGTGCGCTGTCGTCGTTCTGCGGGGCGTGCTGCGGCGGGCTGTATCTCGTCACCGGGCGCCTGGACGAGGCTGAGGGTGAGTTGCTCGCCGCGGTCGGGGATCTCGAGTCGCACGACATGGGCTTGCGGTGCGTGCATCCGATCACTCAGCTCGCTGAGCTGCGCGTGCTCCAGGGGCGATTCGAAGAGGCGCGGGACCTGCTCGGCGCCTACGAGGATCTTCCCGAGGCGGTGCGCCCGCTGGCGGTGCTGGATCTCGCAATCGGTTCGCCGGAAGCCGCGGCGGCGCGCCTGGAGCGGCAGATCGACGAGCTCGGCGGTCTCACGGTGGCGGCGTTTCCGTTGCTGACGGTCCTCGTCGATGCGTACCTCTCCCTCGGGCATCCCGAGACTGCAGCCGACTCGCTCTCGCGGATGGTGGACGTCGCGGACAGCACCGGCAGCCGGCGACACCGCGCCGAGGTGCTCTTCGCCCAGGGCAAGATCGCGGCGCTCGAACAGCGCGAGGAGGCGGTGCCACTCCTCCGCGAGGCCGCGAAGGCCCTCAGCGAGGCATCCGTCGCACTCCAGGCGTGCCGTGCACGGCTGGCACTGTCGCGCGCGCTCGCCCACGGCGACCGCCCGGTGGCGATCACGGAGGCACGAGCCGCACTCGCGGCCTTCGAGCGGCTCGGCGCGGTGACCGATTCCGATGCGGCCGCAGCATTCCTGCGCGAGCTCGGGGTGAGGGGCCGCACCGGTCCGAAGAATCTGGAACTCCTGAGTAAGCGCGAAGTCGAGGTACTCCGGCTCGTGGCCAACGGGCTGTCGAACGCCGAGATCGCGTCGCGCCTCTTCATCAGCGTCAAGACCGCCGGCAACCACGTGAGCAGCGTGCTGTCGAAACTCGGTCTGCGCAGTAGGACCGAGGCAGCCGCGTTCGCTGCGATCCACCTCGGGGGCGGTCAGTTCGAAAACAGGGAAGTCTCCCCATCCTTCGTGCCGCGTTCCGGCGCACGCTGAGAGGACGAAAGGAGCAGTGGCCATGGTGCACATCAAGACATCGATCGTGATCCGGAGGACCCAGGAGGCGACCTTCGACTACATCACCGATTTGAGGAATGCGACGGAATGGGCCGCCGAGCTCGTCGACATCACGTATGCCGGCGACTTGCGACTCGGCGCCACCGGCGTGGAGACCAGACGCCGAGGCAAGACGGAGTTCTCGTGGCCATGGACGGTGACGTCGTACGAACGCCCACACCGCGTGGTTCTCGCATACGGCGCGCCGTATCCCGCAATCGCCGACTTCACCTTCGTGCGTGACCCGCAGGGAACCCGCTTCACCTGCGACACCGAGCTGAGGCTGAAGGGGATCTGGTGGATGCTGTCGCCCCTGGTCGCCGCGGAGGCACGGCGGGTCGACGGCGCCCAGTTCGAGAAGGCGAAGCAGATCCTCGAGTCGCAGGACACCGCCCTGCACACCGAGCGGAACGGTGCGAAGTCATGAACGAGAATCCGAAGACTGTCGCCCAGCGGTTCTACGACATCCTCAACGAGGGAGCGCTCGAGCGGCTCGACGAAATCTGCGTCACCGACATACAAGGCCACGCCGGGGCCGGCGCGGACCTCACCGAGTTGAAGGGCGCGATCGGGAGTCTACTCGAGGCCTTCCCGGGTCTGCGGGCGACTCCCCGGCACCTCCTGCAGGACGGCGACCTCGTGAGCACCTGGGTCACCTACGAGGGGACCCACCAGGGAACGTACGCGGGAGTAGCGGGCACGGGGCGCCGCGTGAGGTTCATGGCCTGGGATCTGTTCCGAGTGCGGGACGGCCACATCGTGGAGATCACGCAGGCCTGCGACCTCTTCACCCTCATGAACCAGATCGGCGCATTGCCCACGGCTACGCCCGCATGACCACACACCCCCACAAGGAAGGAAAGGAAGAATGCCCAAGTCATCGAAGAGCAGCGCTGCAGAAACGGTCGAGGTCGAGGGTTACGAGGGCCACCTCGAGCATCTCGACGGGGGCTACACCGTCGCGTTCGAGAAGTACATCGCTGACGCCGACCTGAGTCCGTTCTTCGCCGGCCTCCCGGACGACCGATGCCAGGCCGCCCACTGGGGCTACGTCATCTCCGGCAAGGTGACGTTCAAGACGGCCGAGGGGGAGGAGACGTTCGTCACGGGCGATGCGTACTATGTCGCGCCCGGCCACACCCCGGTGCTCTACGCCGGCACCGAGGTCGTGGAGTTCAGCCCCACCGAGCAGTTCCAGCAGACCATCGACGTGGTCACCAAGAACATGGAGGCCGCCGGCTAGATCCCAGCGACCATCGATCCCGAACTCCCGCGTCCCTTCGCGGGAGTTCGTGAGGGGAGTCGGCTGCCAGCGGTGCCCTATCGCCTCGCGGCTTACGCGATGCCAACATGAGTGCTTGATGGCGTGGATGCGTACGAGACCGAGGCGCCGGCGGCGCACGACTGTCCCGCGCGCCGTTTCGACCATGGTCCTCCTTCTGCTGCTCGGCGCAGCCGGCTTCACATCGGCCATCCCGGCATCCGCGAGTGGCATCGCGCACATCTCATCCGCGGTTCCCGATTCGCCGTCGCCATCCCCGTCGCCGACTCTTGATCCGACGCCTACGCCGACCCCGACCCCGTCACCGACGTCGACGATCACTCCCACGCCCTCACCAGAGCCGACCGACTCTCCCGATCCGACCCCCACGCCCACCACGAGCACGCCGGAACCGACGACGACACCAGCGCCGACAGCCACGCCCGTTCCGGCCATCCCGCCCGCGGCATCGGAATCGACGACCACGCTGCCGACCGTATTGCTGGCACTCGGCGTGCTCATCGCCGCCGGCGTGCTGCTGTGGCTGCTCGCACGACGCGAGCCCACGCGTGAGAGCCCCGACTCGATCAAGGGTGTGACCGGCAGTCAGTCAGCGCCCGCCGTGCTGGATGCGATGGCATCCTTGGGCACCGCGATGATCGACAGCGGCTACCCGGTAGGCCAGGTCCGAAGCGCGCTGGACGACATGGCGAAGGTGAACGGCCTGACGTCTGCCGAAGCCGTTGTGTTCCCGACATCCATCCTCGTGTCGTCGGGAGATGCCGGTTCTGTTCAGACGCGCGCAGTGGCTGCGGGCGACAGCACCGCGCTGCTCTACCAGGTCGATGCTGTGGATCGCATCGCGGGCGTGGCGCGCACCCGGTCGAACGGTGCGAGTTGGGTGCGCCGGCAACTCCCTCGCGTCAAAGGACTGCCCCAGCCGTTCACGAGGGTGCAGCGAATCGGGGCGTATGGGCTGCTGTCGGCCGCGCTCAGTGTGCTGCTCGGCTCCTCGTGGCCCGGTGTGATCGCCGCGGGTGCGCTCGGCATCGGTGTCGGTGCGCTGCTGCTGGGAACGGAACGCCTTGAAGCGGCGTATCAAGCCCTCGTGGTGGTCGCCGCATCTCTCGGTGTGGGCCTGGTCATGCTCGCTGTCGCGCATCTGGTCGATCCCGGCGTGCTCCCCGCGATCGTGGCTCCACTGATCATGCTGCTGCCTGGCGGCCTGCTGACGATCGGTGTGATCGAGCTCGCGACAGGGCACATCGTATCGGGAGCTGCTCGTCTGGCTGCCGGGGCCATCCGGTTGCTTCTGCTCGCGACCGGCATCGTGGCGGCCGGAGCGCTCATCGGGGTTCCTGCGATCACCGCGACGCAATGGCCGTTGGGGCCCGCTGCCCCGTGGGTGGCCGTCGCCGTGTTCGGCGTCGGCATCAGTGTCTACCAGTGCGCGCGCCCCTCCTCGATCGGCTGGATCTTGGTCGTGCTGTACGTCGCGTACGGCGCCCAGGTGCTCGGCGATGTGTTCTTCGACGGCGTCCTCTCGGCACTCGTCGGTGCTGCGGTGATGACGCCGGTCGCGGTGGTCGTCGCGCGCCAGCGGACCGGGCCGCCGGCGCTGGTGAGCTTCCTGCCGGCGTTCTGGCTGCTCGTGCCCGGCGCGCTCGGGCTCATCGGCGTGGCGAGCTTTCTGGACGGGGCGGCGACGGGGACCAATGCGATCGTCACGACGATCGCCACGATGGTGTCGATCGCGTTGGGCGTCCTGCTGGGGCTGGTCGCGTCGGGTTCGGCTCGGGGTTTCCGCAGTGCGCCTGCTGCCGACTGGATGGACGACACCAGCGAGCAGTCGGGTTGATCGTTCGCGCGGTCAGGTCGCCTCCGCGTAGGACCGGAGGAACAGCGCTTCGGCGATCGCGAGGTTCTGGATCTCGGTCGGATCGACGCTCTCATTGGGCGCGTGGATGAGAGCGAGCGGCTCTTCGACGCCCATCAGGATGATCTCGGCCTTCGGGTAGATGTCGGCGAAGACGTTGCAGAGCGGGATCGACCCACCCTGACCCAGCTTCGTCAGTTCGACCCCGTAGGCCGTGTGCATCGCGTCGGCGAACGCACGGAACGCGGGGCCGTCGGTGGCGGCCCGGAACGGCTCTCCGACTGCCTCGGTCTCGACATCCATCCGCACGCCCCACGGGGCATGGGCCTGAAGGTGCGCCACCAAGGCGTCGTGTGCGTCCTGCGCGCTGATGCCTGGCGGGACTCGCAGGTTCAGACGCGCCGCTGCACGCGGAACGATGGATGCTGATGAGCCGACCACCGGCGGACAGTCGATGCCCAGCACAGTGAGCGCCGGCCGCGACCAGAGCTCATCCGCCACGGAACCGTCACCCAGGAGACCGACCCCGTCGAGGACCCCGGCGTCGGCGCGGAACTGCCCGGCGTCATAGGGTTCGCCGGTCCACGTGCCGTCGTGGGGAAGTCCGTCGATCGTCGTGCTGCCGGCATCATCGCGCAACGAGGCGAGCACGGCGACGAGAGCGGCCAGCGCATCGGGCGCCGGGCCGCCGAACATGCCGGAATGGATCTCCGACGCGAGCGCTTCGACCCGCACGACGACGTTCGCGAAGCCCCGCAGCGAAACGGTCGCCGCAGGGCGCCCGACCGCGGCGTTCCCTGTGTCGCAGACGAGGATCACGTCCGCGGCGAGCACGTCCGGGTTCGCCGCGACGAACCGTTCCAGCCCTCCCGTGCCCTGTTCTTCACTGCCCTCGACCACGAGTTTCAGGTGGACGGGGATCTCGTCCTGCAGTGCGCGCAGCGCCAGCAGGTGCATCAGGATGTTGCCCTTGCAGTCCGCGGCACCCCGGCCCGCCCATCGGCCGTCGACGTCGGTGAGCACGAACGGCGGTGTGCGCCACGCGGACTCCTCGAGGGGAGGCTGCACGTCGTAGTGGGCATACAGAAGGACCGTCGGCGCGTCCGGGTCGGTCGCTCGGCGGCTGCCGATGACGGCGTCGCTGCCATCGGGTGTGCGCTCCAGCCGGGCGTCGTCGAAACCGAGCGCGGCGAAGCGCCCGCGTACCCATTCGGCCGCCTTGGCGCACTCTTCCGGTGGAAATTGGCGTGCGTCGGCGACAGAGCGGAGGGCGACGAGTTCGGCGAGCTCGCCGCGAGCAGCGGGCATCATCGCGCTGATCCGAGCGCGGATCTCGTCGTTCACGAGCCGTCGACCGTGTTGAGGCTGTCCACGAACTCCTGGAACTCCTTGGCCTCATCGGGGCAGTACGTCTGGATGATCAGAAGCTGGCCCTGCAGGAGCCTCGATTCCACAAGGGTCGGGCGCAGCCCCGGACCGCCGGCGCCATTGGACAGACCGGCGAGAAGCGTCGACCGCGCGAGTGCGGAGTTCGGGTCGGCGCAGGTCGCGCCGCCGTCGTCGCCGAGCACCGCAGCGACCTGCTCCGGTGTGAAGCTGACCGCGATGCCCGCGTCGGCGAACGCGTCGAGCAGTTCCTGCGCCTTGTCGAGATCCTTGGCCTGCTGCCGGGCCCCGACGAACATGACGGTCGCGATCACGGCGAGCACGACCAGCACGATGATCGCGACGGTGGCGATCACCGAGCGTTCTCGTTTGCTCTGGGTCTCAGCATCCGTGCTCATGATTCACCTCCGGATGCCGCGGCCGGCTGCTTCCAGGAGGGCTTGCGGAACCGGTAGAAGAGGAATGGCACGAGCAGCCCGAGTCCGAGCGCGCCGCCGCCGACGATCACGAGATAGACCCACGGGCTTTGGTCGCCGAACTGCGACGGCGGGATGAAGCCGACCAGGAGTGCGGCGAGCGACGCGGCGAAACCCACGCCGCAGAGCGCGACCAGCATCGGTGCGCGATACCCGCGCGGGTGGTCAGGATGCAGGCGACGCAACCGGATCGCGGCGACGAACATGAGCAGGTACATGATCAGGTACACCTGCGTCGTGATGACGGAGAAGATCCAGTACGCGCTGGACACGTTCGGGATGAGGGCGTACCCCAGCGCGATGATCGACGTGACGATGCCCTGCGTGACCAGGAGGTTCTGCTGCACGCCGTTCTTGTTGAGCTTCTGCAGGAACGGCGGAAGGTAGCCCTCCTCGCGCGAGATGAGCAGCAAGCCCTTCGACGGACCCGCGAGCCACGTGAGCATGCCACCCAGCGAGGCCGCGACGAGCATGATCCCGACGATCGGGGTCAGCCACGAGATGTCGAACGTGGCGAACACCGCTTCGAACGCCTGCATGATGCCGGCCGTCAGCGAGATCTGCTCGGCCGGGACGACCCAGCTGATCGCGAGTGCGGGGAGGATGAAGATCAGCAGCACGAGCCCCATGGCGAGGAAGATCGCCTTCGGATACTCCTTGCCCGGGTTCTTCAGCGACGACACGTGCACCGCGTTCATCTCCATGCCGCTGTAGGAGAGGAAGTTGTTCACGATGAGCACGAGGCTGGCAAGCCCCGCCCACTGCGGGAGCAGATTGTCCACGGTCATCGGCGCGGCCGACGGGTTGCCCTGCCCGAGGAAGAGCGCGCCGAGGATCACCAGCACGGCGCCGGGGATCAGCGTGCCGATGATCAGACCCCAGCTCGCGAGGCCTGCCACGCCCTTCGTCCCTCGCGACGAGACGAAGACACCGGCCCAGTAGCAGACCATGATCACGAGTGCGGTCCAGACGCCGTTCGACGCGAGTGCCGGGTTGATGACGTACGCGAGAGTGGATGCTACGAACCCGAGGAGCGTCGGGTAGTAGAAGATCGTCATCGCGAACTGGCACCAGATCGCGAGGAACCCCAGGGGCTTCGAGATGCCCTCGGACACCCACTTGTAGACGCCGCCCTTCCACCCGGAGGCGTGTTCAGCGGCGACCTGCGAGGTCGGCAGCTGGAACACTATCGCCGGGACCAGTTAGAGGAAGACGGCCGC
>JAVBUG010000114.1:0-14792 GCA_031555515.1 Microbacterium sp. | reverse complement strand
GCGGCCCCCTCGGCCGTGAGACGACCGAGGCGGGACGCGACCCTGGGCGACCCCCACGGTCGCGTCCCGCGTCTGTCGTCTCACCGGGGGACCGGGGGAGGGGGCGGGACGCGACGGGCACGGGGTGGCGGCATCCGTCGTCCTTCGTAGACTGGGCGGGCGAGGAGGTGCCATGCGCCCACTGACCGAGGATGAGTTGCGTTCCGCGTTCGTGAACGCCTCCGCCGACGAGCTGCGGCTCGTCACCCTGCCCCACGACTTCGTGCTCACCGACTGGGATCACCTCGACTTCCTGGCGTGGCGCGACCCGCGCACCCGCGGCCGCGGCTATCTGGTCGCCGAGATCGACGGCGAACCCGCCGCGATCGTGCTGCGCGGCGCCGAGGGCTCGTCGCACGCGCGCGCGGCACTGTGCAACCTGTGCCACACGATGCAGCCCGCCGACCAGGTCACCATGTACACGGCGCGCAAGGCCGGCGAGGCCGGCGTGCACGGCGACAGCGTGGGCACGTACATCTGCGCCGACCTGTCGTGCCACGAGAACGTGCGTCTCGCGCCGCCGCTGGCGCCCAACGAGGTGCGGGCGAGCGTCGACATGAAGATCGACGGCACGCGCCGGCGCACCGAGGCGTTCGTGGGCCGTGTGCTCGAGACCGCGGGGGTGCGGCGATGACCGTCGCGGTGGTGGGCGACGCCCTCATCGACGAGCTGCGCGACGACCACGGCGTACGGGAGTTCGTCGGAGGGGCCGCGCTCAATGTCGCGGTCGGCCTGGCGCGGCTCGGCGTGCGGGCGACCCTGGTCGCGATGCTGGGCGACGACGAGCCCGCGTCGCGCGTGCGGCGCTACCTCGCGGACTTCGGCGTCGAGCTTCTCGCGACCCCGTCGCTCCTCGGCACCGCGCGGGCCGTGAGCACGCGCTCCGGCGCGGGAGAGCCCGTGTACGAGTTCAACGAGGCGTCGCAGCGCCGGCGGATCCGTTTCGGCGACGCCGAGCGCCAGGCCTTCGCGGATGCCGACCTCGTGGTCGTGAGCTGCTTCGCCTTCGACGACGCCGAGCAGGCGGCCGAGCTGGCCGACGCGATCGCCGGGGCCGAGGCATCCGTCGCGGTCGATCCCAACCCGCGCACCGGCATGATGCACGACGAGGACGAGTTCGTGCGCGGCTTCGAGGCGCTCGCAGCCGGCGCCGCGCTCGTGAAGGTCGGCGAGGACGACGCCGCACTGCTGTACGACGAGCGGCTCGACGCTCTGCGCGCGCGGCTGATCGACCTCGGCGCCCGCGCGGTGCTGGCGACCGAGGGCGCCTCCGGCGCCACGATCGAGGCCGGCGACATCGTCGTGACGCGCCCGATCTCGAACCTGCCGGGCCGCATCATCGACACGATGGGCGCGGGCGACGCCGCCTTCGCCGCGACCGTCGCCGCGCTCGTCGCGAGGACGCCGGACAGCGCCGAGGACTGGGACACGGTGCTGGTCTCGGCGATGGACGCGGCGGCCGCGACGTGCCGTTTCGAGGGGGCGCTGCTGCGCACGCCGAGCGCGCTCGAGAGCCTCGACCTCGACCACATCGGCACCTAGGCCGGGCCGATTTCAGACCTCGGGCATCTACGCGTAATATGGTGGATCGCGCCTCCGGTCGTCTGGAAAAGTCGGACGGGTGCGCACCTGGCGAGTTACCCAAGCGGCCAAAGGGATCTGATTGTAACTCAGCTGTCATCGACTTCGGGGGTTCGAATCCCTCACTCGCCACCACCACACGAAGCGCCCCGCACCGCGGGGCGCTTCGTCGTTCCGGGCGGCTAGCCTGAGGCGATGATCTGGACCGCCACCGGCACCCTCACCGCGGAGGCCGCCACGCGGCATCCCGAGCTCGTCAGTCCCGTCGTCGCGAGCGGCCTCGCGCAGCTCGATCCCGCGGTCGCGGCGACGGTCGGGGTCGCCGCGATCGACGCGGCGCTCGCCGACACTGCCGCGTTCTGCGAGCGGTACGGCGTCGCGCCGGAAGCCTCGGCCAACTGCGTCGTCGTGAAGGGCAAGCGCGGCGGCGACGTGCGGTTCGCCGCGTGCCTGGTGCTCGCGACGACGCGCGCCGACGTCAACGGCGTGGTGCGCCGGCGACTCGACGTGCGCAGCGCATCATTCGCGCCGATGGATGAAGCCGTCGCCCTGACCGGCATGGAGTACGGCGGCATCACCCCGATCGGGCGTCCCGCGGACTGGCCGATCCTCGTCGACGCGGCCGTCGCGGCGGCTCCCGAGGTCGTCATCGGCGGGGGAGTGCGCGGCAGCAAGCTGTTCCTTCCGGGCAGCGCCCTGCTCGCGCTCCCGGGCACCGAACTCGTCGAGGGTCTCGGCCGCGCCGCGGGCTGAGGCATCCGTTCGATTCGAAGCCCGCGACCCGGCCCGCGATCGCCTGCAGCGCCGCCGGTCGGCGTGTCAGGATGGGCGATGCAGGCACTCCGCCCGCGTCACGAGAGGAACGCCATGACTGCGCCCGACCCGTATGCGACGCCCGCTCCGAGAGTGGAAGCAGGGCGGGCGGATGCCTCGCCCTCGCCGTTGCTGAGGATCGCCATCTGGGTCGCGATCGGCGCCCTCATCGCGGCCGCATTGGTCTGCGTGGTCTGGGTGCTCATCGGCGGGCAGAACGGGCTCATCGGACGGGCGTTCCTGACGATCCTCCTGCTCGCCGGCTTCGCCGGAGTCGCGATCCTCGACGCACACCTCGCGCCCCGGCGTCCCGCGTGGTTCGCGCTCGCCAGCCTGGCCTCGTGGATCATCGCGCTCCTGCTCGGCGCGATCATGATCTGGATGCCGGACCGCTTCCCCTGGCTCGGGTTCTCGCGGATCATCCAGTTCCTGCTGATCGTGCTCATCCTCCAGCTCGTGCTGCTGCACGTCCGTCTGTACTTCAAGGCCTTCCAGCGGCATGACACGCCCTTCACCCGCACGGTGTTCATCATCACGGTCGCGCTCGTGGTCGGGCTCGCGGCACTGCTGATCATCCCCATCGCGTTCTGGGAGTGGCTGTACTTCGCCGACATCTACTGGCGCATCGTGGTCGCCGTCGCGATCCTGGCCGCCGTCGGCACGGCGCTCGTGCCGCTGGTCAACATCCTCCTCGCGCCGAAGAAGCCACAGCCCTACGCCGCCTATCCCGCGGCGATCGCGGCGCCGATCGCTCCGGCCGCTCCGGCCGCGCACGAGCTGCTGCCGTGGCCGACGTACGTCGACGCGGTCACGCCACTTCCGATGCTCCCGGACGGCTCGCCCGACTGGAATGCGTACTACACCGGCTACCCGTCGCCGGGCGCGCACGTCTTCACGCGGGTCGAACCGGCATCACCGGCGGAGCTGCCCGCATCGGCTCCGGCGTCCGTGCCCGCTCCGGAGCTCGCCGCGCCGCAGCCCGAGACGCCGGCGACGGCGCCGGGGTACGAGGGCTACCCGCCGCCCCCGCCGCTGCCGCCGCGCCCCTGACAGCCGCGCGGCCCCGAGCCGCGGCATCCGTTCACATCGCGTGTTGTCACCGAGATCACCCGTTGTGCGCGCGCACGACACGTGATCTCGGCGAGAACACGTGATCTGGACGCGCCAGGGTCAGCGCGCGAGCAGCTCGAGCGCGGCCATCGCCGCGTTGTGGCCGCCGAGGCCGCTGACCGCGCCGCCGCGGCGCGCGCCCGAGCCGCACAGCAGCACGTTCGGGTGCTCCGTCGCGACGCCCCAGCGCTCGGCAGGAGTGTCGAGCGGCTCGTCGTCGCCCGCCCACGGCCATGAGAGCGGGCCGTGGAAGATGTCGCCGCCGACCATGCCCAGTGACTGCTCGAGGTCGGCGGTGGTCCGCGCTTCGACGCACGGCGTGCCGTCCGGCGCCTCGTAGACACAGTCGGCGATGGGCTCGCCGAGCACCGCGTCGAGCGAGCGCTGGGCTGCTTCGAGGAGCGCGATGCGCGCAGCATCCGTATCCCGTCCGTCGAGGAGGCGATGCGGCACCTGCAGGCCGAAGAGCGTCAGAGTCTGCGCACCCGAGGCGCGCAGCTCGGGGCCGAGGATGGTCGGGTCGGTGAGGGAGTGGCAGTAGATCTCGGCAGGGAGGGGATCAGGGATGCTGCCGCCCATCGCCGCCCGGTACGCGTCGTCGAGCTGGGTCATGGTCTCGTTGACGTGGAAGGTGCCGGCGAACGCCGCCTCGGGGGCGACGCGGTCGTCGCGGAGGCGGGGGAGCCGCTTCAGCAGCATGTTCACCTTCAGCTGCGCGCCTTCGGGCGCTGCGGCCGGGAACGACGGAGCGGCCGCGCCGCCGGACGCGAGCAGTCGCGCGAGCACGGCCGGGCCGACGCCGCTCAGCACCAGCCGCGCGTGTACGGCATCGCCGTCGGCGAGCAAGATCTCGCCGTCGGGCGTCACCGCGGTGACCTCGGTCTCGGTGCGCAGCTCGGCCCCTGCCTCGACGGCGGCCCGCGACAGTTCCGCCGTCACGCGGCCCATGCCGCCGACGGGCACGTCCCAGTGCCCGGTGCCGCCGCCGATCACGTGATAGAGGAAGCAGCGGTTCTGGCGCAGGCTCTCGTCGTCGGCCGAGGCGAAGGTGCCGATCAGGCCGTCGGTGAGCGCGATGCCCCGGGCGATGTCGGTGGCGAACGACGACCGCAGCACGCCTCCGAGGGGACGCTCGAAGAGGTCGGCCCAGAGCCGGTCGTCGCCGAGTCGAGCCCGCACCTCTCGTTCGCGCTGCAGCGGGCCGGTCATCGACGGGAAGAGGAGCCGGGCGACCGGTTCGAGCCGCTCGGAGAAGGCGGCGAACCGGCTCGCTTCGCGGCTGCTCCCGGTGACGCGGGCGAACGAGTCGGCGGTGGCCGCAGCATCCGCGGTGTCGATCAGGATCCCCCGCGACGGAGCCGCCGGATCGGGCGTGTAGGAGGAGTAGCGGCGCCGGAGGAGACGGATGTCGAGACCGAGGTCGTCGATGACGCTCTGCGGCAGCAGGCTGACGAGGTAGGAGTAGCGCGAGAGCCGTGCGTCGACGCCGGCCCACGGCCGCTCCGACACCGCGGCGCCGCCGACGTGGTCGAGCAGTTCCAGGACGACGACCGAGCGGCCGGCGCGAGCCAGGTACGCCGCGGCGACGAGGGCGTTGTGACCGCCGCCGACGATCGCGACGTCGTAGCGGAAGGAGCGGGCGGCGGCGACCATGGGCTCCACGCTACTCAGGGGCGATGACACGCGGAGGTCGCCCGCCGTTCGCCTGCCGGGCGGTCGGAGCGCGCCGCCGGTTCGTTACCGTGGAGGCATGAGCCTCGAGCACGACCTCGAATCCCTTGCCGTCGACATCGCCCGCGAAGCCGGAGAGCTCGCGCGCACCCGCCGCCAGGCCGGTGTCGCGATCGCCGCGACCAAGACCGCCCTCGCGGACATCGTCACAGAGGCCGACCGCGAGGTCGAGGCGCTGATCCGGGACCGGCTGACGTCCGCGCGCCCCGAAGACGGTTTCCTCGGCGAGGAGACCGGCGGCGATCGTGGAGTGAGCGGCGTGACCTGGGTCGTCGACCCGATCGACGGCACGGTGAACTACGCCTACGGCATCCCGTCGTACGCCGTCAGCATCGCCGCGGTGCGGGGCGAGCCGACACCCGGTGAGTGGGAGGTGCTGGCCGGTGCCGTCTACACGCCGGTGCTCGGCGAGATGTTCCATGCCGCGCGCGGCGAGGGAGCGTGGCTGGGTGTGGACCGGCTCGCCGTCAACCCCGAGGTGGGTGGCGCCGGAGCGCTCCTCGCGACCGGCTTCGGCTACGACCCCGCGACGCGGCCCGGAGACATCGAGCTCATCGGCCGCGTGATGCCGGCCGTGCCCGCGCGTGACCTGCGTCGGGGCGGTTCGGCGGCGAGCGATCTCGCGTACGTCGCCGCCGGCCGCCTCGACGGCTACTTCGAGCGCGGGCTCGCCCCGTGGGACCTCGCCGCGGGGTCGCTCCTCGTCACCGAGGCGGGCGGCCGGTTCGGTCGCGCGCAGCCCGACGGCGGGCGTCGCGAGCCTCTCGTCGTGGCCGCGACCCCGGCGATCTTCGACCGCCTCGCCGAGGCGGCGGGACTCTCGTGACGACCCCTTCTCATCGAATCCTCACGAAACGCGCCTCGTGAAATCCGAGCCGTACATGGCATTCCCAGGGCGCCCGGGGTAGGGTTTACCCGATCGTTACCTTCGCCTCCCGAACGGCGAAGGGGTCCTTTGCCCGAAGACCGCCTTGTCGCGAACACCCCCCGTCGCGGCACGACCTGAGAGCCCGCTTCCGCTTTGCCTTTTGACGCCCCCCAGGCCGGATCTGCGCCCACGCGCCGCTCCAGCCGAACCTCCGCAACGCCTGTTCAGGCGACGTCGGAGACCACTGGGGCAGGCCGTGCGACCGCACGCCGGCAGGCTGCGAGCACGGCTCCCGAGCGTCCTGCGGTCGTGTGGGGTCGTCCCGTGGACGCGAAGCGGACGGATGCTGCGACCGCCGGGGTCGCGAAGCCCGAGGCCACGTCGTACCTGACGTCCGCGCCCGAGGCCGCCGCGCCGGTCGCTGCCGCTCCGGCGGCGCCGTCCGTCGACGCCACGGCTCCCGCGCCCTCGTCGGTGGAGCTCCCGGTCGCGCCCGGCCCGGTCATCGCGCCCGTCGCGCCGCGTTCCCGCGCCCGGTCGTCCGCGGCCGCCGTGGCCTCGCCCGCGCCCGCCGTCGAGCAGGTCAGCCGCCGCTCCCGCCGCTCGCAGACCGGCGAGCAGCCCACCGCGGTCGTGCCGCCGATCGCACCTGTCGCCCCCGCCGAGCCGGAGCGTCCGGCCGCGGCGTTCGAGGCCGAGCTGCCGACCCGCGAAGAGCCGGCGCCGCTGCTCGACACCGTGCTCGCTCCCGCCGAGCCGTTCGAGCTCCTCGAGCCCGTCGCGATCGCCGACTCTCCCGCCTCCACCACGACCGCCGCTCCCGCGGCTGACGCGACCCCCGCCGAGGGCGCCTCGACGTGGATGGCGGACACCTTCGCGAAGCTCCTCGCCGCGGAGACGGCCGAGGCCGCCGCGCCCGTCTCGACGACGGTGCCCCCTGTCGAGCCCGCCGCGCCGCAGCCGACCGCAGCGCCGTCGCAGACAGCGTCCACCGCGCAGGCGGCGCCCACCGCGCAACCCGTCGCCACGCAGCCTGCTGTCTCGCAGCCGGCCGAGCCGCACGCGTCCCACGCACGCACGGAGCGCCCCCGCACCGAGCGGATCGAGCCTCTCACCGGACCGATTCCTCAGCCCGCAGCATCCGGTGTCGACGAATTCGAAGCCGCGTCCCGCCTGTTCTCCTTCACCGGCGAGACCTCCGTCCAGCAGCCCGCGCCCCAGGCTGAGGCTGAGACCGAAGCGGCCCCGCACGCGGCGCCCCGCCGTGCGCAGACCCGTCGCGGTTCCGCCTTCAAGCGCGTCGCCACCGCGTCGTTCTCGGTGGGCGTCTTCGGCATCGTCGGCCTGATGGCCGTCGGGATGACGACTCCGGCCGAAGCTGTCGCGGCCGTCAACGGCACGGAAGCCTCGCTCTCGGTGCTCGCCGCGGGCGATGAGTCCGTTCCCGTCATCGACGAGGCCGAGATCCAGGCCTATGTCGCGCCCGGAGACGCGCAGAGCGACATGCTGCAGCGCACCGAGAACTACGCGACGACGACGACGGCGCAGCTCGCGTCGGAAGCGGGCATCAAGAACTTCTCGAACCTCTTCCACAACAACCCGAACTCGAACATCCAGTGGCCCTTCGCGGTCGGCGTGACGATGTCGTACGGGTTCGGCATGCGCTCCGGCCGCATGCACGAGGGCATCGACTTCACGCCCGGCAACGGCGCGCCCGTGCAGGCGATCGCCGACGGCACCGTCCGCGTCGCCTCCGAAGCGGGTGGCGCGTACGGCGTGCACGTCATCATCGACCACATCGTCGACGGCCAGCTGGTCTCGAGCCACTACGCGCACATGCAGTACGGCTCGCTCCAGGTCAGCCCCGGCCAGCACGTCACCGTCGGCACCGTCATCGGCCGCACCGGCAACACGGGTCGCTCGTACGGCGCGCACACGCACTTCGAGATCCTCAAGAACGGCACCACCGCCATCGACCCGTGGCCGTGGCTGCAGGAGTACACCGACGGGACCCACGCGGTGGGTTGAGTCGGTTCGGAAGGATGCCGCGGCTCTGGTATCCTCTTCTAGTTGCCTGCTTGCGGGCAGCACGCCCCGATAGCTCAGTGGCAGAGCACTTCCATGGTAAGGAAGGGGTCGTCAGTTCAATCCTGACTCGGGGCTCGCAGCATCCATTTCGTGACCGCTGGATGCGTATGGCGGGGTAGCTCAGTTGGTGAGAGCGCACGACTCATAATCGTGAGGTCGCGGGTTCAAGCCCCGCTCCCGCTACAGATCAGAACCCCCGGGATTCCGGGGGTTTTGTGGTTTCTGGCCGGTCACGCAGATCACGCTATCTGCATGGTGCGTCGACGACCTCCGCCGTGTGAACTGGGGGTTCATTCTGCAGCTCGTTCGCGAAGGTGGGAGACCGGCGTTGGATGGATCTGAGCTTCTCCGGCGGTTCTGCATCGGCGACCCTGCGCTCGCCTCCGAATCCGGTGAGCTCTGGTCGCGGTGCCTCGACCACCGCACGCGCGACCTCATCCGGATCGGGGCGCTGATCGCGATGTCCGCACCCGACGTGTCGCTGCGGACGGCCATCGACGAGGCGCTCTCCGCGGGCGTGGCGGCAGCGGAGATCATCGCCGTGATGGACGGACTGGTCACCGTCGTCGGCCTGCCGAGGACGGTGGCGGCAGCCCCGCGCATCGCCTCCGCGCTCGGCTACGCCGAGGACCTGCAGGACGACGAGCGCTGAGGCCGTCGGGCTCTGCCGCCGCCTATCCGCCGAGGAGTCCGAGGGCCACGGCGCGCTCGACCGCTCCGCCCCTGGTGGTCACTCCGAGCTTGCGGTAGATCGAGCTGAGCTGCGAGCTCACGGTGTTGCGCGAGACGAAGAGACGCTGGCCGATCTCGGCGATCGTCAGGTGCGTCTGCAGGTACGGCAGCAGGCGCAGTTCAGCGGGCGTGAGCGGGACGGTTCCCTCGGTGTGGGGTTCGACGGCGAGCCCGGCCCGGAACTCCTCGATCTGCGCCGAGACGACACCGACGTCCGGTCTCTTCCGCAGCAGGTGGTCGCACTCTGCCAGGAGGTGGAACGCCGCAGACCGGTCCCCGAGGGCGACATGAGCCTTGGCGAGTTGCAGGCGCACCCGCAGCGAGAGGAACGGGAGCAGATGGGTGCATCCCACTCTCGCCCGCATGCCACGGGCGAGGAGGCGTTCGCCCCGCTCGCGCTCCCCGACGTGCAGCGCCACCCGCGCCGCCACCGCCAGCGCGAAGGCGGTGGTGGGGTACCCCTCCAGGTGGTTCGCCTCGATCGCGTCGACACCCTGCTGCGCGTGGGTCACCGCCGCGGCCCAGTCGCCGCCCTCGATCGCGATGAGCGCCAACTCGGGCTCACTCAGGATGACCGTGTCGGGCTCGTTCATGAGCGTGCCGGCCTCGATCGCATCCGCGAACACACGACCCGCGGTGTCGGAGTCCCCACGAAGGATGGCGGCCGATCCCCAGAGGTGCAGAGCCTGAGCCCGCCAGGGACTGGACGACGGCTCGTGCTCCATCGCGAACGCGGCGTCGGCGGCGACCTGCTCGTGGCCGCTTCGGCACATCGCCGCGCGCACCATGGCACGCGCCGACTCGAACTGCACGCGGTCGTCGTCGGGGAACCCGCTCGCGTCGATCTGGTCGAGCAGCGCCGACCATCTCTCGCCCTCCGCCACCTCGCCCAGGAGCGTCGCCGTCCAGGTTCGCAGCACCACGAGCGCCGGATTGGCCAGGAGCACGGTCGCGCCCAGCTCGTCGAACCAGCGCCGCACGGTGTTGATGCTGCCCCGCTCGTACATTCCGAGTGCGATGTCTGCGACGAGCGCGGCCGCACGTCCTGACTCCCCGGCCCGCAGCAGGTGCTCGACCGCCGTCGCGTGAGCTCCCTGCTCCTCGTGCCACTGCGCGGCGCGAAGGTGCAGCGCGGCTGCCGCCTCGGCGCCTTCGGACTGCTCGAGCTCGACGAGGAGGTATTCGCGGAACAGCGCGTGGAAGCGGAACCAGCTCCGCCGCCGGTCCATCGGCACCAGGAACAGGCTCGCCGCCTCGATGTCTCGCAGCCGGCGCCGTGAGTCCCCGATCCGCAGGACGGCATTGCAGGCTTCCGGCGACATCTGGTCGAGGACGGCGCTGCGTCGAAGGAAGCGCTGCGTCGCCTCCGGAAGGCGCTCGATGCACTCGCGATACAGGTAGTCGGCGACGTAGCGCTCGTCGCCGGTGACCCTGGTGGCGTCGCCGCCCGCTCGTGCGACCAGGGCGCAGAGGTACAGTCCCGTCGGCCAGCCCTCGCACTTCGCGACGATGCCGGCGAGATCCGCTTCCGCCACGTGTGCGGCCCCCGCCTCGTCGAACACCGTCCGGGCGTCGGCGGCGTCCAGAGTCAGATCGTCGACCGAGATCTCCCAGACGGCGCCTTGCGCCCGGAGCCGCGCCAGAAGGGCCGGCTCCTGCCGGCCGGCGAGGACGATCTGCGAGCCGGCCGGCACCCGGGCCAGGAGCACCTCGAGGGCGTCCTGGCACGCGGCCGAATCGACCAGATGCAGATCGTCCAAGAACAGGACGAACTCGTCCGGGGCGGAGGCGAGCACTGCGGCCAGCAGTGGGGCCGATCGGCCGAGCGCCCCGGCGCCGACGCCGCGCATCTCGTCGACGATCGCGGCAGAGACGGGCGAGAAGACCGCGCACGCCGATGCGACGACCGGCAGGAGCGCTGCGGGGTCGTCATCTGTCCGCTCGAGCGACACCCAGGCCACCGCGCGGGACTCCGTGGCCGCCCACTCGGCGAGCATCGTGGACTTGCCGTACCCGGCGGGAGCGGCGATCGACACGACTCGGGCAGCGCTCGCGCGGGCGCGCTCGATCTGACGACGTCTGCTGACAGCGTTGGCACGCCAGGGTGGCACCTGCGTCTTGCTCTCGAGCAGCACCGCCTGCAGATCGCGTCCCCCCAGGACCGACTCACGGAGCATGTCCGGCACGGTCCGCATCCTATTGGGCGGTTTCGATCGACCACAAACCCGCCGGCGCGGCGCGCACGCCACCACGGCGAAGGCGACCGGACCGATACGGTCGAAGTCGGCTGCCGAGCGCCTGCTGCAGCGTTGAGCGAGAGGGAACGATGATGTCGACGCCGCGTGTGGGAGGACTGCCCGGGCTGGAGTGGACGCACGGCCCGTCGGGGGCGCGGCTCGACGAGCGCGGCGACCTGCTCGAGCTGACCTGCGCCGCCGGCGTCGACTGGACGAACGACGCGACCGGCGCACCGCCTCAGCACGCAGCATCCAGTCTCTCCTTCGTCGCCCGGGATTCGCCGTTCACGCTGCAGGCGCGGGTGGAGGTGATCGGCGAACGCTCGACGTTCGACGCCGGAGCGCTGACGATCTGGCGCGACAGCGACCATTGGGCGAAGCTCTGCTTCGAGTACTCGCCGCAGGGCGAGGCGATGGTCGTCAGCGTCGTCACGCGCGGACTGTCGGATGACGTGAACTCCGCGGTCGTCATCGACCGGGCGGTCTGGCTCCGGATCGCCTTCCTGGGCGGGGGCGCGTGGGCGTTCCATGCCTCTCGGGACGGCGTCCGGTGGGACTTCGTCCGGCTGTTCTCACTCGCCGGCGGCGCCGCGCCCGTCCGCGTGGGCTTCATGGCACAGGCGCCCCTCGGGGAGTCGTGCACGGCCCGGTTCGACGAGATGGCTCTGCGCTCGGCCCTGCTTGCGGATCTCCGCGACGGATCGTAGACGGATGCTGCGCCTATGACTGGGCGCGGGATCCCCCGCGTCGTGCGGCCACGTACTCGGCGGGCATGCCGGGGCCGATCCGGATCGCGACCTCGTCCGCCGGCACGGCGCCGCACGCGTCGCACGTGGACGTGGCGTGGATCGGGTTGTCGCAGGTGGAGTGACGGTACAGGATCGGCGGGTCGATCGGGGACGCCCACTCATCACCCCACTCCGTGAGCGCGATGAGCGAGACGGCCAGCGCCCTGCCCTTCGCCGTGAGCACGTAGTCGGCCGCGTCTTCGCGCTCCATGATCCCGGCGGATACGAACGATTCCAATCGCGAGGTGAGGACGTTCGTGGCGATGCCGAGGTTGTGCTGGAAGTCGCCGAACCGCGTCACGCGCGCGAACAGGGCGTCGCGGATGATGAGCAGGCTCCAGCGTTCCCCCACCATCTCGAGGGAGCGGGCGATCGAGCACACCTGCGTGTCGTACGTCTTGCCGAGCATGGGTCGAATCTATCACTTGCGTGATGCAAGTAGCAGGGCTAGGGTCACTTGCATCATGCAAGTCATCGACTCGATCGAGTCGCGAGCAAAGGAGCAGGAGCATGACCGCGAGCTTCACCACGACGATCACCGTGGACGCCTCGGCACAGGAGGCGTACGACGCGATCAACGACGTCTCGGGGTGGTGGGGCCGGACCACCGGCTCGACCACCGAGGTGGGCGGCGAGTTCGTCTACGTCGTCCCGGGGCTGCACTACAGCGGATTCCGGGTCACCGAGCTGGAGCCCGGCCGACGCGTGGCGTGGCTGGTGACCGGCAGCCATCTCGACTTCGTGGCCGACAAGCAGGAGTGGAACGGCACGACCGTCCGGTTCGACATCCTCTCCGAGGAGGGCGCCACGCGCGTCGTCTTCACCCACGACGGGCTCACCGCTGAAGACGACTGCTACGACATCTGCACCAACGCGTGGGGGATGTTCGTGAACGGCAGCCTGAAGGCGCGCATCGAGACGGGCGAGGGCGCGCCGTACGTGTTCGGCGGCGATGAGGAGCTGAACGCCGCGGACCACGACGAACTGCACAGTCAGGTCGCCGCCGCGGCCGCGGCGGCCGGTCCTGTCGGGGGTTCCGCCTAGAGTGCGTCCATGCCGGAGCGGGTGGAACTGTGGTGGGCGAGGCGCCAGTTCTCGAAGGGCGTCCACGTGCCGTACCCGGTGGGCACCTACCGGTCGGCGTGGGCGGCGTATCCGGCGCTCATCCGGCAGTACCACCCCGATCTCAACGCCGGCATCACCCTGACCCAGGTGCCGCCCGCGGCCGACGTGCTGCTGCTGTGGCAGTGCGAGGCCGGGCACACGTTCGCCGCGACGCCCTGGGAGCAGCGCGAGCGACCCGGGCGCGAGCGGCGCCGCTCGGCGTGGTGTCCGGAATGCTCTGCGCTGGCCGCGCCGCCGCGCATCTCCGCCCCCGAGAGTCGGCAGGCGCGCCCAGGGCGTGAGAAGCCGCCGCGCGGGCCGTGCGGGAAAACGCCCGATGTGCCGGTGGGGGAGCCGTTCGTGAGCGTCTGCGCGCCGAAGCCGGCGTCGGCGGTGGAGGCACGGATGCGCGCCGACGTCTTCGAGCTGCTCACGGTCACGCCGGGATTCACCGCGATCCGCACCGCGCGCCCGTTCTTCGACCACCTCGAGGTGTGGCCCGACATCCTTCTTCCGGAGCTGCGGGTCGCCCTCGAGTACGACAGCGTCGGCCGGCACGGCCTGGAGCACGTCGGCAAGCGCGAGGAGACGGACCGCCGCAAAGACCGCGCCGTCCGCGCGGCCGGGTGGGAGGTCGTCCGCGTGCGGACCGGAAAGCTCGAGCCGATCGGCCCGCACGACCTCGTGATGTCGTCGTGGACCGCGCGTGGCGGCGAGCGGCTCGTCGACGCACTGCGCGGCATCCGCGGCGCGCTCATGGTCGACGCCTACCTGCGGTGATCCAGAACCTTGCCGAACGCCGCCGCTCGGGCGGACCTGTCACACGAGTCGCAGCTCGGTGTCGATCGCGGCGGCCGTCCGCAGCAGGGGAGGGAGGTGGCGCTCGACGATGCGGTCGACGCTGTCGCGCGTCGCGCTCGTCGACACGTTGACGGCGGCGGCGACGTCGCCGCGGCGGTCGTGCAGCGGCACGGCGACCGACCGCAGGCCGGGCTCGAGTTCACCGTCGACGAGCGCCCAGCCCTGCGCCCGCACGCGGTCGAGCTCGGCCTGCAGCTCGCCGAGATCGGTCACGGTGCGATCGGTGAGTGGTGGAAGAGCGGATGCTGCGAGCAGTTCGTCGCGCGCGGCATCCGGCATTCCCGCCAGAAGCACGCGCCCCATCGAGGTCGCGAAGGCGGGGAATCGGGTGCCGATCGTGATGCGCACGCTCATGATGCGCCGGGTCGGAACGCGCGCGATGTACGCGATGTCGCCGCCGTCGAGCACGGCGGCCGAGACGCTCTCGTCGACCTCGCGCGAGAGCCGCTCGAGGTGCGGCTGCGCGATCTCGGGGATCGACAGCGCCGAGAGGTAGCTGAATCCGAACTCGAGCACGCGCGGGGTCAGCGCGAACGTGCGGCCCACGCCCGTCCCGGCCGAGCCGCGGACGTAGCCCAGCTGCTCGAGGGTGCGCAGGAACCGCCCGGCCGCGGCGCGCGTGATGCCGGCGCGACGCGCCACGTCGCTCAGCGTCAGAGCGGGATGCTCCGCGTCGAACGCCCGGATGACGGCGAGCCCGCGCACCAGGGACTGGATGGTGTCGTTGGTGCGGGCCGCGTCGTCGGTCACCGGCTCACCCTATCCGCCGCGCCGCCGCCGCTCCGCCGGGGTGTGGCGCGACTGCTGCAGTTCCCTGCACCTGCTGCGTCGCGCGACGCA
>JAVBUG010000279.1:0-14658 GCA_031555515.1 Microbacterium sp. | reverse complement strand
GGGTCGAACGCGATGCCGCCTGCGGCGCTCGTCGCGTCGACGACCGTGAGCGCGCCATCGGCCGCGGCGCGCACGACGGGCGCCATGACGCCGGTCGAGGTCTCGTTGTGCGGGTAGGCGTAGATGTCGGCCCCGTCGATGAGCTCGAGCTCGGCCAGCGAGCCGGGCTCGGCCGCGACGATGTGCGGGGCCTCGAGCCACGGGGTCTTCGCGGCGGCGGCGAACTTGCCGCCGAACTCGCCGAACACGAGGTTCTGGCTGCGCTTCTCGATCAGCCCGAAGGCCGCGGCATCCCAGAACGCGGTCGACCCGCCGTTGCCGAGGATGACCTCGTACCCGTGCGGCAGGCGGAACAGCTGGCTCAGCTCGGAACGCACCTGGCCGACGAGGTCCTTGACCGGTGCCTGGCGGTGCGAGGTGCCCAGGAGCGCCGATCCGGGGCCCGTGAGCGCCTGGATGTGCGCGGGCGCGATCTTCGACGGGCCGCAGCCGAAGCGTCCGTCGGTGGGCAGGATCTCACGGGGCAGGAGGACGTGTGCCATGCGTCGATTCTAGAGACGCGCGCGCCGCCGCCCCATCCGCGTGACACGTCGTGACGCCCGGGCTTGTGTGTGGCGCAGCATCCGTCCCTCTTCGACAGGTCAACCGGGCCTGCGCAGGATGCGATCTGGGGAACGGCTCATGCAGAACCCCGGTTGACCTGTCGAGCCTCCTCCCCAGGGGGAGGAACGGATGCTGCGCACGCGAGTTGTCGTGATCGTGCCGAGTACCGCGGTGCCTCACGTGGGGAGCCGCGATCATTCGGGGATGGCGGATCTCATGACGGAGCTGCAGGCACGTGGCGGCGTCGCGCTCAGGACGGTGCTCATGAAGGCGGGGATCAGCGGCTACGCCATCGAGTGCGCGATGGCTGCGGGCCTCGTCATCAGGCCGCGGCGGGGGTGGGTGGCGATTCCGGACGCCGATCCCTACCTCATGGCGGCCGCGAGGGCAGGCGTGGTGCTCACCTGCGTCACGCGGGCGAAGCGCTTGGGACTGTGGGTCCTTGCCGAGGACGGTCCGCACGTCGGCGCGCCGCAGAGCGCATCGCGGCTGAAGCTGAAGAACAAGAAAGCGACAGTGCACTGGGCTCGGCCGGTCGAGCCGCGAGTTCCGGGAACGCTGGAGGACAGCATCCTGAACACGCTCCTCATCATCGCGCGATGCCAGCCGCATGAACGCGCGCTCGCGGTGTGGGAGTCCGCCCTCAACCTTGGACTCGTCGACAAGGCGGAGCTTGCACGCCTGCCCCTGGTCCGGTCTGTCCGCGAGCTGCTCGAGGAGGCGACTCCGTTCGCGGACTCGGGGCTCGAGTCGATCTTCCGCACGCGTCTGCGGTGGCTTTCGCTTCCGATCTACTATCAGATCTGGATTCAGGGACATCGAGCCGACTTCCTCATCGGGGACCGTCTGGTCGTGCAGACCGACGGAGGCCATCACGTCGGCGCGCAGCGCTCCGAGGACGTGGCCCACGACGCGGCGCTGATGCTTCTCGGCTACCACGTCATCCGAGTGACCTACGTGCAGGTGATCGAGCGCTGGCACGAAGTGCAGGACCTGGTGATGCGCGCTGTGGCGCAGGGCCTGGACCGGGCCTCCTGAGCCTGCGCGGATGCCGGGTGTGGCAGCATCCGTCCCCTCTTCGACAGGTCAACCGGGCTTGCGCAGGATGCGATCGGGGGATCGGCTCATGCAGAGCCCCGGTTGACCTGTTGAGGTGCGCCGTTCGGGGAGTGCGGGGTGGGGGTGGGAGTGGGGGCGGACGGATGCTGCGGCCCTGCGCAGCGCAGACGCTGTCGCGATCGCGAATCGGCGAGATGCCGCGGCTGAGACCCATGGGTCGCCCGGCCTCGGCGTCGGGAGCAGAGGATAGGCTGTCCTCAGCCCCTTGAGACCCCTGAGGACACCGCGATGACCGACCTGATCGACACCACTGAGATGTACCTGCGCACGATCCTCGAGCTCGAGGAGGAGAACATCGTGCCGCTGCGGGCGCGCCTCTCGGAGCGCCTGGGTCACTCGGGCCCCACAGTGTCGCAGACGATCGGCCGCATGGAGCGCGACGGTCTCGTCGTCGTCTCCGAGGACCGCACCCTCGAGCTCACCGACGCCGGCCGCCAGAAGGCCGTCGACGTCATGCGCAAGCACCGGCTCGCCGAGCGGCTGCTGTCGGATGTCATCGGCCTGGACTGGGCGTACGTCCACGAAGAGGCATGCCGCTGGGAGCACGTGATGAGCGAGCAGGTCGAGCGCCGTCTCGTCGAACTGCTCGGCCACCCGACCGAGTCCCCCTACGGCAACCCCATCCCCGGTCTCGACCAGCTCGGCGATGTGCCCACGAACGGTTTCGAGCAGGGCGTCGTGGGTCTGGTCCGCCGTCTCAACGACGCCGGCGAGCCCATCACCGGCACGGTCCGCCGCCTCGCCGAGCCGGCGCAGGTCGACCCCGAGCTGCTGCAGCAGCTGAAGGGCGCCGGGGTCGTGCCGGGCGCCGTCGGCGACTACCGCTACAACGAGGGCTACGTGCTCGTGCAGATGCAGGGCAGCGACGAGGGTCTCGAGCTCCCGGTCGAGATCGCGTCGCACATCTTCCTCGTCGACGACGTCCGCTGAGGCCGACGAGTCCCGTCCGCTCCGACCGGGCCGGGCGCGGTTTCGGAGCGACGAAACCCTTCCCGCGATACGGGATGCCGCATTCCGGGGCGTTCGATGATGCACTCTGCGGGAGATTGCCAGGCGCGGAGCGTGACATAAACGTGACCTTCGGGTAGCCTCGAACAGTCCACCAGGCGAGAAGCCCGCCGACAGGACCCCGCGTGGATTGCCTCACCGGCTCGTCGTCCACATGTGGTGAAGCCCGCACATCGTGCCCCGACATCGAGTGCTGACGAGCCAGGCGCCCCGGCGCAGAGGCGCCGGAGGACCAGTTTGGCTGAAGAGATCGAGTCGCACGCGAACGTGCCCGAGCACGCCGCGGCGGACCACAACCGTCGTGCGCGCACCCGGAAGACCCCCGTGCGACGCACTCGCGCCGCTGCATCCGCGAAGCCGACCACGGCCCGGGCGGAGGCCCGTCCCGCCGCATCATCGTCGTCGTCCAAGAAGGGCCGCGTGGTGAAGCCGCTGCGCAGCCTCGTCGTGCTGACGATGGTGGGCGGTCTCGTCGCCACCGTCGCGATCCCGGCGTTCGCCGCCGGCGCGACCGCGGTCGCCGAGGATTCCAAGACGATCCAGCAGATGGCCGTCGACGATGCGCAGACGTTCGTCGCGGCATCCGACGCGAACGCCAGCGAGCTGTCGCGCGAGAGCTATTCGGCCACCACCGCCGAAGAGATCGAGAAAAAGAAGGCCGAAGAGGCCGCCGCGGAGCGTGCGCGCCAGATCGCCGCTGCCGCCGCGTCGGCCGCGAAGTCGCGCTCCACGGTCCCCACGAACATCGCCCTTACGTCGCCGGGCACCGGCGAGGTGCGCTGGCCTCTCCTCAACTTCACCAAGGGCCGCGGGCTCTGGGACTCGGGCTACCACCAGGGCGTCGACCTTCTGACGTCGTGCGGTACCCCGATCTACGCGGCCGCCGCCGGCGTGGTCAAGGTCTCGCAGGAGAGCTACGGCGGCTACGGCGTCGGCATCTCGATCGACCACGTGATCGGCGGCCAGCAGGTCAACACGCTCTACGGCCACATGACGTATGGCAGCCGCCAGGTCTCGGTGGGTCAGTCGGTCTCGGCCGGCCAGCTCATCGGCCTCGTCGGCAGCACCGGCAGCTCGACCGCGTGCCACCTGCATTTCGAGGTCCACATCAACGGATCGGTCGTCGACCCCTGGGCGTGGCTGCAGGCGAACGCCGGCTGACACGCAGACCCTCTGCAATCACAGAAGAGAACGGATGCCCGCGGTACGGGGCATCCGTTCTCTGTTTCGTTACCCGACACGCCATCAGCCGTTCAGTCCCGGCGCGCCCCGGGCGTGTCGCGGTGGGTTACCCTGGGACTCGACGCTGAGAGAGCGGAGGGAGCCGATGGGCTGCACACCACGCATCCGAACCATGGATGCGCTTGGACGCCTCGTCCTTCGGCATTGCACGAGCGGATGCCGCGGCACTGCCGTGGCGCCAAGGCGCTGTCTGTAGACAGCGCCTTTTTTCATGCCCCTGCGCCCTTGATCGTCGCGCAAGTCGAATAACCGAGAAGCCGTCCCGGCCATTCGAGAGGATGATCAATGCGCACTCTGGTGCTGAATGCGGGCTATGAGCCCCTCGCGGTCGTGTCGTTCAAGCGGGCGCTCGTGCTCGTCATGAACGAGAAGGCCACCGTGGTGGAACACACCGAGACCGATCCGGTGTGGGGCACCCGACGATCGTACGAACGCCCCGCCGTGATCATCCTCACCCGCTACGTGCGGGTGCCGGGTGGTCGCCACGTGCCGGTGACACGGCGGGGCGTGCTCCGTCGCGACAACCACCACTGCGCGTACTGCGGCAAGGCGGCGTCGACGATCGACCACGTGCTTCCGCGCTCGCGCGGCGGTGCGGACTCGTGGGAGAACCTCGTCGCGTGCTGCCTGCGCTGCAACAACGTCAAGAGCGATCGCACGCCGCAGGAGATGCACTGGGAGCTGCAGTTCACCCCGCGCCCGCCGCGCGGCGCGCAGTGGACCGTCCGCGGCACCGAGCGCACCGACCCGCGGTGGGAGCCGTATCTCGCCCTCGCGGCGTGATCGTCCGCCGCGTCAGGCGAGCGTGAGGCCCGTGACCTCGAAGGCGAGCAGCGTCGCGGTCACGAACGCCAGCCCGGTGTAGACCAGGTCCTCGAACCAGTCGAAGAGCCCCGGTTCGCGCGCCGGCATCATCTTCGGGTTGTAGTAGAAGATCGACACCAGGATCACGAGCACGGAGAACACGAGCCCGACCCAGGCTGCGAACGGCACGCCCAGGAAGAGCAGCACGATCACGACGGTGGCGAGCACGTACAGCCACAGTCCCTGGACGAAGGCCCGCATCGAGTCGTACCGGGACACGCCCGCTTTGGCGGTCGCCCGCCAGAACTCGTAGATCAGCGACAGCGCGAACGACACGATCAGCACCCACGCCGACACGGTTTCGAGCAGGCTCGGGTGAACGGCACCGTCCATGTGCTGGCTCCTCGCGGGTCTCGTGGAGCGAGCCCACGGTCGGCCTCACGCTAGCGGGTCGGAGGCCGGGACGGGAAGACGCATTCGTCGACGCTGCCGCGTCAGCTCCCGTCGAGGATGCGCAGCCAGCGTGTGAGGATCGGCTCGAGGGACGCAGCATCCGTCGTCCCGAGCTCGTCGAGAAGGCGGCGCTCGTTCGCGAGATGCGCGGCGATGGCTCTGTCGATGAGTTCGCGGCCCTCCGGCGTGAGGCGCACCAGGCGCTTTCGGGCATCGGATGCCTCGACCCGCCGCTCGACGAGACCGCGGGCGGCGAGGCGGTCGACGCGTTTGGTGAGGCCGCCCGTGGTCACGAGGGTGTGGTCGGCGAGCGCGCCCGCGGCGCGCTCGAACGGCGCACCGGCACGGCGGAGTGTGGCCAGCACGTCGAACTCGCCCTCGCTGAGGCCGAACTCGCCGTAGACCGCGACGAGGCGCTCCGTGAGTTCGAGGGCGACGAGGTGCAGGCGCCCGATCACGCCCTGCGGCGACGGGTCGAGGTCGGGGCGCTCGCGGCGCCACTCCTGCTGGATCTCGGCGACACGGTCGAGCGGTTGGTCGGGCGAGGAGCGGTCAGCGGCGGCCATACTGCCCATCTTATCTTCCCGGTAAGATAAAGTATCTTCCATGGAAGATAAGCGGTGGTTGTGGATCCTGGTGACGGCGATCGCCCCGATCGCGTGGGGGAGCGGCTATGTCGTCACGCGGAGCCTGCTGCCGGCGGAGTCCCCGCTGTGGGGTGGCGTGCTGCGGGCGCTGCCGGCCGGCCTCATCGTGCTGCTCCTCGCGCGCAGGCTTCCGCGCGGGTCGTGGTGGTGGCGCTCCCTCGTGCTCGGCACGCTGAACGTCGGCGGCTTCTTCGTGCTCGTGTACGTGGCCGGGCAGCGACTGCCGTCAAGCCTCGCCGCAACGTTGATGTCGGCATCCGCCGCGTGCATGCTCCTGTTCGCGTGGCTGCTGCTGAAGCGCCGGCCCCGGCTGGCCGCCGTCGTGGGGGCGACCGTGGGGCTCGTCGGCGTGGCGGTGATGCTGGGCTTCGATGCGGAGGGCGCCGATCCGTGGGGAGTCGCCGCGTCGCTCGGCGCGATGGTCGCCTCCTCGATCGGGTTCGTGCTCACGGCGCGATGGGGCTCCGACGTTCCCGCGCTGCCGATGACGGCGTGGCAGCTCGTCGCCGGCTCGATCGTGCTGCTTCCGGCCGCGGTGCTCGTCGAGGGTGCGCCGCCGATACTCACGGTGCCGTCGGCGCTCGGCTTCGCGTATCTCACGCTCATTGCCACGGCGCTCGCGTACGTCGCGTGGTTCGCAGGGCTGCGCCGCCTGTCGCCCGGGGTGGTCGGCGTGGTGGGACTGCTCAATCCGGTCACCGGGGTCGTTCTCGGGGTCGCGGTCGCGGGCGAGGCGTTCGGGGCGCCGCAGATCGTGGGGGTCGGGCTCGTGCTCGCCGGGATCGTGCTCGGCGCGGCTCCGGTGCGGCGGTCGCCGCGTGCGAGTGCGGCGCCGTTGGTCTTGCAGTCTCGAACATAACTGTCGGAACCTGGTACTACGCTCACTCCCAGCAGTTGAAGGACTAGAACATGCGTTCTAGAATGTGGGAATGAGGGCGATCGTGCAGCTGACGGCACAGCACGTGCACGAGACCGCCGGCCGGAGGCCGACGGGCTCCGATCCCGCCGCCCTCGGCGCGTCTTCGCTCGGTACCGTCGCGCAGCTGCGTGCCCAGGTCGAGCGGGTGCAGGGCCGGCGGCTCGACGCGCCGGTGCTGCCGGTGCATCCCGCGCTCGCCTCACTGCTTCCCGGGGGCGGTATGCGCCCGGGGTCCGCCTACTCCCTGCCACGTTCGACCTCGGTGCTGCTGGCGCTCTTGGCCCAGCCGTCGCAGGCGGGGTCGTGGTGCGGGGTGATCGGCATGCCTCGCCTCGGCGCCGAAGCGGCCGAGGGGCTCGGGGTCGATCTGTCGCGGCTCGTGCTCATCCCCGACCCGGGTGCGCGCTGGCTCGCGGTGACCTCGACCGTCGCCGAGGTGCTGCCGGTGGTCGCGGTGCGCCCGTCGGGGCGCGCGGCCGACGGCGAGATCGCCCGCCTGGCGGCGCGGCTGCGCGATCGCGGTGCGGTGCTGCTCGTGCAGGGGCCGTGGCCGCAGGCCGAGGCTGTGATCGAGGTGGGCGAGCCGACATGGGAGGGGGTCGGCCGCGGGCACGGGTACCTCGCCGGCCGGGCGGTGACGCTCATGTCGTCCAGTCGGCGCTGGCCGCGTTCGCGACGGGCGCGCGTGATGCTTCCGGATGCTGCGGGGCACGTCTCCGCCGCGCCCGAGCGCATGCGTCCCGTCGAGGCGCTGCCCTCAGCCGAGTCCGCGGAGTCCTTCCCGCAGCGGATCAGGGCGGTGGGGTGACATGACGCCGAGTACGCCCGTCCGGAGCCTCGTGCTGTGGTTCCCCGACTGGCCTGTCACGGCTCTCGAGCGGGAGGCGGGTGCGGCCGCGGCCGCCGAAGACGAGGTCGGGCAGCGGCCGGGTGCCCCGACAGAGGCGGCGCAGGAGAGGTTCGAGGCGAAGCCCCCGGTCGCCGTCGTGGAGCGCAACCTCGTGGTCGCGTGCTCGGCGTCCGCGCGTGCGGAGGGGGTGCGCCGGGGGCAGCGACGCCGCGATGCCCAGGCCCGGTGCCCCGGCCTGACGCTGGTGAACGCCGACGCCGCGCGCGATCACCGGGCGTTCGCCCCGATCGTGTCGTCGATCGAAGAAAAGGCGCCCGGCGTGCAGCTGGTGCGTCCGGGGCTGTGCGCGTTGCGCGCGCGTGGTCCGGCGCGGTACTACGGCGGCGAGATCGAGGCCGCCCGCATGCTGATCGGCACGCTGCGCGATGCCGGGCTCGACGGGGTGCGGGTGGGCATCGCCGACGGGCCGTTCACCGCGGAGCAGGCGGCGCGCGGCGGCACGAGTGCCGCCGATCCGGTCTTCGTCGTGCCCGCCGGTGGTGCGGCTGGCTTCCTCGCCCCGCTGCCGGTCGCGGTGCTCGACGCCTCGGCCATGCTCGGCACCGGTGCGGCGGGGGCGAAAGAGGCGACAGATCTCGTGGGCCTGCTCGCCCGGCTGGGCGTGCAGACCCTCGGCGGGTTCGCCGAGATGCCGACCGACCGCGTGCGCGAGCGGTTCGGTGAGCGGGGCGTCCGGCTTCACGCGCTCGCCGCGGGGCGCGATTCGCGACCGGTGCAGCCGCGTACGCCGCCGCCCGAGCTGCAGCGCGAGGTCGCGTTCGAGCCTCCCCTCGAGATCGCCGATCAGGTGGCGTTCGCCATGCGCGTCACCGCCGACGACTTCGTCGCGGGTCTCGGCGCCGTCGACCTCGTCTGCACCGAACTGCGGGTCGAACTCGTCGGAGACCGGGGGGAGCGCAGCGAGAGGGTGTGGCTGCATCCCGGCTCGTTCGACGCCGCGGCGGTGGTCGACCGCGTGCGATGGCAGCTCGCGGAGGACGTCGGTACGGGCGAGGCGGCCGGCGGCGGGCTTCGCAGCGGGGTGACGCTCGTGCGGATCTCGCCGGAGGCGGTGGATGCGGCATCCCATCACGCTCCGGCGCTGTTCGGCGGCGGACCCGAAGAGCGGGTGCACCATGCGCTGTCGCGCGTGCAGGCGATGCTCGGGCACCGCGGCGTGCTGACCCCCGCGATCGGCGGGGGGAGGTGGCTGGCCGAGCGCCAGGTGCTCGTGCCCTGGGGCGACAAGGACGAACGCGACCGCAAGGCGACCGGCGCCGGCGGCCTCGCGGCCCAGCGCGCACGACCCTGGCCGGGGAGCCTGCCCGACCCGCTGCCGACGACGGTGTTCGCCGACCCGGTGCCGGTCGACGTACGGGCGCTCGGCGGCGAGCTCATCGACGTCGACGAGCGGGGGAACGTGTCGGCCGTGCCCGCGCTCTTCATCGAGAGCGGCCGCCGTCGCGCGATCGAGGCGTGGGCGGGGCCGTGGCCGGTGGTGGAGCGCGGATGGGATGCCGCGCGCTCGCGCCGTGCGCACCGGTTCCAGGTCGTCGACGCCGACGGGGCGGCGTGGCTGCTGGTGTGCGACGGCGACGCCTGGACGGCGGAGGCCACCTATGACTAGGGGACCGCGGGGGTCAAGGTACCGGTCGTTGAGCGAGCGAGGAACGAGCGAGTCGAAACGCCTCGGGTATACGGGCAACCGGCGGGTGGTGGGCTGATGGGCTTCAACAACCCGGGTGTGCCGTGGTCCGAGATGGAGCGCGTGCTGAGCGGCCGCCGCCGGCCCGACGCACCGCCGGTCGGCGCGGACGGCGGCGACAGTCCCGCGTGGTCGCACAAGCGGGGGCCGTACGTCGCGCCCGAGATCGAGCGACCGGCCGACGCGATCCCGTATGCCGAGCTGCACGCGCACTCGTCGTATTCGTTCCTCGACGGGGCCTCCTCGCCCGAGGAGCTCGCCGAGGAGGCGGAGCGGCTGGGGCTGCACGCCCTCGCGGTCACCGACCACGACGGGTTCTACGGCATCGTCCGGTTCGCGGAGGCCGCCGAGTCGCTGCAGCTCAAGACCGTGTTCGGCGCCGAGCTGTCGCTCGAGCTGCCGAAGCCGCAGAACGGCGAGGCCGACCCGGTCGGCGCGCACCTGCTGGTGCTCGCCCGCGGCGAGGAGGGGTACCACCGGCTCGCGGGTGCGATCACGCACGCCCAGCTGCAGGGGGCGGAGAAGGGCAGGCCGATCTACGACCTCGACGAGCTCGCCGCGCAGGCGGCAGGGGAGTGGGCGGTGCTCACCGGGTGCAGGAAGGGTGCCGTGCGCCGCGGGCTCGCCGAGAGTCCCGCCACGGCTGCCCGCGAGCTCGACCGCCTCGTGACGCTGTTCGGGAAGGACAACGTGCACGTCGAGCTCATCGATCACGGCAATCCGCTCGACACCCGCGACAACGACGTGCTCGTCGGGCTCGCGCGAGAGCGGGGCCTTCCGCTCCTCGCGACCAACAACGTCCACTACGCCGTGCCGAAGCGGCAGCTGCTCGCCGCGGCGGTCGCCGCCGTGCGCGCGAACCGCGGTCTCGACGAGCTCGACGGCTGGCTCCCCGCCCACGCGGGCGCTCACCTGCGCTCGGGCGCCGAGATGGCGGAGCGGTTCGTGCGGTTCCCCGATGCCGTCGCCCGCACGGTGACGCTCGCCGACGAGCTCGCCTTTCCGCTGCGCAAGGCGAAGCCCGCGCTCCCGAAGCAGAAGGTGCCCGAGGGGCACACGCCGATGTCGTGGCTGCGGCACCTGGTGTGGGAGGCGGTGCCGCGCAAGTACCCCGACCTGACGGAGGACGACCGGGCCCGCATCGAGAAGGAGCTCGGCGTCATCGAGATGAAAGACTTCCCGGGCTACTTCCTGATCGTCCACGGCATCGTGCAGTTCGCCCGGAGCCAGGGCATCCTCTGTCAGGGGCGCGGATCCGCCGCCAACAGCGCCATCTGCTACCTGCTCGACATCACCGCCGTCGATGCGATCGCGTACGACCTGCCGTTCGAGCGGTTCCTGTCGAGCCTGCGCGAGGAGGAGCCCGACATCGACGTCGACTTCGACTCCGACCGTCGGGAAGAGGTCATCCAGTGGGTGGACCGGGAGTACGGGCGCGACCGCGCGGCGCAGGTCGCCAACGTCATCCAGTACCGACCCAAGAACGCCGTGCGCGACATGGCCAAGGCGCTCGGGCAGTCCCCGGGGCAGCAGGACGCGTGGTCGAAGCAGATCGAGGGATGGGGCGCGCTCCTCGAGACGGGGGCCGGCCACGACATCCCCGACCAGGTGCTGGAGTTCGCGTCCGAGCTGCTCAAGGCGCCGCGGCACCTCGGCATCCACTCCGGCGGCATGGTGCTCACCGACCGGCCGGTGGGCGAGGTCGTGCCGATCGAGCACGCGCGCATGGAGAACCGCACGGTGATCCAGTGGGACAAGGACGACGCCGCCTGGATGGGTCTCGTGAAGTTCGACCTGCTGGGCCTCGGGATGCTGGCGGCCCTGCAGTACTGCTTCGACATGATCCGCGCCTCGACGGGGGAGGACTGGGAGCTGTCGACGCTCCCGAAGGAGGAGAAGGCGGTCTACGACATGCTGTGCCGCGCCGATTCGATCGGCGTGTTCCAGGTCGAGTCGCGCGCCCAGATGGGGCTGCTCCCGCGTCTGCAGCCGCGCCGGTTCTACGACCTCGTGATCGAGATCGCGCTCATCCGCCCCGGTCCCATCCAGGGCGGGGCGGTGCATCCCTTCGTCAAGCGCAAGCTCGGGCAGGAGAAGGTGACGTACCCGCACCCCAAGCTCGTGCCGGTGCTCGAGCGCACGCTCGGCATCCCGGTGTTCCAGGAGCAGCTCATGCAGATGGGCATGGCCGTCGGCGGGCTCACCGGCGAGGATGCCGACCTGCTGCGCCGCGCCATGGGCTCCAAGCGCGGGATCGAGCGCATCGACTCGCTGAAGAAGAAGCTGTACGCCGGCATGGCCGAGAACAACCTCGTGGGCGAGGAGGCCGATGCGATCTACGCCAAGATCCAGGCGTTCGCGAACTTCGGCTTCGCCGAGTCGCACTCCCTGTCGTTCGCGCTGCTCGTGTACGCGAGCTCGTGGATCAAGCTGCACTATCCGGCAGCGTTCCTCGCGGGGCTGCTGCGCGCGCAGCCGATGGGCTTCTACTCGCCGGCGACCCTCGTGGGCGACGCGCGCCACCACGGTGTCGAGGTGCGCCGCCCCGACCTGCACCTCTCGGGCGTCGAGGCGGTGCTCGAGCCCTCCTCCCGGTCGTTGAGCGAGCGAGGAACGCGGTCGTTGAGCGAGCTTGCGAGTCGAAACGCAGAGACGAAACGCCCCGAGCGCACAGACGACCTCGGGTCGAAGCCTGCGGATGGCTCAGGCGTTTCGTCTGCGGGCGCTAGAGCGCCCTTCGCTCAACGACCGGAACGTGACTCCGGCCTCGACTCCTGTCTCGACCGCCACCAGCCGCCGGTGGGGCTCTTCGACCTCGACGCGCCCGACGAGTCCGCCGCGCACCGGCGCGACGGGGGGTTCGCGGTGCGACTGGGCCTGGCCGGAGTGAAGGGGATCGGGGCGACCGTCGCCCAGCGCATCGTCGCCGCGCGCGAGTCCGGCGGGCTGTTCCGCGATCTCCGCGACCTCGTGCGGCGCACGAGCATCACTGCGGTCCAGGTCGAGGCGCTCGCCACGGCGGGGGCCTTCGAATGCCTCGGTCTCAGCCGGCGCGAGGCGATCTGGCTCGCCGGGTCGGCGGCGCAGGACCGCCCCGAGTTCCTGCCGGACTCGCTCATCGCGGTGCAGCCGCCGCTGTTCGCCGACCCCACCAGCTACGAGCGCCTCGCCGCCGACCTGTGGGCGACGGGCATCTCGACCGACGACCACCCGATCACCCACTACCGGTCCGGGCTCGATGCGCGCGGCGTCCTGACCTCTCGCGAGCTGCGCAGCCACGAGGTGGGCCGCCGCGTCGAGGTCGCGGGACTCGTGACCCACCGTCAACGCCCGGCCACAGCATCCGGGATCACATTCCTCAACCTCGAAGACGAGCACGGCCTCGTCAACATCGTGTGCTCTCTGGGCGTCTGGAACCGCTACCGCCGCATCGTGCGCGATTCGCCGGCGCTCATCGCGCGGGGCATGCTCGAGCGTTCGGCCGAGGGGGTGACGAACCTCATCGCCGACGCGTTCGAGGATCTCCGCGTCGGCGTGCAGCACCGCGCGAGGGACTTCCGCTGACGGATGCCTCCCCGCTGGCCGTGCGGAGCGCTCGCCGCCGCGGAGAACTCACCGGGCGCCTCAGATCTCGTCGCCCCAGTCGTCCTCGCTCGGGAGGGCGACGTCGATCGTGGCGACGGGATGCAGCCGTCGCTGGACGGCGTTCAGGCGAGCGACCGCGACCTCGTCGACGAGTTCGTCGTCGTCGCTGTCGGCATCGCGCGCCACCATCTGGCTCGCCGGGCCGATGAGCACCGTCACCTCGCCCACGGATCCGTCCAGTTCCCTGGTCGGAACCGTCACCGCTTCCGCCTCGCCCGCCTCGGCCAGCGCCTGGCCGCAGCCGAGCAGGGCGGCGGCGATGTCGTCTCCCGTCACGAACTCGCTTCCCGCGTAGATCACCCTCTTCACGAGGCATTTCTACCCGCAGAACCCGCTGTCGCTCTCGGGGGTTGCAGCCCGCGGCCGAACGGGCTACAACGCCACGCGGCGGTTCGCTTCCGGGCGCGGAATCACTCGACCAGCTTGCCGGCGACCGACACCTCGCGCATCAGCGCGGCGATCTCGGAGGGGATCGGCGGGATCTGCTCGCGCACGACCCCGGTCGAGGGGGACCACACCAGGTTGACCTGCAACTCGGGATCGATGTCGGGGTAGTCGCTGCGGTTGTGGCATCCGCGGGTCTCACGGCGCTCGAGCGCGGCTTCGAGCGTCGCGCGGGCGGCGAGAGCCGCCGATTTCAGATCGAACGCGTGCGCGTGATCGTGGTAGCCCGCGATATCGGGATGCACACCGATATCGGCCATGCGGGCTTCGATCGCGTCGAGCTCGGCGAGGCCGGTGCGCAGCCCCTGCTCGTCGCGCACGACGCCGGCGTGTTCGGTCATCGTGTCGCGGATCGCGCGCTGCAGCGCGCGGACGTTCTCGGTTCCGGATGCTGCGAGCAGCCGGTCGATCTCCGCGCGGGCGGTCGTCACCGCCGACGCCGAGCGCGTCTGCGCGGGCAGCGCCGCCGAGTACGCGGCGGCCGCCTGTCCGACGATGCGGCCGAACACCAGGAGCTCGATGAGCGAGTTGCCGCCGAGCCGGTTGGCGCCGTGCAGCCCCGAGGACGCCTCGCCGATGGCGTAGAGCCCGGGCACGTCGGTCGAGTGGTCCGACGAGCGCACCCAGACGCCGCCCATCGAGTAGTGCGCGGTGGGTGCGATCTCGATCGGCTCCTTCGTGATGTCGAGCATCTGCAGCTCGAGCATCGTCTGGTACACCCGGGGGAGGCGGGTCATGATCGTCTCGCGCGGGAGGTGCGAGACATCCAGCCAGACGCCGCCGTTCGGGGTGCCGCGGCCCTCCTTGATCTCGGTGTAGCAGGCCAGGGCGACGCGGTCGCGCGTGGACAGCTCGAGGCGCTCGGGGTCGTACTTGTGCATGAAGCGCTCGCCGAGGCCGTTGCGCAGGATGCCGCCCTCGCCGCGCGCCGCCTCCGAGATGAGGGTGCCCGCCGCGTTCTCGGGCTCGATGATCCCGCTCGGGTGGAACTGCACGAGCTCGGGGTCGCGGAGTCGGCCGCCCGCCTCCACCGCGAGACGGAACGAATCGCCGGTGTTCTCGTCGCGTCGTGAAGAGGTGCGGCGCCAGATGCGGTTGTGCCCGCCGGCGGCGAGGATGACGGCATCCGCGTGGATGAGGTAGCGCGTGCCGTCCTCGAGATCGAAGCCGTAGGCGCCGA
>JAVBUG010000076.1:0-5623 GCA_031555515.1 Microbacterium sp. | reverse complement strand
CAGGCAGACCAGTCGCCCGCGCGCACCCGGCGATCGGCGGCGGGGATGCCACGCAGCGCGGCGAGGAGAAGTGCCACGGTGTGCTCGGCCACGGCCGCGGTGTTGGCGCCGGGGGTGTTGGTCACGACGATCCCGCGGCGGGCGGCGGCGCCCACGTCGACTTTGTCGTAGCCGACGCCGTAGCGGGCGACGACCTGCAGGTGCGGCGCGAGCGAGAGGTGCCGTTCGCTGACAGGTCCGGTGCCGGCGATCCAGCCGACGGCGTCGCCGAGGAGCGGGCCGACCTCGTCGAGGTGATGGGCTGCTCCGGCGCGCACGACGAGGTAGCCGGCATCCAAGATCCGCCGCTCGAGGTCGAGCCCCCCCGACCCGAACGAGCGCGACGTCACCAGGACGGTGCCGCTCACGACTCCGGTTCCTCAGCGAGGTTCTCCGGCTCGGCGGCCACCGCGACGCCCTGACGCATGCTCGCGAGCTCGCTCTTCATGCGGCGGATCGCGGCGGTGTGCTCGGGGCTGCGACGAAGTGCCACGCCGGTGGCCAGGACGTCGACGACGACGAGCCCCGCGAGGCGGCTGGTCGACGGCGTGTACACGTCGGTGTCTTCGAAGGTGCGGGCGACCAGCGCGATGTCGGCGAGCTCAGACAGCGGGCTTGTGCGGCCGGTGAGCGAGATGACGGTCGCCCCGGCCTTCTTGGCGGCCTCGGCGACGATGAGGGTCTGCTCGGTGTGACCGGTGTTCGAGATGGCGACTGTGACGGAGCGCGGCCCGCTCATGGTGGCGGCGATGAACTGCTGGTGGAAGTCTTCGGGCGCCTGGCAGGGCACACCGAAGAGCGGGAACTTCTGCTGCGCGTCCTGCGCGATGATGCCGCTCGCACCGAAGCCGACGAACAGGATGTCGGTCGCGCCCAAGACCGCCGTGATCGCCGCCTCGACGGCGTCGGCGTCGAGCGTGCGACGCGCGCGGTCGAGGCTCGAGATGGTGTGGTCGAAGATCTTCTCCGACAGATCGCCGGCGGAGTCCTCGGCGCTGATCGACGAGTGGGTCACCGGCAGCCCGAGCGCGAGCGTCTGGGCGAGCTGGATCTTGAAGTCCTGGAAGCCCTCGCACCCGACCGACGCGCAGAAGCGCATGACGGTCGGCTCGCTCACCTCGGCGGCTTCGGCGAGCCCCGCCATGGTGAAGTGGACGGCGCCGACCGGGTTGTCGAGCACGATCGCGGCCACGCGCTGCTCGGAACGGCGAAGGTGCGGCAGCTGTCGCGTGATGCGCTCGAGCAGCGTGTCGGTGGAATCCTCGGCGCCGGGTGCGGCGGTCGGAACCTCGAGGGCCATGGGCACTCCCTCCATGTAGTATCGCTACAAACCATAGCGCACGCCTCGCGGAAGGACCCCTCGATGTTTCGAGAGCTGCTCGAGCTGACCGGAAAGATCGCCGTCGTGACCGGCGGATCTCGCGGCATCGGACTGGCCGTCGTCACCGCGCTCGAGGAGTTCGGGGCACACGTCGTGATCGCCGACCTGCTCGATGAGGTGGGGGCGGGGGCTGCGGCATGCTTCCCCAGCGGACGTGTCGAGTATGCCCACCTCGACGTCACCGACGCGGCGTCGGTCGAGCGCACCTTCTCGGCGATCGCCGAGCAGCACGGCCGGATCGACATCCTCGTGACGTCGGCCGGCATCGCCAACCACCAGCCCTCGCTCGAACTCGAGCGTGAGGCGTGGGACCGGGTCATGGCCGTGAACGCGACCGGCACCTTCTGGTGCGCTCGCGAGGCCGCGCGTCACATGGTGGGCCGGGGCGGGTCGATCGTCGCGATCGGCTCGATGTCGGGTGAGCTCGCCAATGCGCCGCAGCGGCAGGCGGCGTACAACGCGTCGAAGGGAGCGGTGCACCTGGCGGTGAAGTCGCTCGCCATCGAGTTCGCCGAGGAGAACATCCGCGTCAACGCCGTCGCCCCCGGGTACGTCGGGACCGAGCTCACGAAGGACGGCGTGCCGACGGAGTGGTGGGACGACTGGGTGCGCCGCACGCCGATGGCGCGGCTCGGCCGGCCCGAAGAGATCGCCTCGCTCGTGGTGTTCCTCGCCTCGGACGCAGCGTCGTACATGACCGGCTCGATCGTGCTGATCGACGGCGGCTACTCCGCCTGGTGAACCGGCGCGCGCACCTCGTGCGCGCCTGAGCCGACGGACTCGAGCACGCCGCCGAGCTCGACCTCGGCGGTGACGCCCACCGGGATCCGGCACGTCAGCACCACCTCGCCGCCGGCCACCCGCCACGCCGCGGCGATCTCGCCGAAGGGTGTGGTAATGGATGCCGCAGCCCGGTCGATCCCGTGACCCACGACGCGCGGCGCGATCCGCGCGCGATGCCAGCCGGGCTCGAGCGGCTCGAGCCCGGCGAGATGCGAGAAGAGCCAGTCGTCGATCGTGCCGAGGAAGTAGTGGCCGCGCGAGCGCGACTCGGGCCGCCAGTGCTCCCACAGCGACGTCGCGCCCTGCTCGACCCAGAAGCCCCAGCTCGGGAACGTCGTCTGCAGGGCGACCGCGGCCGCGCGGTCGGCGTGACCCCAGTCGGTCAGGACCGGCAGCAGGTACTTCGTCGCGAGGGCGCCGGTGGTGAGGTGATCGCCCCGCTCGGCGACGTCGCGGGCGAGGCGGTCGGCCGCCCGCTGCCGCGACGCTGCGGGCAGCAGGCCGAACGCCAGCGCCAGCACGGCGTGCGCCTGCCGGTAGCCCTGGTCGCCGTCGCCCCGCACCTCGGCGGAGGCCTCGTGCCAGAACCGCTCGACGAAGGCGGCGCGGCAGCGGGCCGCGGCATCCATCCACTCCTCGGCCTGCTCGCCGATCACCTGAGCGATCGCGGCGGCGGTGTCGCACATGGCGATCACGAAGGCCGTGGCCGCGACCCGGCGGTCTTCGGGGGCGTTGCCGCCGCCCGGATCGGTCTCGGGGCTGACCCAGTCGCCCAGGGTGGTGTCGGCGATGCCGTCTGCGACGCGGGCGAGCTCAAAGCGCAGGTAGTCGCGGGCGTCGGGCCAGACGTCGCGCAGCACGCGTTCGTCGCCCTGCTGCAGGTACAGCTCCCACGGCACGAGCAGCAGTGCCGCGTGCCAGGTCGGCGCCGGCGTCCAGTCCATCGACCAGCCGCCGTGCGGCGCGATCACCTCGGGAGCGCCGTCGCCGTGGCGCGAGGCGGCGACGTCGGCCGCCCACTTGGCGAGCAGCTCGTGCGTGTCGAGGTTCTGCAGCATGAGACGGGCGCCCAGCAGGCCGTCGCCGGTCCAGCCGTTCGTCTCGTACTTGGGCGTGTCGGTAGGAAGGCCGTGCAGGTTGTTGAGGACCGTGCGGACCGTCAGCTCGTGCACCGTGTCGAGGAGCGGGGACGACGACGAGAAGGCACCGGTGCGCGGTGCGCGCGTGTGCACCAGCTGGGCACGGATGCCGGGAAGCCGCGCGGCTCGCACCTCGACATGCTGGAACCCGTGCCATGTGAACCGGGGGTGCCACGACAGCGGCCCTCCCGCGAGGATCACGGTGTCGGTCTGGAAGCGCCCGTCGAAGTAGCCCTTCTCGTCGACGCAGTTCGGGGTGCCGTCGCCGCGGAGGGTCTCGCCGAAACGCAGCTCCACCGTCTCGCCGGCCGCGCCGTCGGCCTCGATCTCGACCCAGCCCGCGATCACGCGCTCGAACGACACGACCCACCGACCGGGTTCGAGCTCGGTCACCTGGACGGGGTCGAGGGCCGCTGCGATCTCGATGGGCGGCTGGCGCTGCGCGACCGCGCGGCCGCGGGGTCCGTCGACGACGGCGGCGGGGTGCCAGTGCGTGTCGTCGAATCCGGGCGTGCTCCAGCCGGGCTGCGCGCGGCGGGCGTCGTAGTCCTCGCCGGCGTACAGGTCGTCGAACGTCGTCGGGCCGTCGGCCGTGCGCCAGTCCGCGCCGCTCACGAGGGCGCGACTGCCCTCGGCGGTGCGGACGACCAGCAGCACGCGGGCGCACGGGTCGGCATGCCAGGGCGCGGTCTCCCAGTTCCACGTGTTCCGCCCGCGCATGCCGAAGAAGCCGCGGCCGAGCTCGAGACCGAGGGCGTGCACGCCCGGCGTGAGCTGCGTGGTGACGTCGACGACCGTGTACTGCGCGGTCACGTCGTAGTCGGTGAAGCCCGGGCTCAGCACGCCGGGCCCGACGGGGGCGCCGTCGATCTCGGCATGCGCGTAGCCACCGGCGCCGACGACCAGATACGCTTCCGCGACGGGCGCGTCGATCGCGAACTCCGTGCGCAGCAGGGGCGCCGCGTGCGCCCCATGGAGCGAGCCGATCCATGGGGCGCCGTGCCACTCGTCGTTGATCACGCCGGTGACGAACGTCCCCTCCGCGGTCGCCGGGCCGGCCGTCGTCTCGACCTCGACGATCCACCGGTATCGACGCAGCGATTGCAGCAGCGGCCCGGCGTACTCGATGTCGGCACAGCGCTGGTCTGCGGCATCCGTCTGCCACACGATGCCGTCGTCCGCCGTGACCGACAGGTGCCACGAGAGCTGGGTGGTGCCGGGTGCGTCGGAGACGACGTTCCAGCCGAAGCGCGGCGGCACGTCCACCCCGACGGGGTCGTGCCGGTGCTCGACCGTGAGGGCGGCGAGCGAGATCATGCGAGGTCTCGAAGACGCGCCAGCTCGGGCGCCGCGCCGTAGCGCTCGGCGAGTGCGGCGTCGACATCGGGGTGCGTCGCGAGGAATCGGCCGAACGGTACGGGCTGGTCCTGCGGGCGCGTGCGCTTCTGGTTGATCTCGCCGAGCAGACTCCAGCGGCGATCGCCCAACTCGGACGGCTCGCGCGCGTCGGCGGAATAGGCGGTGAAGTCGAACACCTCCGCGCGCCCCGCCGCGTCCGCGACGCCGAGACGGTAGTCCGCCGTCATGAACCACGTCACCGTCTCGCCGGCCCGGGATGCCTGGACGCCGCTGCCCTCCTGCTGCAGCAGGTACGCGAGGCCTTCGTTGTCGGCGTGCAGACCGCGCCACTCCTCGCCGAACCGGCCGATGGTCGGCATCTCGAGATCGGGCCACTCCTCGCGCAGCCACCCGAGCCACCCCGCCCAGGCATCGAGCACGCCGGCGTCCGTCTCCAGCCCGCGCCCCACCTCGCTGATCTCGTAGTTCACGGTCAGCCAGCCGAACCCGTTGCGCTCGACGTTGCGATCGTCGAGGTGCGCGCGGCTCGTCGCCCGCAGCTCGTGCAGCGCGTCTTCGCGGGGCAGCCGATGCAGCGTTTCGATGGGACCGAGCCCGAGGCGGGAGTTGTAGTCCGACGACATGCCGGCACTGCGGGCCGCAACGAGGTCGACGGTCCAGCCGTCGAGCTGCACGGCATCCACTCGATCGGCATCCCTCCCGGGCGCCAGGAAATGATGACGCGAAGGGTAGTAGGGATACGCGATCGAGCCGTCGCCGTCCTGCAGGTCGATGTCGAACTGGCTCCAGATGTTGCCCTGCACCGTGCGGACGCCCTGCTCGCGCGCGCGCGCGATGTTGTCTGCCGAGAGGAACCCCGCCACCAGGGAGCGGGCGGGCACGCCGATCTCATCCTCGACGAGCGTGAGCGCGTCGGCGATGT
>JAVBUG010000061.1:0-3692 GCA_031555515.1 Microbacterium sp. | reverse complement strand
CGGCATCATGATCGTCGTCGGGCTGTTCCAGATCGTGACAGGCAACCCGCCGGTCGCCTCGAGCGCCCAGTACGAGGTGCAGACCGAGAGCCTCACGCAGGCCGCCGTCATCCTGCTGGTGCTGCGCGCGTTCTCGAGCGGCTGTTCGGCGCTGACCGGCGTCGAGGCCGTCTCGAACGGCGTGCAGGCGTTCCGCAAGCCCAAGGTGCGCAACGCCCAGTCGACCCTCGCGATGATGGGCGGCATCGCGATCCTGCTCTTCGCGGGGCTCACCGCGATCGCGCTCGTCTCCGGCGTGCACTACGCCGAGAACCCGTGCGACCTCATCGGCTTCGACTGCTCCAACCCGCAGCCGAGCCTCATGGCGCAGGTGTCGTCGGCCGTGTTCGGCATGAACTCGATCCCGTTCTTCGTCATCCAGGCGGCGACCGCGGTCGTGCTGCTGCTCGCCGCCAACACGGCGTTCAACGGGTTCCCGCTGCTCGGATCGGTGCTCGCCCGCGACGGGTACGCGCCCAAGGCGCTCAACACCCGCGGCGATCGGCTCGTCTACTCGAACGGCATGATCATCCTGGGCCTGGTCGCGATCGGCGTGCTCGTCGTCTACCAGGCCAACCTCACCAATCTGATCCAGCTGTACATCATCGGCGTGTTCGTGTCGTTCACGATCGGCCAGATCGGCATGATCCGGCATTGGATGCGGGGGATCCGGAGCGTCCGCGGACTCCCGGCCGACGCGCGGCGCAGCGCTTCGGCACGCACCGAGCTCTTCGGCCTGCGGAAGGGTCTCGTCATCAATTCGCTCGGCGCCACGATGACGGCATCCGTCCTCGTCATCGTCACCATCACGAAGTTCACGCACGGTGCGTGGCTCGTGTTCCTCGCGATTCCGATCCTGTCGTTCCTGATGGTCGGCGTGCACCGCTACTACCGCGATGTCGAGCACGAGATCGAGATGGACGACCAGACCCACTTCGGCTCGACCGGCGACGTCGCCCTCATCCTCGTCAACAAGCTGCAGAAGCCCGTCGTGAAGGCCGTCGACTACGCCCTGGCCGCCAAGCACGACAAGACCTTCGCGGTGCACGTGTCGGTCACGAAGGAGGATGCGGCGGCTCTCGAGGCGGAGTGGCGCGCGCACCGCATGCCGATCCCGCTCAAGATCATCGAGTCGCCGTACCGCACCTACGCGAGCCCGATCGCCGAGTTCGTCAAGAAGTACCGGGAGCAGCACGGGTCGTCGGTGGTCACCGTGTACCTGCCGCAGTACATCGTCGGCCACTGGTGGGAGTCGATCCTGCACAACCGCCGCGCGCGGCGGATCGCGCAGCAGCTGATGCTCGTGCACGGCGTCTCGATCACGCTCGTGCCGTGGCTCCTGGACTCGTCCGAGCTCATCTACGGACGCCGGTCGCGCGTCCTGCCCGGCGACGAGCGGGCAGGACGCGTCACGGCCCCCGAGGTCCATCGCGTCGGCCGCCGGGCCGTGCGTCCCGCCGGGCCGCCCGAGAAGGCTGAAGCGTCGGAGTCGACGGTCGCATCGAAGCCCTGATCCCGGCGCCGAGCGCGTGAACCCGGACGCGCGGCCGGGAACTCCGCCTGACCGCGCCCGCCCCGGGTCGCGGCATCCCGCGTAGCCTTGAAGGGTGAGCTCCTCCGCACCCGCACCCTCGTCGATCGCGCCCCTGGACGCCGCCGCGCTCCGCGCGGACTTCCCGATCCTCGGCCAGCGCGTGAACGGCGAACGGCTGGTCTACCTCGAGTCGGGCGCGACGAGCCAGAAGCCGCAGGCCGTCATCGACGCCGAGGTCGACTTCCTCACGCGTGCGAACTCCGCCGTGCACCGCGGGGCGCACACCCTCGCGGCGGAGGCGACCGAGCTCTTCGAAGACGCCCGCACGACGGTCGCCGGCTTCGTCGGCGCACGCCACGAGCAGCTGGTGTGGACGAGCGGCGCGACGGCCGGCCTCAACCTCGCCGCCTACGCGATCGGCAACGCGAGCGTCGGCCGCGGGGCGCCCGCCAGCGCGCGTTTCGCGCTGCGGCCGGGCGACGAGATCGTGACGACCGAGATCGAGCACCACGCGAACCTCATCCCCTGGCAGGAGCTGGCAGCCCGCACCGGCGCGGTGCTCCGCCACATCACCGTGCGCGAGGACGGCACCCTGGACATGGATGCTGCGGCCGCCGTCATCGGCGAGCGCACGCGTGTCGTGGCCTTCACGCATGTCTCGAACGTGCTGGGCATCGTGAACCCGGTCGCCGAGCTCGTCGCCCTGGCGCAGGCGGTCGGCGCGGTGACCGTGCTCGACGCGTGCCAGTCCGCGCCGCACCTGCCGCTCGACTTCCCCGCCCTCGGTGTCGACCTCGCGGTCTTCTCCGGCCACAAGATGCTCGGCCCCTACGGCGTCGGGGGCCTCTACGGCCGCGGCGACGTGCTCGAGGCCCTGCCGCCGTTCCTCACCGGCGGCTCGATGATCACGACGGTCACGCTCGACGAGGCGTCGTACCTGCCGCCGCCGCAGCGTTTCGAGGCCGGCACGCAGCCGGTGTCGCAGGCGATCGGCCTCGCGGCCGCGGTGCGCTACCTGAACGGGGTCGGCATGAACGCGGTGCACGCACACGAGAAGGCGCTCGAGGCGCGCATGGGCGACGGGCTGCGCGAGATCCCCGGGGTGCGGCTGCTCGGCGATGCGCCGGGCGCCGAGCGCGTGGGCCTGTGGGCGTTCGACGTCGACGGCGTGCACGCACATGACGTCGGCCAGTTCCTCGACGCCCGCGGCGTGGCCGTGCGCGTCGGACACCACTGCGCACAGCCGCTGCACCGCCGCTTCGGCCTCACCGCCTCGGTGCGCGCGTCGTCGGCGCTGTACAACACGGCCGACGACGTCGACGTGTTCCTCGACGCCCTCTCGGGCGTTCGCGCGTTCTTCGGAGCCGGCGCATGAGCGGCCTCGAATCGCTCTACCAGGAGCTCATCCTCGACCACTCCAAGCGCCCCCACGGCAAGGGCCTCGGCGCCGAAGAAGGCCGGGTCGCCACGTCGTTCCAGCGCAACCCGATCTGCGGCGACGAGATCACCCTCCGCGTGCGCCTCTCCGACGACGGCACCACCGTCGACGAGGTCACGTGGGACGGCGCCGGCTGCTCCATCTCGCAGGCGTCGGCGTCGATGCTCGCCGCGCTGATCAAGGAGGAGGAACGGATGCCGCGGGCCGAGGCATCCGCTCTCATCGAGGGCTTCCGCGAGGCGCTGCGCTCCCGTGGCGAGATCGCACTGGACGAAGAGGTCTTCGGCGACGCGGCCGCGCTCTCGGGCGTCTCGAAGTTCACCGCCCGCGTGAAGTGCGCGATGCTCGCGTGGGTCGCCTTCGAGGACGCGACCGCCCGCGCCTGACCACCGGTCGTTGAGCGAGCGAGTCGAAACGCCCCGGGTCTACGAGAAGACCCCGGCCCGCACTCTCCTCAATCGCCGCCCGCGACGGGATGCGTGCGGTGCACCGTGATGTCGCCGTACCCGGCACGGGCGTAGAGCTCGACCGACGCCTCGCCCTCGACCGGGCCCGCGGCCGCCTCGAGCTCGTTGCGCACGACGCCGTGCTGGCTCGACGCGTCGCGCCACGCCGCCGTCCCCGAGCGGATGCCGAGGTCCACCGCGCCGGAGGAGGCCGCGATCCGTGCCGTGCCGCCGT
>JAVBUG010000088.1:0-19064 GCA_031555515.1 Microbacterium sp. | reverse complement strand
CGTGGCGCTCGGGGTGGATTACAACATCTTCCTGATGTCGCGAGTCCGTGAGGAGTCGCTCGTCCACGGCACGAGACCGGGCATCCTCCGCGGCCTCGTCGCGACCGGGGGCGTGATCACGTCGGCGGGACTCGTGCTCGCGGCGACCTTCGCGGCGCTCGGCGTCATCCCGATCCTGTTCCTCGCGCAGATCGCCTTCATCGTCGCCTTCGGCGTGCTGCTCGACACGTTCATCGTGCGGTCGCTCCTGGTGCCCGCGCTCTCGTACGACATCGGCAAGGCGATCTGGTGGCCGTCCAAGCTCTGGCGCAAGGATGTCGGCGCCCCGCCGGCTGAGACCGCCCCGGAGCTCGTGGCGAGTGACGGGCACCCGCTCACCCGCGAGGAGTACAGGCGTACGCTCGAGCCATGAGCAAGGCGCTGTTCATCGTCGACGTCCAGAACGACTTCACCGAGGGCGGTGCCCTGGGCGTCGAGGGCGGCGACGCCGTCGCGCAGCGCATCTCGGAGTTCCTCGTCACCCACGCAGAGGAGTACGCCGTGATCGTGGCCTCCCGCGATTGGCACCACGCCGAGGGCGACAACGGCGGGCACTTCCACCCGGAGCCGGACTTCGTCGACACGTGGCCGGTGCACTGCGTGAGCGGGACCGAAGGCGCCGAGTACGATCCCGGCTTCGACACGTCGTCGGTGACCCACCACGTCAAGAAGGGCCAGGGCAAGCCCGCGTACTCGCTGTTCGAGGGCACGACCGACGACGGCGTGACCGTCGCGCACCTCCTCGAGGAGCACGGCGTGGTCGACGTCGACATCACCGGCATCGCGACCGACTACTGCGTGCGCGCCTCGGCGCTCGACGCCATCGAGCACGGCCGGCACGTCCGCGTCCTCACCGACCTCATCGCCGGCGTCGCGGCCGAATCCAGCGAGGCGGCGCTCGCCGAGCTCGCGCACGCCGGCGCCGAACTGCGGCCGTCAGGGCTCGAGGGCGGTGACTGAGCCCGGGGCGCCGACCGCCGAGGGCGTCCGTGCGGCGCTCGAGGGCGCAGCATCCGTCGACGAACGCGCCAAGATCGAACGGCGCATGACCGACGCGCGCACCGAGGTGATCGGCGTCCGCATGGGCACCGTGTTCGACATCGCGAAGGCGAACTCACGGATGCCGCTGGCCGAGGTCGACCGGCTGCTCGACTCCGACGCATACGAGATGCGGATGGTCGCGGTGTCGATACTCGACTTCCAGGCGCGGACCAAGGGGGTCGACCGCGCGGCGCTGTACGAGCTGTGGATGCGGCGCCTCGATCGCATCGACACGTGGGACTACATCGACCGGTCCGCGCCGAGGGTGGTGGGCCTGTACCTGCTGGACCGCCGGCGCGACGTGCTGTTCGAGCTCGCGCGCTCCGACGACCGCTGGCATCGGCGCACGGCGATCACCGCTGCCTTCTCGATCATCCGCGCCCGGGACCTCGACGACCCGCTCGCGCTCTGCGAGATTTTGGCGGACGACCCCGAGCACCTGGTGCAGACCAACGTGGGCGTCGCTCTGCGCGAGATCGGCCGGGTCGACCCCGGCCGGCTGGAGGAGTTCCTCGCGCGGCGCGGCGACGACCTCAGCGCGCACGCGCGACGCACCGCCCGCACCGCGCTCGTCTGAGGCGGGCGACCCGCTACTCTCGGGCTCGTGACCGAGATCCGCCCCCTCGCCCCTGCCGACCGCGACGCCTGGCTCCCGCTCTGGCGCGGCTACATCGAGTTCTACGAGTCCGAGGTGTCGGACGAGCAGACCGCGCTGACGTGGAACCGCCTCCTCGACCCGCAGTTCCCGATCCACGGGGCGGTGGCGACCGACGACGACGGGCGCGCCATCGGCTTCGTCCACTGGCTCACGCACGCCGCGACGTGGTCGCCGGCGCCCTACGTCTACCTCGAGGACCTCTTCGTCGCCCCCGACACCCGCGGCAGCGGCGCGGGGCGCGCCCTCATCGCCCACGTGACCGAGTGGGCGCGCGCGCACGACGCCGCGAAGGTCTACTGGCTCACGCAGGAGACCAACGCCACGGCCCGGGCGCTCTACGACCGCGTCGCGACCCACACCGGCTTCGTGCACTACGAGATCGGCCTGGACCGATGAGCGCGTCTGCCCCCGCCGAGCGGAGCATCGGCGACCTCGTCGCGACGCTGCTGCTGATCGGGTTCTCGGTCGGCGCCGCGGTGGTTCTCTTCTTCGTGTCGCTCGTGTGGGCCATCGGCAACCACGACAACACGGTGGCGATCGTGCTGGGCGGCTACCTGCCGCTGGCCTTGGCCGTGATCGGTGCCGTCGCGGGCATCGTCGCGCTGTCGCGCAAGCGCCGGGCCTTCTGGTACCCGCTGATCGCGCTCGTGCTCAGCATCGCCGCCTGGCTCATCGCGCTCTCGATGGTGCGCTGAGCGGGCTCGGCCCGGCCCGGCCCGTCTCCTACAACTGCTGCAGTGTCCTGCACCTGCTGCGTCGCGCGACGCAGCAGGTGCAGGAACGTGCAGCAGTCGCGCCCGCGGCCTCAGGCCGCGCGCCGCTGCTTCCGGGCCAGGAAGATCACGAAGCCCAGCGCGACCAGCGCGGTGAGGCAGAGCAGGCTGAGCCCGATCGTGTAGCTGTGGGCCTCGGCGTTGTAGGTCGCGCCCATCACGAGCGGCGGGAAGTAGCCGCCGAGTCCACCGGCCGCGCCGACGATTCCGGTGACGGTGCCGACCCGTTCGGCCGGTGCGCGCTGCGCCACCCACGTGAACACCGCGCCGGTGCCGAGGCCGAGGAAGAGGGCCATGAGCACGAACGACGCCCCCGCCGCGAGTTCGGGCGGCGGCTGCAGCGCGATGACGACCGCCATCACGGCGGCGCCGCCGAGCGAGATGCTGAGCACCGTCGCCGGCCCGATGCGGTCCGACAGCCAGCCGCCGACCGGCCGGGCGATCACCGCCGCGATCGCGAAGCCCGCGGTCCGTGCGCCCGCGTCGGCGAGGTCGTACCCGTAGACCTCCTTGAGGTAGGTCGGCAGGTACGTCGAGAACGCGACGAAGCCGCCGAAGGTGACCGCGTACAGGAACGCCATCTGCCACGTGACAGCGAGCTTCGACGCCGCCTTGAGCTTCGGCATGACGGGCGCGGTGTTCGGCTTCCACAGCGGCGAGTCCCGCATGAACAGCCACACGATGACCGCGACCACGAGCAGCGCGCCCGCGATGATGAGGTGCGTCGCGACGTAGCCGAACCAGGCCACCATGCGTGGCGTGAAGAACGACGACAGTGCGGTGCCGCCCATGCCGGCACCGAAGAGGCCCGTCGCGAAGCCGCGCTTGGCCGGCTCGTACCAGGCGTTCACGAACGGGATGCCGATCGCGAACGTCGTGCCGGCGATGCCGAGCAGGAACCCGAACGCGATCATGAGCGCGTAGGAGCCCCACACTCCGGCGAGGGCCACCAGCACGACGGGCACCGCCGACGCCGCCGTCAGGACCGTGAACATCAGGCGACCGCCGAAGCGGTCGGTGAACGCGCCGGTGAGGATGCGGCCGAGCGACCCGACGAGCACCGGCGTCGCGATGAGGAGCGAGGCCTCCGTCGAGGACAGCCCCATCTCGGCGGTGTACTGCACCGCCAGCGGCGCGACCAGGTTCCACGCCCAGAACGTGATGGTGAAGGCCAGCAGCGCCAGCAGGAGGTTCTTGGTGCGGCCCGGCAGGGGCTGGGTGATCTGCGCGGCCTGGGCCACAGCATCCGTCGTCATCGTCGTGTGCCTCCCGTCTTGCCTGTCGTCGTCGCCTTGCGGTCGGGGGTGCGGTCGGTGGTGCCCACGGGCGCCCAGCCGCGGCGGATCCCGCGCGCCGTCGTCGGCCGCCCGTCGCGCGAGCGGTAGACGATGTACGGGCGGAACAGGTAGTGCACCGGCGCCGTGAACGCGTGGACGAGCCGCGTGAACGGCCAGATCATGAACAGCACCATGCCGATCACGGTGTGGATCTGGTAGTCGAGCGACGCCTCGCTCATCGCGGCGATGTTCGGCTGGAACACGAACAGCGACCGGAACCACGGCGAGACCGTGTCGCGGTAGGTGAGCTCCTGGTGCGGGCCGATGACCCCCAGCACCGTGGTCGCGAGCCCCGCGACGATCGCGGCCACCAGCACGACGTACATGGTCTTGTCGTTCTTCGTCGTCGCCATGAACACCGGGCCGGTGGTGCGGCGGCGGTAGATCAGGATGCCGACGCCGACGAGCGTCGCGATGCCGGCCACCGTGCCGAGGCCGAGCGCGGCGAGGTGGTACATCTCATCCGAGATGCCGAAGAAGTCGGTCCACGCCTTGGGGATCACGAGGCCGATGACGTGGCCGATGATCACGACGAGGATGCCGAAGTGGAACAGAGGCGACCCGATCCGCAGCAGTCGCGACTCGTAGAGCTGGGACGAGCGCGTGGTCCAGCCGAACTGGTCGTAGCGGTAGCGCCAGATCGTGCCGCCGACGAGCACCGCCACCATGATGTAGGGGAGGATGCCCCACAGGAACAGGTCCATCAGTGCCTCCCGACCGGCTCGAGCGGCAGCAGCCGCGGGTCGTGGGCGTCCAGTCCGACGGACTCGCGCGGCGGTCCGGCGGCGGCCATCGCCATCGCCTGCTGGCGGTCGGCGGGGGAGCGGCCCGGGAGCGTGTCGCACACCGCCGCGACGACGCCGGCGTGGGGCGAGCCCCGCTCGGCGAGGGCGAGGCGGATGAGCTCGAGGCTCGGGCGGTACTCCTGCAGCAGCGCCGCGCCCTCGCCCGGAGCATGCCGTGCGAACTCGAGCACGAGCGGCAGGAAGTCGGGCAGCTCGCCCGTGCCGTCGATCGTCAGCCCGGCCTCGCGGTACCGCCGCTTGAGATCGGCGAGCACCGCGCCGCGCCGGCGTGTGTCGCCGTCGGTCCAGTAGCTCAGGTACAGCGCGTGGCGCCGCGACATGTCGAACGTGTCCACGTACACCGTCTGCACCTCGGACGCCGGAGTCTTCGCCCACCACTCGAGGAGAGGCGCGAAGGATGCTGCCGCCCGAGGTGCCGCCTCCGTCAGCGCCTGGCCGATCAGCGCCGAAGAGCCGAGCACGCCGTCATCCGGGTAGCTCAGGCACAGCGACGCCGCCTGGTAGACCACCCGGACGTTCACGACGAACCTCCGGGCGCCGCATCCGGATCCGCGTCCTTCGGGGGGAAGAGACCGGGCGGTGCGCCGTTGCCGTCCCAGTTCAGGAGGTTGACGCGGCCGCGCAGCGACTCCCCGCTCGCGGCGGCGTCGGAGGTCTGGCGCTCTTTGAGGGCGTGGAACGTCTCCACCGCGACCGGCGTCGGCCTGCCGCTCGCCTCGCCGAACATGCCCGACTCGTTGCCGTACGGGCCGCCGTCGAAGTCGAGCGAGCAGCCGAGCTCTTCGAGCTCGTGCGCGCGCTCGTAGTGGGCGGTCGGGATGACGTAGCGGTCCTCGTACTTGGCGATCGCGAGCAGCCGGTACATCGCGTAGATGGACTCGCCGGTCATGCCGACGGCCCCGGGGATCGACTCGTCGCGGTCCCGCTCAAGCGTGATGTCGCGGAGATACGAGCGCATCGCCGCGAGGCGCCAGAGAACGCCCGTGATGATGTCGGTGTCGCCCGCGGTGAAGAGCTCGGCGAGGTACTCGACGGGGATCCGCAGGGCCTCGATCGCGCCGAACAGGGTGCCGGCGGCCTCGGAGTCGTGGCCCTGGTCGCGCAGCAGGTCGACGATCGGCGACAGCGGCGGGATGTACCAGACCATCGGCATCGTGCGGTACTCGGGGTGCAGCGGCAGCGCCACCCGGTACGTCTTCGCCCGAGCGTAGACGGGCGAGCGGCGCGCGGCATCCATCCAGTCCTCGGGGATGTCGCCCTGTGCGCGGACCGCCGCGATCACCTCGGGGTCGTTCGGGTCGAGCATGAGGTCGAGCTGCGCCTCGTACAGGTCCTTGGGATCGGGCGTCGACGCCGCCTCGGTGACGCGGTCCGCGTCGTACAGGAAGAGGCCGAGGTAGCGCAGGCGCCCGACGCACGTCTCGGAGCACACCGTCGGGATGCCGACCTCGAGGCGTGGGTAGCACATGGTGCACTTCTCGGCCTTGCCGGTCTTGTGGTTGAAGTAGATCTTCTTGTACGGGCAGCCCGTGATGCACTGGCGCCACCCGCGGCAGCGGTCTTGGTCGACGAGCACGATGCCGTCCTCGGCCCGCTTGTAGATCGCGCCCGACGGGCACGACGCCATGCACGACGGGTTGAGGCAGTGCTCGCAGATCCGCGGCAGGTAGAACATGAACGTCTTCTCGAACTGCAGCTTGATCTTGTCTTCCGACTCGCGCCGCACCCGCTCGACGATCGGGTCGAGATGGCCCATCTCCGACGCGCCGCCGAGGTCGTCGTCCCAGTTCGCCGACCACGTGATCTTCGTGTCGTCGCCGGTGATGAGGGACTTCGGCCGGGCGACCGGGAAGTCGTCGCCGAGCGGCGCGTCGATGAGCGTCTCGTAGTCGTAGGTCCAGGGCTCGTAGTAGTCCTCGAGCTTCGGCTGCACCGGCGACGAGAAGATCGAGAACAGGCGCTTCGCGCGGCTGCCGGTGCGCAGCGACAGTCGCCCGCGCTTGTTGAGCGTCCACCCGCCGCGCCACTGGTCCTGGTCCTCGTAGCGGCGCGGGTAGCCCTGGCCCGGACGCGTCTCGACGTTGTTGAACCACACATACTCGGTGCCGGCCCGGTTGGTCCACGCCTGCTTGCACGTGACGGAGCAGGTGTGGCATCCGATGCACTTGTCGAGGTTCATGACCATGCCCATCTGGGCCATCACACGCATCAGAACACCACCTCCTGCGAGCGACGGCGCACCGTCGCCACCATGTCGCGTTGATTGCCGGTCGGCCCCAGATAGTTGAACGTGTACGACAGCTGCGCGTACCCGCCGATGAGATGGGTGGGTTTGACGAGCAGCCGCGTGACGGAGTTGTGGATGCCGCCGCGCCGGCCCGTCGCCTCGGACTTGGGCACGTCGATCGTGCGCTCCTGAGCGTGGTGCACGTAGACGACCCCTGTCGGCATGCGGTGCGACACGATCGCCCGCGCCACGAGCACGCCGTTCGAGTTCACGCACTCGACCCAGTCGTTGTCGGCGGCGCCGATGGCCGCGGCGTCCTCCGGACTCATCCAGACCGTGGGGCCGCCGCGCGAGAGCGACAGCATGAACAGGTTGTCCTGGTACTCGGAGTGGATCGACCACTTCGAGTGCGGCGTGAGGTATCGCACCACGACCTGCTGCGATCCGTCCGGCCCGAGCTTGGGCTCGCCGAACAGGCGGTGCATGTCGAGCGGCGGGCGGTAGATCGGCAGGGCCTCGCCGAGGTCGCGCATCCACGCGTGGTCGAGGTAGAAGTGCATGCGCCCGGTGAGGGTGTGGAAGGGCTTGAGTCGCTCGATGTTGACGGTGAACGGCGCGTACCGGCGCCCGCCGGTCTCGGAACCCGACCACTCCGGCGACGTGATCACCGGCACGGGCGCCGCCTGCGTCATCGCGAACGTGATGCGCTTCTCCTCGGAACCCTGGGCGAGGTCGGCGAGCGGCTTGCCCACGCGCTTCTCGAGGGTGCGGAATCCCTGCGACGCCAGCTCGCCGTTCGTCGTGCCCGAGAACGCGAGGATCGCCTCGGCCATCTTGACGTCGGTGTCCATCGCGGGCCGGCCATCGGCCGCGCCCCCGAGCATGACGCCGTTCTTCTGGGCGAGCCGCTCGACCTCGTGCGCCACGTCGTACGTCACGTTCTTGATCGTGAAGCCGAGCTTGTCGGCCAGCGGCCCGACAGCGGCGAGCTTGTCGGCGATCGCGGTGTAGTCGCGCTCCACCACCGTGAACTGCGGCATCGTCCTGCCGGGGACGCCCGCGGTGTCGCCCCGCGCCCAGTCCCGCACTTCGCCGCCGGGCTGCGACGTCTCGCCCGGGGTGTCGTGCTGCATCGGCACCGACACCAGGTCGCGCCGGGTGCCCAGATGCGTGCGCGCCTGCTCGGAGAACTCGACAGCGATCGCGTGGAAGAGGTCGAAGTCGCTCCTCGCCTCCCACGGCGGGTCGATCGCCGGCGTGAACGCGTGCACGAACGGGTGCATGTCGGTCGACGAGAGGTCGTGCTTCTCGTACCAGGTCGCCGCGGGGAACACGACGTCCGACAGGAGCGTCGTCGAGGTCATGCGGAAGTCGGCCGACACGAGCAGATCGAGCTTGCCCTCGGGGATCTCGTCGTGCCACTTCACGTCGTTCGGGCGCACGCTCGCCTCGTCGGTCGCCATGACGTTGTTGTGGGTGCCGAGCAGGTACTTGAGGAAGTACTCGTTGCCCTTCGCGCTCGATCCCATGAGGTTCGACCGCCACAGCGTGAGCAGGCGTGGCCAGTTCTCCGGAGCATCGACGTCGGCGATCGCGGGCTGCAGCTCGCCGGAGGAGAGCTGCGAGGCGACGAAGGATGCGGCATCCGTCGCCTCCCCGTTCGCCACCGCTTCGTCGGCCCGGTCTGCCAGGTCGAGCGGGTTGACGTCGAACTGCGGGTAGAACGGCATCCAGCCGAGGCGCGCGGACTGGGCGATCGTGTCGGCGGTGTGCATGCCGGCGAGGTTTCCCTCGGCGAGCGGCGACGCCAGCGCGTCGGCGGAGTACCCGTCGAAGCGCCACTGGTCGGTGTGCATGTACCAGTACGCGGTGCCGATCATCGTGCGGGGCGGGCGCGACCAGTCGAGGGCGTTCGCGAGCGAGAGCCAGCCGGTGATGGGGCGGCACTTCTCCTGCCCGACGTAGTGCGCCCAGCCGCCGCCGTTGCGCCCCATCGACCCGGTGAGAATCAGGAGCGCAAGGATCGCGCGGTAGGTCGCGTCGCCGTGGAACCACTGGCAGATGCCGGCGCCCATGATGATCATCGAGCGACCGTTGGACTCGACCGCGTTCGCGGCGAACTCGCGCGCGATGCGCGTGCACGCCTGCGCGGGCACGCCGGTGATCTCCTCCTGCCACGCGGGCGTGTTCGGAGACTCGGCGTCGTCGAGCCCGGTCGGCCAGTCGCCCGGCAGCCCGTCGCGGGCGACGCCGTACTGGGCGAGCATCAGGTCGAGGACTGTCGTGACCAGGATGCCGCCCACCCGCGTCGCCGGGACGCCTCGGTGCAGCACGGCGCCCTCGCCGTCGGCGGAGTCGAAGCGGGGAAGGAGCACCTCGACTGCCTCAGGAACTCCGGTCGCCGAGGGGAGGTCCGAGATGGACAGCGCGGGTTCCAGGCCCTCCAGGTCGAGGTTCCAGCGGCCCTCGCCGGACGCGGCGTACCGGAACCCCATCGAGCCGTTGGGCACGCGCGGAGTGCCGGTCGCAGCATCCAGCACCACCGTCTTCCACTCGTCCTCGGGGGTGTCGCCGCCGAGGTCCTTCGAGGTGACGAACGTGCCCGGCACGAACGCGCCGTCGCGCTCGGTCAGACGCACGAGGTGGGGAAGGTCGGTGTACTGCCGCGCGAAGTCGGCGAAGAACGGCACGCGACGGTCGACGTAGTTCTCCTTGAGCACGACGTGGCCCATCGCCATCGCGAGTGCCGCGTCGGTGCCCGCCTGGCACGGCAGCCACTCGTCGGCGAACTTCGTGTTGTCTGCGTAGTCGGGGCTGACAGTCACGACCTTGGTGCCGCGATAGCGGACCTCGGCCATCCAGTGGGCGTCCGGTGTGCGGGTGACGGGGACGTTCGAGCCCCACATCATCAGGTACGTGGCATCCCACCAGTCGCCCGACTCGGGAACGTCGGTCTGATCGCCGAAGACCTGCGGGCTCGCGACCGGGAGGTCGGCGTACCAGTCGTAGAACGACGTCATCACACCGCCGACGAGCTGCGTGAAGCGCGTGCCGATGCAGTGCGACACCATCGACATCGCCGGGATCGGCGAGAAGCCCGCGACCCGATCGGGTCCGTACTCCTTGATCGTGTGCACGTACCCGGCGGCGACGAGCTCGACCGCCTCGCGCCAGCTTGCGCGTACGAGACCGCCCTTGCCTCGCGCCCGCTGGTAGCGGCGACGGGTCTCGGGGTTCTTCGTGATCTCGCCGAAGGCCTCCACCGGGTCGTTGCCGCGCGCCTTTGCGGCGCGATACTCCTCGAGGAGCACCCCGCGCACGTAGGGGTAGCGCACACGCGTGGGGGAGTAGGTGTACCAGGAGAACGCAGCCCCGCGGGGGCAACCGCGGGGCTCGTATTCGGGACGGTCGGGGCCGACGCTCGGATAGTCGGTCTCCTGGGCCTCCCACGTGATGATGCCGTCCTTGACGTACACCTTCCACGAACAGGAGCCCGTGCAGTTCACGCCGTGCGTCGACCGGACGACCTTGTCGTGGCTCCACCGGTCGCGGTAGAACGCGTCGCCCTCGCGCCCGCCCTCGAGGAACGCGGCACGATGATCGGCGGTTTCGTCCCACCTCGTGAAGAACCGCCCTGCGCGCAGCAAAGCGTCGGAAGCCGGACCGTCCACACCGATCTGGGGCGTCATGTCTCGGACCCTAGCGAAGGGTGGTGACGCTCCGAAAGAGGGGCGGGATGCCTTTTCCAGACGTTCGCTCGAGCATCAGTCGAGCGAGCCGATGTGGTGCCCCCACAGGGACTCGAACCCTGGACCCACGGATTAACCTGCTGCACTGAGTTTCCCCAGCCACCGTCTCCGGCTTGCAGTCTGGACTATATCTTCACCTTCGGCCGGGCCGGTCAGGTGCGCCGCGTGTAGTCTCTGAGGTTCCCTTGCGGTTACCTGCTGATTACCCAATCCCTCGGATTGTCACTGCCGTCTCCGGCGAGTACCTCGGGCTCTCAGGGCGTCCCAGCATATAGCGGCGGTCATCCGACGCATTTCTGCGCCGGCGCTCCATTTAATTGTCTTGAAGTCCGTTGCTCTAACCAACTGAGCTATAGGGGCGGGTCCAACCCTAGCAATCCGCGAGCGATGCTCGGAGCGTCGGCACCCCGCCCAACGATCGGCGCAGCGGCGGGTGCGCCACCGCGATCGGCGGAACGAGGCAGCATGACCAAGGTTTGCGGCACCTGCCGGGAGATCAAGCCGCTGACGGATTTCAACCGGAAGTCATCTCGCGCCGATGGGTTGCAGGAAGTCTGCCGCGCCTGCAACCGCGAGTCCTCACGCGCCTACTACGCCCGCAACCGAGAGCGCCATGTTCGCGCGGTCGTCGAACGTACAGCAAGGCGACGAGTCGAGTCGAAGGCGTACCTGGTGGAGTATCTGCGAGCTCACCCATGCGTCGACTGCGGCGTCACTGACCTCCGCGTGCTGGATTTCGACCACCGGCCCGGGAGCGACAAGCGCAAGGACGTCATGGCGATGGTCAAGGAGGGTTTCAGCATTGCCAAGATTCACGAAGAGATCGCGAAATGCGAGGTGCGGTGCCGCAACTGCCACGCGATCGTCACCCTCGAGCGAGGCGGCCGGAATTGGCGATCGGATGCAATGAAGGGGTGGGAGCAGCCGTAGCCGCGTCAGCGGTTGCCGTTGACGTTCCCGCTGTTGCTGCCGGGGCCGTTGCCATTGCCGTTCCCGTTGTTGTTGTTCCCGTTGCCGTTGTTGTTGCCGGGGCCGCTGTTGCTGCTGCCCCCGCCGTCGGTGCCGCTGTCGTCGACCGCGGGCGCCTGCGGGGGAGCCTGCGGCTCCTCGCTGGGAGTCGAAGTCGGGGTCTGCTGCTCCTGGATCACCGGCGTCGTCGGGCGCGGTTCCGCACCGCCGCTGGGCGAGCTCGAGAGCCAGATGGCGGCGATGAGCGCGCCGACCACCAACAGAGCCGCGACGACTCCGCCGACGAGGTACCCGCGGCGCCGGGCACGATGCGCCGCGTCTGTGGGGCCGGCCGAAGCCGCAGCATCCGTCCCTTCCGCCGTCCGGGCTGCGTCGACCGCGACCGCCGCCGTCGGCGAGAAGGCGACCGTCGGCGGGTCCGGCGGACGCGGCGGTGCCACGACAGCCGCCGGCTCGGTGGCGATCGGCGCGGTCGAGGGATCAGCGTTCTCGCGGGCGAGCGTGTTCTCCATCGCGGCCAGCCGTGACGCGGTCGCGACGACCTCGAGCGCGGTGGGCCGGTCGGCGGGGCGGATCGCCGTCATGCCGCGCAGCAGCCCCTGCCACGACGGGTGAAGCGACTCCGGGATCCTCGGTCCCGCCGACAGCCGCGCCATCACCGTGCCGATGCCCTCCGTCCCGGCGAAGGGGCGCTCACCGGTGAGGGCCTCGATCAGGAGCAGGCCGAACGCGTAGATGTCGGCGGGTGGTTCCGGTACGACACCCCGGGCCTGCTCCGGCGCGACATACGCCATCGTGCCGACGATGACGCCTGGCGTGGTCACGCGCGCCGAGTCCATCAGGTACGCGATGCCGAAATCGGCGAGCTTGGCACGCCACTCCCACCCGGGTCGCGGGGAAGACCACAAGAGCACGTTGGACGGCTTGATGTCGCGGTGCACGACGCCGTGGTCGTGCGCCACGTGGAGTCCTTCCGCGATGTCGATCGCGACCGACGCGACCACGCGGGGATCGACGGGCCCCCGCGCGATCAGGTCGCGCAGGGTGATGCCGTCGACGAGTTCCATGACCAGATAGCTGGTCTCATCCGTGCCGACGCGGGCGTCGAACACGGTCACGAGCGAATGATGGCTGAGCGAGGCGAGGAGCGTCGTCTCCGACAGCGCGCGCTCGACGGAGCCGATGCCGTCGGTGGGTTCGCGGAAGACCTTCACGGCGACCGCACGCTGCAGATGGGTGTCGTCGGCGCGGTACACCCGCGCCATGCCGCCCTCTCCGATGCGTTCCCGCAGCAGGTAGCGCCCGTCCAAGAGCTCGCCGGTGGCGAGCTCCCCGGACGCGAGCAGGTCAGTCACATGTCCTCCCACCCGAAGCGCGCACCCCTCCGGCGCCGCATCGGGCCTCATCCCACGGTACGGACTGCCGTCCTCGCTGGCCGAGGGGTTGACGAGCCACGACCGACGTGCAACCGCATGCAGCGCGGCCGCCGGCGCACCTCGCAGGCGCCGGCGGCCGCGCCGCCCCCGCATGGCCGGCGTGACGCCGGCGTTCGGTCACTGAGCCGGAGGCATCAGGACCGCGTCGATGAGGTACACGGTGGCGTTGGCGGTCTGCACGCCGCCGCAGATCACGTTGGCGTCGTTGACCATCCACATGTCGCCCTCGCCCGTGACCTCGAGGTCGGAACCCTGCACCGTGGTGTGGGTGCCCGCGATGTCGGCGGGCTCGATCCGTCCCGGCACCACGTGGTAGGTGAGGATCGACGTCAGCGTCGCGCTGTCGGTCTTCAGCGACTCGAGCGTGGCGGGGTCGATCTGGGCGAACGCGTCGTCCACGGGCGCGAACACGGTGTACTCGTCGCCGTTCAGGGTGTCGACGAGGTCGACGTCGGGGTTGAGCTGGCCGCTCACGGCTGCGGTGAGCGTCGTCAGCATCGGATTGTTGGATGCTGCGACCGCGACCGGATCGCCCGACATGCCCTCGATCGAGCCGTCGCCGTCTGGCACGGCTTCGGCGTACGCCGCGCAGCCCGGCCCGACGAGGTCGGCGGCGGGATCGGCTGTCATCGGCTCTTCACTCGCCTCCATGGAGGGCGTCGAAGGTTCGGTCGTGGGCTCTGCGGTCGATCCGCCCATCGAACAGGCGGACAGCGCGAAGGTGGCGGCGACGGCGAGCATCAGCCCAGCCGACATGCGCTTCCCGGTGATGCGAGACATGTCTTCCTCCTCTGTGCGGTCCTCGGACCGCGGTGTTCGTGTCCCCGGTGCGGGGTGCGTGCCGCGGAAGCGGCTACACGGACTGTTCGGAGGAGCCGCCGCATCGGATTGCAGATCGGTCGGAGCGGATGCTGCGACCCGCCGCCGCAGCATCCGTCCCGGGTCTCGGCAATCCGAACGCGAAGCCGGCGCGAACAACCTGTGACGCACGAGGGGGACGCATGGAGCTCGTCATCATCGGTCTGCTGGGCGGACTCATCACGGGGATCTCGCCGTGCATCCTGCCGGTGCTGCCGGTCATCTTCCTCACCGGCGGCGCGCAGTCGGCGCGGATGGACGGCGATGCGAAGCCCGCGTCGCGATGGCGCCCGTACCTGGTGATCGCCGGACTCATCACGAGCTTCACCCTCGTGACGCTGCTCGGCTCACTGCTGCTCGGGGCCCTCGGCCTGCCGCAGGACGTGCTGAGGTGGGCGGGCATCGCCGTGCTCGTGCTCATCGGCGTCGGCCTGCTCGTCCCGCGGTTCGAGCAGCTGCTCGAGAAGCCGTTCCAGAAGCTCGCGCGCCGCACCGAGGTGCAGAACCGGGGGAGCGGGTACGGCGTGGGGCTCGCGCTCGGCACGGTGTTCGTGCCCTGCGCGGGGCCGGTGCTCGCCGCGATCATCGTCGCGGGGTCGACGGGGCGGATCGATGCCGGCACCGTCGTGCTCACCGTCTCGTTCGCGGTCGGCGTCGCCGTGCCGCTGCTGTTCTTCGCGCTCGCGGGGCGCGGCCTCGTCGAGCGGATCCGCGCGTTCCGCATGCGCGAGCGCGGCCTGCGCATCGCCGCCGGCGTCGCCATGCTCGCGCTCGCCGTCGGCCTGGTGTTCAACGTTCCACAGCTCCTGCAGCGGCTGGTGCCTGACTACACCGCGGGGATCCAGCGCGATCTCACCGACAATCCGAGCGCGCGGCGCGCGCTCGATCTCGGCGGCCTCGTCACCGACGAGAACCGGGACCTCGACCGGTGCACGAACGGGGCATCGGAGCTGGAGTCGTGCGGGACGGCCCCGAGCATCCGCGGCATCGAGGCGTGGCTCAACACCCCCGACGGCGCCGCGATCGACCTGGAGGATCTGCGGGGCGAGGTCGTGCTGATCGACTTCTGGGCGTACTCGTGCATCAACTGCCAGCGCAGCATCCCCCACGTGGTCGCGTGGGATGCCGCCTACCGCGACGCCGGGCTGCGGGTGATCGGCGTGCATTCTCCGGAGTACGCGTTCGAGAAGGATCCCGCCAACGTGGCCGCCGGCGCGCGCGACTTCGGGATCACCTACCCGGTGGCCCTCGACAACAGCCTCTCGACGTGGACGAACTACCGGAACCGGTATTGGCCCGCCCACTACCTGATCGACGCCGACGGCACGGTGCGCCACATCGCCTTCGGTGAGGGCAACTACGCCGCGACCGAGAAGCTCATCCGCGAACTCCTCGAGGACGCCGACCCGGGGGTCGCCCTGCCCGCTCCCACGGAGGTCGTCGACGAGACGCCCGACGCCGGCACCCGTACGCGGGAGACGTTCCTGGGTTCGTCCAAGGACGTGAACTACGGCGGCGCCGGCTCGTATCGCGCGGGCGACGGCGACTACGCGCTGCCGGCCGCACAGCCCGACGACTCGTTCGCCCTCGACGGTTCCTGGCGCATCGAGTCGCAGTACGCCACGCCCTCGGGCGACGGCGGCGGCAGCATCCGTCTGCGGTTCCATGCGGATCAGGTGCGCATGGTGCTCGCCGGCGACGGTGAGGTGCGGGTGCGCCTCGACGACGGGAGCGAAGAGAAGGTGGCCGTCTCGGGGACACCGCGTTCGTACCCGGTGGCGTCGAACACGGCGGGTGGCATCCACACCCTCGACGTCGCGGTGTCGGCGGGGGTGGAAGTGTACTCGTTCACCTTCGGGTGAGGCGACGTCCGGTCGGACGGAGGTGGGTACGGCATGCTGGAAGACATGGTGATCGACGGAATCGACGTGCCCGAGGACGGCACCGAACCCGTCGACCACATCGGGGAGCTGCTGCAGCGTGTCGCCGGTGGCGACCAGACAGCGTTCGCCCGCGTCTACGACATGCTCTCGCCGCGCGTCTTCGGTCTGATCCTGCGCGTGCTCGTCGACCGGGCGCAGAGCGAGGAGGTGCTGCAGGAGGTCTTCCTCGAGGTGTGGCAATCCGCTGCGCGGTTCGCTCCGAACAGAGGTCAGGGACGATCGTGGGTGCTCACGATCGCACATCGCCGGGCGGTCGACCGTGTGAGGTCGTCGCAGGCGTCGAGCGATCGCGACGTGCGCGTGGGGTTCCGAGACCTCGACGTCGCCCACGACGGGGTCTCCGAGCAGGCCGAGCTGCGCATCGAGGGGGAGAAGGTGGCCGCGGCGCTGTCGGGGCTTCCCGATGCGCAGCGGGAGGCGCTCACCCTCGCGTATTACGGGGGTTACAGTCAGAGCGAGATCGCGGCCCTGGTGGGGGCGCCGCTGGGGACGATCAAGACGAGGATGCGGGACGGCCTGTCCCGCCTGAGGGTGGAGATGGGGGTGACCGCGTGATGGACGAGCAGGAGTTCGCCGAGCTCGCCGCCGGCGCTGCGCTGAACGCGCTGTCGCCCGCCGACCAGCAGGCTTTCGAGGCCGCGCGCCGGGCGCACCCCGAATGGGAGCACTGGATCGAGGCGGATGCTGCCACCGCCGCCGCACTGGCCGACACCGTCTCCGACGCCCTGCCTCCGCTGACGCTGCGCTCCACGCTGCTGTCGCGCGTCGCGACGACCCCGCAGCTGCCGGCGATGGACGCCGCGGTGGCAGCGACCGCCGAGCCCGTGGAGCGGTGGACGCCCGCCCCGGCACCCGCGCCCGATCTCCCCGGCGACCGGCCGACGTCGCCGCCTCCGCCGACGGCGGCGATCCAGGCCGTGTCGCGACGCCGCTGGACGCGCGGCATCCTGACGCTCGCGGCGTCCATGGTGCTGCTCGTCGCACTCGGCATCGGGGCCGTGCAGATCAACGAGTACATGAACCGGCCGGCCGAGGTCGTCGCGCTGCAGCAGATCGAAGACGCCCCCGACGCGCAGTCCGCGACCGTCGACATCACCGACGGCGGCACGGCCACGGCGCACTGGTCGGAGTCCGTGGGCAAGGTCGTGCTGGTCTCGCAGGGGCTGCCGCAGATCGCGGACGACGAGAGCTTCGAGCTCTGGTTCGTGCGCGACGGCGCCGCGGTGCCCGCCGGTGTCTTCGAGCCCGCCACCGGGACGACGACGGCGCTGCTCGAGGGCGCGATGGAGCCGGGTGACGTGATCGCCGTCACCGTCGAGCCCCAGGGCGGCTCGCCGAACGGGGAGCCGTCGTCGACGCCCATCGTGGCGATCCCTACGGCCTGACGCCCCGCAACTCCGGGATCCGGGTAGCGTGAGGCCGTGGCATCCGTCTCCCAGAGAACTCAGACGGCGCAGACGACCCAGACCCTCGCGCACCTGCGCCGCGCGCGCGACCTCATGGACCGCGACTACGCGCAGCCGCTCGACGTGCCGACGATGGCGACGAAGGCCCTCATGTCGCCCGCGCATTTCTCGCGGGAGTTCAAGGCCGCGTACGGCGAGACGCCCTATGCCTACCTGATGACCCGGCGCATCGAGCGCGCCATGGCGCTGCTGCGCGAGGGCATGTCGGTGACGGATGCCTGCACCGCCGTCGGCGCGACCTCGCTGGGCTCGTTCAGCTCGACGTTCAGCGAGATCGTCGGTGAGACCCCCAGTTCGTACCGGTCGCGACCGCATGACGCCGCCGAGGCGATGCCGCTCTGCGTCGCGAAGATCCTCACGCGCCCGACGCGCTACGCCTGATCCAGAACCGAGCAGGATCGGAGAAGCGCGCGCGGCGGCGCCGCCGTAGCGTGGCAGCCATGACGAACATCGCTCTGGCGTACAGCCCCATCACCGTCGACGACGTCGACGCCGCCATCCCCTTCTACCGTGACGGCCTCGGCCTCGAGGTCGTCAACGACGTCGCGTACGACGGTCACCGCTGGGTGAGCTTCGGCTTCCCCGGTCAGCCGGGCCTGTCGCTCGTGGTCTCCGACCCGACCGCAGGCCGCTCGCCCGACGACGGCGAGGCCCTGCAGCGCCTCGTCGTGAAGGGCTCGGGCCCCGGACCTTACGTCTTCACCACCTCCGACCTCGACGCGACCTTCGAGAAGCTGCGCGCGTTCGGAGCCGAGGTGCTGCAGGAGCCCAAGGAGCAGGGCTGGGGTCCGCGCGACGCCGCCTTCCGCGACCCGGCGGGCAACCACATCCGCATCAACCAGGTCTGAGCCGGCGGGCCCGCGCGATGTGCCTGCCCTGGGTCGCCGCCATGCAGCGCGAGTCCGAGCGCGAGCCCGTGCTCGTGGCGGCGAGTAGCCTGGACGGAATGAGTGATTCGTCCAGGGAGTTCCACAAGCCCGTCCGTCGGCCGGCCGAACTCTTCGACAGGGTTTTCGCGGCCGAGGACCCGGCCGAGGTCTCCCGCGTCGCTCATACGACCGCGCACGCCCTGCTCGCCCGCGTGCGGTCCGACCCCGACGGCACCGTCGTCGACCGGCTCGTCGCCTTCACCGACGAGCACGGCATCGACGACCTCGCCGAGCTGTGGTCGCGGTCGCCCGCGAAGACGCTGCCGGGCGCCCTATGGCGGCTGTACCTGGTGCAGCTCATGATCCACGACGACCCGCGCACGGCCGCGCTGCTCTACGAGCGCGGCCGTGCCGAGCTCGCCTCCGCCGACGACGTGGTGGCGGGCGCCCCGTCACCGGCGGGGCCGGACGAGCTCGTCGCGCTCGTCGACACGATCCTGCGGGGCCTCTTCGAGGGCGACTTCGCCGTGGCGCTCGACCGGGCCGCGGCGTTCTGCCGTGTGCAGGCCTCCGGCGCGACGCACGTCGCCGACGACTACGAGGCGACCGAGCCCGAGCGCGCGTCGGCCTTCACCACCCGCGCCCTGCGCCTCTCGGACTACGCCGCCGACCTCACGGCCTGCGCCGCCCTCTGGCGCCGCGACGCCCTGACGTGACGCGTCCGCGGGCCCGTGCCTGAGGCTCCGGCCTGGGGCGCGGCCCGCACCGCACGCCGGTGAGACGACAGTTGCGGGACGAGACCCTGGGGTTCACCCGTGGTCTCGTCCGCCGTCTGTCGTCTCACGGAGGAGTCGTCGGGGGACGGGCGTCGGGGGACGGGCGCGGGCCGCCGG
>JAVBUG010000146.1:0-3426 GCA_031555515.1 Microbacterium sp. | reverse complement strand
AGACGGTCATCTCTGAGGAGGCGCGCGCGCAGCTCCTCGAAGAGGTCGGGCGCCTTCCCGACGCGGTCCTCGCGTGCGTCGGCGGCGGGTCGAACGCGATCGGCATGTTCGACGCGTTCCTCGACGACGAGGGCGTCAAGCTCTACGGCGTCGAGGCCGCCGGCGACGGCGTCGACACGCCGCGTCACGCCGCCTCGATCGAACGCGGCCGCCCGGGCGTGCTGCACGGCGCGAAGACCTTCGTGCTGCAGGATGAGGACGGTCAGACGATCGAGTCGCACTCGATCTCGGCGGGCCTCGACTACCCGGGCGTCGGCCCGGAGCACGCGTGGCTCGCGTCGATCGGCCGCGCCGAGTACATCCCCGCGACCGACGACGAGGCGATGCAGGCGCTGCGCCTGCTCTCCGAGACCGAGGGCATCATCCCTGCGATCGAGTCGGCCCACGCCCTCGCCGGGGCGCTCCGCATCGGCCGCGAGCTCGGCCCCGACGCGATCCTCGCGGTGTGCCTCTCCGGCCGCGGCGACAAGGACATGGACACGGCCGCGCGCTACTTCGACCTGTACGACAAGGGAACGGATGCCGCGGCCTCCGCCTCCGCGCCGCACGACGACGCCGCGCACGGCGAGGGGGAGAAGCTGTGACCTCACGCGTCGCCGCGGCGATCGACGCCGCCCGTGCCGACGGACGCGGTGCCTTCGTCGGCTACCTGCCGCTCGGCTTCCCCGATCTCCAGGCGAGCATCGACGCGGCTGTCGCACTGGCCGAGAACGGCGCCGACATCCTCGAGCTCGGCCCGCCCTACTCCGACCCGGTGATGGACGGCACGGTCATCCAGGAGGCGACCCAGGCCGCCCTCGCCGGCGGCTTCCGCCTGCGCGACACGTTCACGGCGGTGCGCGAGATCACGCGCCGCGTCGACGTGCCCGTGCTCGTCATGACGTACTGGAACCCGGTGCTGCAGTACGGCGTCGACCGCTACGCCGACGACCTGCTCGCCGCCGGGGGAGCGGGTCTCATCACGCCCGACATCACGCCCGAGGCCGCGCCGGAGTGGATCGCCGCGAGCGAGCGCACCGGCCTCGACCGGGTGTTCCTCGCCGCGCCGACCTCGACCGACGAGCGTCTCGCACTCATCGCCCAGAGCTCCACCGGCTTCGTGTACACCGTCTCGACCATGGGCATCACGGGGGAGCGCGCGCAGTTGGATGCTGCGGCCCGCACTCTCGTCGCCCGCCTGCGCGAGCACGGGGTCGAGCACGCGTGCGTCGGCATCGGCATCTCGAACGCCGAGCAGGTGGCCGGCGTGCTCGAGTACGCCGACGGCGCGATCGTCGGCACGGCGCTCGTGCGCGCGCTGCGCGAGCGGGGCCTCGAGGGCCTCGCCGAGACCGCCCGGAGCCTCGCCGCAGGCACCGCCCGCGACGCGAACTAGACTTCTGAGGTCGGCGGCCTCCGCCGCCACCCCCAGCACGGATCCAGCAAGGACACGGTTCTCCCATGATCAACGCCGCCCTGAGCGTCGTCGCCAGCATCCCGAGCCCGTCGATCAGCTACTTCGACATCGGCCCCCTGCGGATCCACATCTACGCGCTGTGCATCATCACGGGCATCATCGTCGCGGTGCTGTGGACCAACGCCCGCCTCACCAAACGCGGCGCAGAGCCGTGGGTGGTCATCGACATCGCCCTGCTCGCCGTCCCCCTCGCGATCATCACGGCCCGCGTCTACCACGTGCTCACGCACTGGAACTTCTACTTCGGCGAGGGCGCGAACCCCTGGTCGGCCCTCTTCATCTGGGAGGGCGGCATCGCCATCTACGGCGCGCTCATCGGCGGCGCCGTCGGTGCGTGGCTCGGCTGCCGGTGGACCGGCATCCGCTTCTGGAGCTTCGCCGACGCCCTGGCCCCGAGCCTTCTGCTGGCGCAGGCGATCGGCCGCTTCGGTAACTGGTTCAACCAGGAGCTCTTCGGCCTGCCGACCGACGTGCCGTGTGGCCTCGAGATCGACTACCCGAACCCGGCGTGGCCGATCGGCCTGCCCGAGGGCACCCTCTTCCACCCGACGTTCCTGTACGAGGTGCTGTGGAACACGCTCGGCGTGCTCTTCCTCGTGTGGGTGGGTCGACGCTTCACCCTGCAGTGGGGACGCCTCTTCGGCCTCTACCTCGTCTGGTACAGCGCCGGACGCATCGTGTGGGAATCGATCCGCATCGACCCGAGCGACATCTTCCTGGGCCTGCGCACCAACGTCTGGGCGGCCATCTTCGGCGTCGTGATCGGCCTCGCGATCTTCTTCGTGCAGAAGCGCCGGCACCCCGGCCTCGAGCCCTCGCCCTATGTGTCCGGCCGTGAGTGGAAGGCCGGACAGGCTGTACAATCTCAGGAGACCGACGGCTTCGTCGACGTCAGCGAACCCCCGACGTCCGAAGCCGAAGGGGTCAGCGCCACAAGCACTCCTGCCAACAAGTAACGCAGCTCTCCCCCCGAAGAGCGCGCCCAGGGCCGACGTCGTCCCATCTTGACTATCAACGTGAGGACGGTAGGTATGGCTTCGAGCCCCCGTTCCGTCGCCTCTGCGGAGGCGAACTTCCCCGCTGCGTCCGGCCGTGCCGGGTTCCCGCAGAAGCAGGGGATGTACAACCCTGCCTTCGAGAAGGACGCCTGCGGCCTGGCGATGGTAGCCACGCTCCGCGGCGAGGCCGGCCACGACATCATCGATCTGGCCCTGACCGCGCTGCGCAACCTCGAGCACCGAGGCGCCATCGGCTCCGACGCCGGCACCGGCGACGGCGCGGGCATCCTGACGCAGATGCCCGACGCGTTCCTGCGCGCGGTGGCCGGCTTCGAGCTGCCGCCGGTGGGCGAGTACGCCGCCGGCCTGGTGTTCCTGCCGCGTGACGCCGAGGCGCGCACCACCCAGAAGAGCGGGATCGAGCGGATCGCGGCATCCGAGGGTCTGACGGTGCTGGGCTGGCGCGACGTCCCGACCTCCGACGAGAACCTGGGAAAGCTCGCCTTCGAAGCGCGCCCCGTCTTCGAGCAGCTCTTCATCTCGCGTCCCGCGACCGGCGAGGCCGACGCCCTTTCGGGCATCGCGCTCGACCGCCGCGCCTATCGCCTGAGAGCTCGGGCACGCACCGAGCTCGACGCCTACTTCGTCTCGCTGTCGTCGCGAACCCTCGGCTACAAGGGCATGGTCACCACGCTCCAGCTCGAGCCGTTCTACCCCGACCTGCAGGACGAGCGCTTCGCGTCCGAGCTCGCGGTCGTGCACTCGCGCTACTCGACCAACACCTTCCCGTCGTGGCCGCTCGCGCAGCCGCTGCGCATGCTCGCGCACAACGGTGAGATCAACACCGTCAACGGCAACCGCAACTGGATGCGCGCCCGTCAGTCGCAGCTCGAGTCCGAGCTGCTCGGCGAC
>JAVBUG010000317.1:0-5437 GCA_031555515.1 Microbacterium sp. | reverse complement strand
CGATGCCGGCGATGGTGCCGCGTCGCATCAGAGCACCCCCGCGGCCATGAGCGCCACGACCACCGCGCCGGCGCCGGCGACGATCCCCGCTCCGATGCCGATGGCCCAGGGCAGCACCGCGCGCCCGCGGCGGCGGGCGGGCGCCGAGATCTCGGTGTCCTCGTCGCGGGCGAGCTGCGCGACGCCGGTGCCGGCGCGCGCCTTGCGCGTGAGGTCGCGCTCCACGTGCGATCGTGCGGGCCCGCGAAGCGCCGAATCCGCGAAATCGACGGGAGCGGATGCCGGGGACCACTCCGCATCCGGGATCTCGAGCGGCGTCGGCGAGAGGCCGAGCCCCGACTGCACCTCGCGCAGCGCCTCGCCGAAGGCCCGGGCCGAGTCGTGCCGGCGACCGGGATCGCGGCTCATCGCCGTCGCGAGCACGGCCTGCAGCGCCGCGGGCACGTCGGCCCGCGGGATCTCGATGTAGGTCGCGCGCGCGATGCGCTTGCGCAGCAGGTCCTTGGTGTTCTGGCCGCGCTCGCGCCGCTCGAACGGGCTGTGGCCGGCCAGCAGCGAGTACACCGTGGCTCCGAGGCTCCACACCTCGCTCGTCACCGTGCCGCTCGTCTGCTCGGCGACGACTTCGGGAGCGCTCCAGGGGATCGACATCGCGAGCACCTCACCCCCGCTCTTGCGCTGCAGGGAGGCCGAGATGCCGAAGTCCGCGAGCACCGGGGTGCCGAACGTGGTGATGAGGATGTTGCTGGGCTTGACGTCGCGGTGGATGAGGCCGGCGCGGTGCGCCGACTCGAGCGCGCTCGCCATGCGCACACCGATCGCGAGCACCTCCTCGACAGGGATGCGCTCGACCCGGTAGCGCTGCGCGAGCGAGCCCGGGCAGTACTCCATGACGATGTAGGGCCGGCCGTCGGCCGAGATGCTCGCCTGGTACACCGTCACGATCGAGGGGTGCGCCGACAGGTGCGCGAGGACGTCGGCCTCGGCGTTGAACATGCGCCGCAGCTCCGGGTCGCGCACGTCGCTCGGCATGACCTTCACCGCGACGTTGCGGCGCGGCATGTCCTGCTCGTACAGGAAGACGTCGGCGAAGCCGCCGGAGCCGAGCGGGCGGATGTAGGCGAGTCCCGGGAGGATCGGAGGCGCCGAGGGAAGCCGTGCAGCCATCACCACACCTCCCCGCTGTCCGCTACATCACACCCATGCCGCCAGTGCGACGACAAAACCCGGTCATGCTAACAAAACCCACCTCCCGGGAAGCCGCATGACCGGCAGGGATGTGGAGAGTGGGAGCGCGTGCGGCGGTCCGGCGCCGGATCGTGCCGCAGTGACGGGGCCGGCGTCAGTCTAGCCGCGGAGCGTCGCCCGGGTCGTGGGGGTCGAACGGTGCGTCGAGCGACTTCGTGAGATCGGCGAGCATCGCCTCGATCTGCGGCTCGACGTACTCGGTCACCGCCGCCTGGATGCGCAGGCGGTGATGCAGCAGGATCGTGCACACCTCGCGGCCCACCATGTTCGCGTAGTCGTCGGCGAGCCCGACCTCCTGGCGGAGGGCCGCCTTGGCCTCTTCGCTCAGCGGGGGCAGCGCGGGAACGTGCGCGTCGGCCTCCTCGGCGAGCCCTGCGATCGTGAAGAGGAAGGGCGCACCCGGAACCGGATCAGGGTCCATCGGCAGCCCCTCGAACTCGGGGTCGAGCCCCTCACCCGGGCGGTAGCTGCGCGCGCGGTTGCGGGCGGCCTGCTGGTCGAGCTCGGCCTGCAGCATCGGCAGGTTCAGCGCGGTGTACTCGGCGACGGACCGGTCGACGATCGTCTTGATGCGGGTCGACAGGCCGTGTTGCACTCCGTGCGGCACGTCGGCTCCGAGGCCGGCGGCCGAGAGCACCGGCGACCCGAAGCAGCGGCGGCACGGGGCGGTCCGGCCGTGGTGGGTCGCGGGCTCCCAACGGGGCACCCACGCGAGCCAGGCGTCCACCGCCTGGCTGACCTGGGTCTCGAGCGACCGCTCCACCCGTCCCACGCTAGTGCGCAGCATCCGTACCCGCGCGGATTTCCGCGGTTCTCGGCTCTGTCGGCATCCGGATCACTCGTCGAACTCGTCCTCCCAGGGCCACCGGGGGCGGCGGGCGCGGGTGCGCACGAGCGCGATGCCCGACCACGCCGACACGAACGCGGCGGCCGCGACGACCAGCCCGAACCACGACGTCGCGAGCCGGCCCACCACCGCCGTCGCAGCGCCGAGATCGGCACCGGTGAACACGGCGCCGAACCACACTCCCCCGAGGTACGCGAGGAACGTCGCGGCGGTCGTCCACGCGGCACCCCAGTACGACGGATGCCGCGCCACGGCGCTCGTGCCGGCGCCGGCGACGACGGCTGCCGGGGTGGCGCGGCGCGCGGGGGCCGTAGCATCCGTCCGGCTTCCGGCGCGTGCGATCGCGGCCCACAGGCCGCCGGCGAAGGCGAGCGTCGCGCACACGACACCGGTGATCCCGGGGGCCTGGCCGAGCCCCGGGGTCGCGATGACGTCCTCTCCCGTCGCGAGGCTCGTCATGCCGAGCCCGAAGATCAGGAGCGCAACGAATCCCATCGTCGCGAAGGCCAGGGCGACGGGCGGTCGCACGGGTCCTTGCGACGGCCCGGTCGAACCGTCAGCGGCCATGCCGTCAGCCTACGTCGGCGGGCCCGGCCGCGAACGGCGCCTACTGGCGGACGAGCTGCGGACCGGCCTCGAGCGTGCGCTCGTACTCGCGCTGCGCCTCGATGTTGAGCTCGGTGACGCGCTTCGCGCGCGCGGCCGCCCACGCGCCGAACCAGATCGTGAGCTCGCGGCCGATGATGAACGCGGCGATCGCGAGCGGCGCCAGCAGCTCGGCCTCGACGAGCTTGGCGCCCTCGCTGGCGGTCAGGTTCCAGAACGGCGCCTGGAACAGCGCGCCCAGGATGTGCCCGCCGTAGGCGGCGACGCCCACGAGGATGCCGAAGACCACCCAGTGGCCCCAGCGGCCGCGGTTGATGATGGCGCCGAGCAGCCAGAAACCGATGAAGAACACCACGACGGGCACCCAGAGCGACCAGGTCGCGAGTGCCTCGAGGGCGGTCGTGCCGACGTTCGCCCCGGTGACGTCGCCCTTGATCGCGTCGACGCCGAGCCACACGCCGAGGTAGAGCACGGCGAACGCGACGGCGGCGACGAGCCCGATCGCGCCGGCGGCGGCGCGGTTGCCCCGCGGACGCGGGGCTTCGGGCGCCTGCACGAAGATGGGCTGCGGAGCGGGCGCCGCGGCGACCACCGCGGACTCGGCGACGACAGGCTCGCTGGGCGTCACGACCGGCGGGACCACGACGGTGGGCGAGTCGTCGGCGGCGGGCGCGGGCGTCGCGGTCGACGTGTAGTCCAGGGAGGCCGCCTCGGGCGAGTCCCACGGGTCGGGCTCGGCGGCGGCCGGCGCCTCGGAGGAGGTGGCGGGGGCGTCGGCTGATGCATCGGAGGCGGGCGCCTCGGTCGCATCGGCAGGGGTCTCGGCAGCAGGGGCCTCTGCGGCGGGCTCGGCGGGGGCCTCGGCGGCGGGAGTCTCGGCGGCGCCGGTGTCACGGCGGGCGGCCTCGGCGTCGGCGAGACCTTCGTTCGCTCGGCCGACGACGTCGTCGACGCCGTGCGGCTCCTCGACGGGCTCGCCGTAGGTCGACTTGGGGTCACTCATCGCAGGCACTCCTCACGCAGGGCTCATCCCCGCAGAGGCAGAGTAGCCCGCGGTTCCGCGCACACGACGGAGGCGTGCCGTGCGATTCCGCGCCCGCCCACTACCCTGAGCCCATGGCACCTTGGGCGAAGCGGTCGGCCGCTGCAGCAGCATCCGTTGTCCTTGCGGTCATGATGCTGACGGCCTGCGCGCCCGACGAGCCCTCGGACGCGGGCATGACCTTCACGCCCACCCCATCGTCGGCATCGGCGTCGGCGACACCCACCCCGACGCCGTCGCCCACCGCCCGTGCCGAGATCCCCGACGACTGCCGTGCCATCCTCACCGCCGGCGTGCTCGCGCAGCTCGAGGGCGTGCCGCTCAACGATCCCGCGTTCGGCGCGTCGGGACCGCAGCCCGACGGCAGCCTGGTGTGCGTGTGGCGCGACCCTGCCGCCGACACGACGGGCCTCGTCACGAAGATCACCTACATGTCGCGCGGACCCGCGCTGGACATGCTCAACAAGCTCGTGACCGACGAGGGCTACACCTGCTACACCCCCGACGGCGGCACGCGCTGCGAGAAGACATGGCCGAACGAGACCTACCCGGTCACCGACGGGCGCACGCTGTTCTGGCGCGACGACATCCTCATCGACACGCAGTACTCGCACCTCGCGCCCACGGGCTACACGGCTGCGGTCGTCGCCGCCATCTTCGGCTGACCGACCGGGAGCCTCAGCCCCATACCGTGCGGTCGAGCCGAGGACCGTAGTCCTCGGGGTGCCAGTCCGTCTCGACGCTGACGAGCCACAGCCCGTCGCGCAGCGTGTGCTCCTCACGGACCGCGCCGCGCGTGCGATCGCACACCGTCGCGCCGTTCGCCGTGCGGCACGAGAATCCGTCAGCCGCGAGGGATGCCTCTGCGATCGTGGCAGCGTCCGCGTCGACCTTCGACAACGTCGTGACGATGCCGCCCGCGTCGAACCGCCACGTGCAGGTCACCAGCGCCTCGGCGGCGGCCGCATCGGCGAACGCCGTCGCGGTCGTCGCGGGCGCCGCCATCGACTGGTTGAGCAGCGACCCCTCGTGCCACGTCAGCTCGTTCCACAGGTCGTCGGAGTACAGCGTGCGGCAGTCGACCGCGCCCCCCTCCGCCGCGGTCTGGGCGGGCGTCCGCACGGGCGTCGCCTCAGGCCGCGGCGCCGTCGCGCCGCGCAGCGTGTCACCGACCCACGCGATGGTCACGGGCACCATCGGCAGCGCCAGCCAGACGAGCGAGACGACGACCGCGGCGCACAGCATCCCCGCGGGCACGGCGATCCACGAGTTGCGTCCGCCGATCCTCGCCATGGGGCCCCCACCTCCGGCTTCCACGGTAAGCCGGGACCAGCGCTGCGCCGGCTCGGCGCGCGGCACGGGCGAGGACGCCCCGGGCCGCGGCATCCGTCCCCCGTCGATCGTGCCGGAACACGGGTCGGCGACGGCGACGTGCCGGGAACGGATGCTGCGCCCCGGTGTGTCGGGTGACGGACCCGTGTTCCGGCGCAGAAGGCGTGGAAAGACGAACGGCCCCGGTTCAGAACCGGGGCCGTTCGGCGAGGATCAGGGTCTCAGCGACCCGGAGCTCAGTTGTAGTCGGTGGTGAAACCGTCGGTGGAGAAGCTGTCGAAGTCGACGTAGCTCAGGTCGGCGTCGGTGTACGCGCCGTCCGAGGCGAAGATGCGGTTGGGGTACCGCTCGCTCTTGGCCTC
>JAVBUG010000210.1:0-29003 GCA_031555515.1 Microbacterium sp. | reverse complement strand
CGCAACTACCTCATCCCCCAGGGCTTCGCGGTCGCGTGGACCCGCGGTGGCGAGAAGCAGGTGGCGTCGATCCGCGCCGCCCGCGAGGCGCGCGCGATCCACGACCACGAAGAGGCTGTGGCGCTCAAGAACAACCTCGAGACCAACAAGGTCCGCCTGGCCGTCAAGGCCGGCGCCGAGGGTCGCCTGTTCGGCGCGGTCAAGACCGTCGACGTGGCGGAGGCCGTCAAGGCCGCCGGTCTCGGCGAGCTCGACAAGCGCAAGATCCACATCACCTCGCCGATCAAGTCGACGGGCGAGCACGAGGCGACGGTCCGTCTGCGCGACGACCTCACCGCCGTGATCACCCTGCAGGTGGTCGCCGCCAAGTAATCCTTCCGGGATACGGCAGAACGGATGCCGCAGACCGGCGCTTCTCAGAGGCGCTGAGTCTGCGGCATCCGTCGTTTCCGGTCCTTCCCCGTACCGTTCTCAGGATCGGCGTCGCGGTCGGGGCGGGTCCGGGCCGCAATCACGGGCCGCGGACGCCGCCCACGGCCGAGCGGTCCTGAGAACGGAACGTGGGCCAGGGGTCAGAGCCAGCCGTTCTCCTGGGCGAGGCGGGCGGCGTCGGCGCGATTGCGCCCGCCGGTCTTGCCGATCGCGGCGGAGAGGTGGTTGCGCACCGTCCCCTCGGACAGGTGCAGCAGCCGGGCGATGTCAGCGATCGAGCCGCCGGTCTGCGCTGCCGACAGCACGTCGGTCTCGCGCTCGGTGAGCGGGGAGTCGCCCTGGGCGAGCGAGTCCGCGGCGAGCACCGGGTCGACGACCCGCAGCCCCTGCGCGACGCGGCGCACGGCGTCGGCGAGCTGCGCGGCCGGGGTGTCCTTCACCACGAAGCCCGACGCGCCCGCCTGCATCGCCCGCTTGAGATACCCGGGCCGGCCGAAGGTCGTGACGATGAGCACGCGGCAGGCCGGAGACGCCGCGCGGAGCGCCGCCGCCGCTGCGATGCCGTCGAGCCCCGGCATCTCGATGTCGAGGAGCGCAACGTCCGGATGCGAGGCGAGCGCCGCGTCGACGACCTCGTCGCCGCGACCCACCTCGGCCACGACCTCGATGTCGGACTCGAGGCCGAGCAGCGCCGACAGGGCGCCGCGCACGAGCGCCTGGTCGTCGGCGATGAGCAGGCGGATCACAGCGTCACCCGCAGACTGAACCCGCCGAGGTCGCTGCGCCCGACGGTGAGGCGTCCCCCGGCGGCCTCGACGCGCTCGCGGAGGCCCGCCAGCCCGGTGGAAGGCGTGGCCGACTCGGTCGGTCCCGTTCCGTTGTCGGCGACCTCCACCTCGTGTCGTCCGAGCGTCACGCGGCACACCGACGCACCGGAGTGGCGCACGACGTTGGTGACCCCCTCGCGCACGACCCACCCCGCGAGTTCGCGGCGACCCGGGGGCACAGCATCCGTCGACGAAGGCAGCTCCGCGGTGATGCCCGCGGCGGCCAGCGCGGCTCGGGCCGCGGCCAGCTCGCCGCTCACGTTCACCGAGCGTACGCCGGCGACCGTCGCCCGCACGTCGGCGAGGGCGCCCCGGGCGAGCGACTCGACCTCGGCGATCTCGGCCTTCGCGCGCTGCGGGTCGACGTCGACGAGGCGCCCCGCGAGTTCTGCCTTCACGGTCACGACAGTGAGCGAGTGGCCGAGGATGTCATGGATGTCGCGTGCCACGCGAGTGCGCTCGCGCTCCACGGCCAGCGCCTCGAGCTGCTTCTGCGCGTGGCGCAGCTGGCTCATGGCCGCCGTCGTGCGGGCGAAGGACGCCAGCATGATCGAGATCGAGACGATGATCGCGGGAACCCACAGCACGTTCTGATCCCAGCCCTCGCTGACGCCGCCGGTCACGAGGGCCAGCGTCCCGAGCCCGAGGATCGTCGGCCACGTCCACTGCCAGGGGAAGACGCACATGCCGAACGTGACGCCGACGTAGGTCCACATGGCCGCGATGTCCCAGCCGAGCCAAGGGAACAGGGCGAACGACAGGGCGAACAGGGCGGCGCACACCGCGAGCCGGCCGCGGGTGCCGAGCGTCCACGCGACCGGCGCCGACAGGAGGAACGCCACCGCGAACACGACGACGAGAAGCACGCCGGTCGTCGCCGCCGCGGCGGAGGGCGACTGCGCGAGCACCCCCCGCACGATGTCGGCGAGCCACAGCAGGGCCACACCGGCGCCGATGTACCAGCCGGCGGCCTGCCGCGACCACAGGGCCCGCGGCAGTGAGCCGCGAGCCCGGATCGTCGCGTCGGGACGCCGTGCCGGCCCCTGCTGAGGACCGGCATCGATACTGTCGTCACGCCGCGTCGCGTGCATGGCTCTCACCCTAGAACCCTCAGACCCGCTTGGTGTCGCGACGGAACGCCCACGCGGCGCCCGCGATGAAGATCCCGAGCCAGACGATCGCGTTCACGAACCACAGCAGGTCCACTCCCGCACCGGTGAGCGGCGCCCGCGCGATCTGGCTGATCCCGTACACCGGTGTGAACTGCGCGATCACCTGCACGAAGTCGGGCATCGCGCTGAGCGGTGTGAAGAGCCCGCCCAGGAACGACAGCAGCACGATCGCGAGGCTCGTGATCTGCGCGGCACCCTCACCCGGCACGAGGTAGCCCATCATGAGGCCGAGCGTCGTGAACACGGCGCTCGCGAGCAGCCAGGCGGACAGCCCGGTCGCGATCCACTGCGCGGGCGTGAGCTGAATGCCGCTGATCGCGCCCGCGAGGTAGGTCCCGGCGACGGCGAGGAGCCCCAGCAGCATGCCGGCGATCGTCTTGACGATCACGTTGACCAGCGGGTTGAGAGGGGTGAGCCGCAGCTGGCGGCTCCAGCCCTGTGCCCGCTCGATCGCGATGGCGGCGCCGGTCTGGGTGGCCGACATCATGGCGCCGTACATCGCCATCGACACCATGATGTACGCGGCCACCGACGGTCCGCCCTCCGAGAGGGGCGTGGCCGTGAGCGGCTGGTCGCGCAGCGGCAGCCCGATGATGACGAACATCACGATGGGGAACGCGACGATGAAGAGCAGGACGCGACGCCCCCGGAGTTTGCGTTTGAGCTCGATGCCCAGGTACGTGAGGGTGAAGCCGCCCAGCGGCGGTACCCGCCGCTCGAGCGACACCCGGTCGGCGGTGGTGGTGGCAGTGGTCATGATGCCGTTCCTTCGGAGGTGAGGGCGAGGACGACGCTCTCGAGGTTCTGTGCCGCGATCTCGACATCGCGCGCATCGGTGCGGGTGAGAAGGTGCCGGGTCACGGCATCCGAGTCCCGCGTCGAGATGCTGAGCCGGTCGCCCAGCGCCTCGACGCTGTCGACGCCGGGGAGCGCCGCCAGCGTGGCCGGATCCGCGTCGGAGACCGTCGCGGTCACGGTGCGCCCCGACACGAGGTTCTTGATGTCGGCGGTGGTGCCGTCGGCGACGATGCGGCCGCGGCTCATCAGGACGATCCGGTCGGCGTACTCGTCGGCCTCGTCCAGATGGTGGGTCGCGAACAGCACGGTGCGGCCGCGGGCGGCGTCGGCGCGGATGGCCCGCCAGAACGAGCGCCGGCCTTCGACGTCCATGCCGGTGGTCGGCTCGTCGAGGATGAGCACGCCCGGGTCCGGCAGCAGCGCCATCGCGAACCGCAGGCGCTGCTGCTGGCCGCCGGAGCACAGGCCGATGCGGCGGCCGGCGATGTCGGCGATGCCGGCGCGCTGCAGCACCTCGTCGACGGGGCGCGTGTCGGCGAACAGACTGGCCGTCAGCTCGAGCGTCTCGCGCACCGAGAGGTCCTTGAGCAGTCCTCCGGTCTGCAGCACCGCCGAGACGAGGCCGTGCGCGATGGCGGCGCGGGGCGACTCGCCGAAGACGCGCACCTCGCCGGAGTCGGGTTCCGACAGTCCGAGCAGCAGGTCGATCGTCGTGGTCTTGCCCGCGCCGTTCGGCCCGAGGAAGGCGACGATCTCACCGGGCCGCACCCGGAGGGTCACGCCGTTCACCGCGTGAACAGCGCCGAACGACTTTCGCAGGTCGGTCGCGTCGATGGCGAGCGGAGTCACGGATGCTGCGTCCGCCGTTCGCGCGAGGGGTGATGTGGTTTCCATTCCCTCAGCGTCGCGCCGGCGTCGCGCGCGACCCTCACACGGGCGTCACGATGTGCCCGTGACAAACGTCAGGGGTCAGAAGATCCAGTTCGCGCCGGCCGCGATCGGCCACGACCAGGCGGCCGAGGCCGCGCGCAGCGCGTCGGGGCTGCGGACCTCGACCAGTCCCGCCTGTGCGAGCGACGCGAGCGAGATCGACCCGAGATGTGCCGCGCCGAGCTCGCGGATGTCGAGCACGAGGTCTGGTTCGGAATCGGATGCTGCGACCTCCGCGTGCTCCCACGCCCCGGCCCGCACGCGCCATCGGCCCGCGTTCGTGGGCAGCATCGTGTCGGTCACCTCGAGCACGACGTCGACGTCGCCCGCGAAGCGGCGCTCAGCGAGCGCCGTGGGCAGGTCGAGGATGCGGATCCACGAGTTGTCCTGGTAGTCCGGCACCGCGGGACGGATGTCGACGAGCAGCGACACGATCGGGTCGTCGACAGGCAGGTTCGAGATCTTGACGCGGCTGGTGAGGTCGAGGTCGAGCAGCACCGACCACATGCGGTGGGCAGCGGCCGCGCTGAGGGCGACGGCCTCGCGCACGTGGACGGTGCCCTCGGCGCCCGCGCGCTCCCACGACATCGAACGGCGGAAGGTCGCGTAGGCGAGCGTGTTGTCGACGGCGTCGCGCACCAGCAGGAGCCGCAGCGACTCCTTGCCGCCGCGATACGCGGGCGGGTCGGCCTCGCGGGCGGTCCGCTGCTCGGGCGTCTCGCGCGTCGCCCAGCCCGGGCGGCCGAGGCCGGCAGGCTGCCGCGCGTAGTCGCGATGGATCGAGGCCACGAGATCCCCGTGGGCCTCAGCATCCCATTCCTCCAACTCGACCTCGAGGTCTGCGGCCCCGGCGACCGGACGCAGCGCGGCGCGCCGCGGGATCGTGAGGTCGAGCTGGGTCGAGGCCATGCCGTACCCGAAGCGGCCGTAGATCGGCGTCTCGGCGGCCATCAAGCCCGAGATCGCCTCCCCGTTCTCGAGGCAGTCGGCGAAGTGATGCTCGATCATGCCGCGGAGGATGCCGCGGCGCCGATGGCCCGGGTGCACGCCGACCCACGTGAGCCAGCCGCACGCGACCTCGGCACCGGGGACCGGGTACGCGCGCAGCGGATACGCGCCATGGAAGCCGGCGAGCACCTCGTCGTCGTCGACGCGGGCGACGCCGTACGTGCGGTCCCAGCTGAGGGGGCTCGGCAGTTCCCGCAGGGCCTCGACCGAGCGTTCCGTGGGGAAGGCCCAGGTGTCGAGGCGGAGGACGTCCTCGAGCCTGTCAGCGTCGACGGGGGTGAGGCGGTAGGGCTCGGGAAGCGGCATCCCCCCACTCTGGCGAGCAGGGGGCGGGCGCGCAATGCGGCCGAGACGGGCATCACGACGCGGATGCCGCGAGCCCCCCGGGTCGCGGCATCCGCTCGTGTGAGACCCCCGATCGCGTCGCGGTCCAGGCAAGGCCGGTTCCGCGATCGGGGGCGTTCGGGGCGGGAGGGCCGCTGGGGAACGGCCCTCCCGCGTGCTCACGCGGGTCGGACGGGGGCGCCCGGCGAACGCCGGGGTGCCCCTCGACTCACGCGGAGCGCCGCCGCGACGCGCGTGCGATGGCGCCCGCTGCGAACAGCGAGAGCCCGAGCAGCAGGAACGGCATCGCACCCGTCCCTCCCGTCGCGGCGAGCTGGGTGGCGGCGCCGGCCGCAACCGCCGAGCCGGTCATCGCGGCTGCCGAGCCGGTCGACGCGGTCGTGCCGTCGGTGCCGTTCGAGCCGTTGCCCCCGGGCGTCCCGGTGTTCCCCGGAGTGGTGGGGGTCGTCGGGTCGGTCGGGGCGGTGGGGTCCGTCGGATCCGTGGGGTTCGACGGCTCGGCCGGCACCACGGCGTCGACAGTGGTGCTGTCGCCGATCACCGAGATCGCGTTGCCGCCGATGGTGACGGGGAGCGAGATCGGCGCGAGGATCTGCGTCCCGCCGAGGACCGAGTCCGAACCGCCGGTGCCGCCGGTCGTTCCGCCGGTGCCGGTGCCCCTGCCGGGCGCCGCGACGGCACCCGTCGAGGCGCTGTCGCCGAGCACCGAGACGGCGTTGCCGACCGCGGTGATGGGGGCCGTGACGGGTGCGATCACCTGCGTGCCGCCGAGGATCGACTCCTCGCCGCCCGTCGTGCCCTCGGCGCCGCTGCCGGCCGAGCCTGCCGCCGGAGCGGTGGTGGCAGCATCCGTCGATGCACTGTCTCCGATCACGGAGATCGCGTTGCCCGAGACGGTGACCGGGGCGGTGACCGGGGCCACCACCTGCGTGCCGCCGAGGACCGAGTCCTCGCCGTCCGTCCAGGCGTCGGTTCCGGGGCCGGAGCCCGAGGCGGCGGGCGCGGTGGTCGCGCCCTCGCTCGAGCTGTCGCCGACGACCGAGATCGCGTTGCCCGACACGGTCACCGGTGCGGCGACCGACACGATGCCCTGGGTGCCCGAGGCCAGGCCGTCTTGGCCTGACGTCTCGGCAGCAGGAGCCGCAGCGGGTGCGGGTGCGGCTGTCGCAGCATCCGTCGATGAACTGTCGCCGACGACCGCCACCGAGTTGCCGCTGACGGTGATCGGGACGTTCACCGACACGAGCGCCTGCGAGCCCGAGCCGACGCCGTCGGAGCCGCTCGTGGAGGCGGCCGGAGCCGGCGCCGGAGCGGGAGCGGCGGTGGTCGCGCCGCCGGACGAGGAGTCGCCGAGCACCGACAGCGACGTGCCGCTGACCGTGATCGGGAGAGTGACGTCGACGATCGCCTGGCTGCCCGACAGCAGCCCGTCGTCGCCGGTGGTCTCGGCCGCATTGGCGACCGTCGCGCCGAGCAGCGTGATGCCGCCGGCCAGGAGCGTGCCCAGGAGGGCGCGCTTGTAGAAAGTGCGCATGATGTTCCCCTTTGTGGATTGATCGGTTCGCAGCGCGCGAAAGGAGTCGCGCTGCTCAGCGCGGAGGGCGCGCTGATTCGCTGCCGCTCGCGCTCGGGTGAGCTGAAGCGGCGGCGAACCGATCAGTCGGGGGAGACGTCGGTGGATCCGGCGGGCGCCGGCGGCGCGTGCTCGTCCTGCGGTCCGGCTCGGCGCACCCAGGCACGGTGTGCGGCGAGCGGAAGCAGGGCAGCGAGCGCCCAGGCGCCGGGACCCGCACCACCGGGTCCCGCGGAAGCGATCGACAGGCAGAGTCCGCCTGCAGAGCCGAGGAGTCCGCCCGCGACGAGCGCGGCGGACGAGACGACGACGGCGGCGCGCGTGGCCGCATCGGAGACGGATGCTGCGGCCCACTGGCCGACCGCGCGCGCTGTCGTCGTGAAGAGGGTGGCGGCAGCATCCGTCCGCTCGGCGAGAAGCGCGATCGCGTTCGGCGCCGCCGAATCGGCGGAGTTGCCGAGGCGGTCGGGAAGCTGCGGAATCGCGGGCAGCGCGGGGAGTCCCGGGCCCGCCGCCGGCTGCCGGCCGATCGTCGCGCCCGTCTCGTCGACGGCGCCGACGAGCCCGCCGAGCGTCGAGTCGACGGTGCCGCCGAGGTCGGTCACGGCGTCGTCGAGGCCGACGTCCGAGACGAGCCCGCCGACGACCGGCACCGCGGTGACGAGGTCGACGACAGGCGTCGCGATGTCGCTCACGACACCGCCCGAGACGACCTCTGCGACCGGCTGAGTCACCGTCGTGACGACGGTGCCGACGGTCTGCGCGACCTGGCTCACCGGCTGCTGCACCGGACCGGGGGTCGCGGCGACGACGGTGTTGACGGCGCCGGTGACGCCTGTGGTGACGGTCGAGGCCGTGCTCGTGACGGTCGACGCGGTCGTGTCGACCAGAGAGGTCACGGCACCGAGGGCACCCCCGAGAGCTCCTGAGTCGTCGGGTTCGTCGGCGTGCGCCTGCCCGAGGCCGAGCACCAGCGAGACGACGATCCAGGCGAACGCGGTCGCGACCCCGATGAGGGCCAGCCGCACGATCCTCGGCAGCTGCGAGGTTGCGATCTCCACGTTCACCTCCCACGACGAAAGAGCCGCACGTTCCGGACGGATCGTGCGTGAGGGTGCCTGGACTTGAGAGAGTACCCCTTCGCGATTCGGTCTGTCCAGACCCTTTGGACGCCGAGTCTCCTTGTCCCGCCTGGGGCGCGCGTCGCGGATGAGGCCGAGCGGGATTGTGCACAGGACAGCGTCTGCAGCCAAACCTTCAACCCTGACTTCAACCACTTCTCTCTCCACAGGCTGTGAAATACGCAAGCCCAGATCAAATGGCTTTTCCGTCAGATAACCCCCAGAAGAGGGGTGAGTTCTCCACAGAGGTTGTTCACAGGTGTGACGGCGTTTCGCTCAGGCTCTCCACAGAGTTATCCACAGGCTGTGTTGCGACTGTCGGAGGCCATCCTTAGCGTGGGGTGCGGCCCAATCGGGACGCGCGCCTCCGTGCTGGGAACGACGGCGCGACGACGGAGGGATCACCGGACGGCTTCCGGTGAGATGGCGGGGTGCCTGGGCATTCCCGCTGTCAGTCATGCCGCGCCGCGACGGCTCGGCGAGCCGTGCCCGATACCGCCGACAGACCTCGGACGATGTGAACGAACGATAGGGAGGACGAGCAACCTATGTCGATCGCAGACATCTCCGAAGAGCGCATGGGGGGTCCTCGGGACTTCGAACGCACTCCCCCGCACGACCTGCTCGCCGAGCAGAGCGCGCTCGGCGGCATGCTGCTGTCGAAGGATGCGGTCGCCGACGTCATCGAGACGCTGCGCGGCACCGACTTCTACGTGCCCAAGCACGAGCTGATCTTCGAGGCGATCCTCACCCTTTACTCGCACGGCGAGCCGACCGACGTCGTCGCCGTCACCGACGAGCTCATCAAGACCGGCGAGCTGCAGCGCGCCGGCGGTGCGGACTACCTGCACACGCTCACCTCGATCGTGCCGACCGCCGCCAACGCCGGCTACTACGCCTCGATCGTCTCGGAGCGCGCGCTGCTGCGTCGCCTCGTCGACGCCGGCACCCGCATCGTCCAGATGGGGTACTCGGGCCAGGGCGAAGCGCTCGACCTCGTCAACAACGCCCAGGCCGAGATCTACTCCGTGACCGGCGCCGAACAGGCCGAGGACTATGTGCCCCTCACGATCGCGGTGGATGCCGCGGTCGAAGAGATCGAAGCCGCACGCGGTCGTGACGGCCAGATGACCGGCATCCCGACCGGCTTCTCGGGCCTCGACGCGCTGACCAACGGTCTGCACCCCGGTCAGATGATCATCATCGCGGCGCGACCCGCGATGGGTAAGTCGACGCTCGCGCTCGACTTCGCCCGCTCCGCGGCGATCAAGGCCAACATGCCGACGATCTTCTTCTCGCTCGAGATGGGGCGCAGCGAGATCGCCATGCGCCTGATGAGCGCCGAGGGCGCGATCCCGCTGCAGTCGATGCGCAAGGGCACGCTGGACTCCCGCGACTGGACCACGATCGCCGCCACCCGCGGCCGCATCAACGACGCCCCGCTCTACATCGACGACAGCCCCAACATGACGCTCGTCGAGATCCGGGCGAAGTGCCGCCGGCTCAAGCAGCGTGCCGGCCTCAAGCTCGTCGTCATCGACTACCTGCAGCTCATGACCTCGGGCAAGCGCGTCGAGTCGCGTCAGCAGGAGGTCTCGGAGTTCTCACGTGCTCTCAAGCTGCTCGCGAAGGAGCTGGGTGTGCCGGTCATCGCGCTGTCGCAGCTGAACCGTGGCGCCGAGCAGCGCGCCGACAAGAAGCCGGCCCTCTCCGACCTGCGTGAGTCGGGCTCGATCGAGCAGGACGCCGACATGGTCGTGCTCCTGCACCGCGAGGCCGCCTACGAGAAGGACTCCCCCCGTGCGGGCGAGGCCGACCTGATCGTGGCGAAGCACCGTAACGGCCCCACCGACACGATCACCGTCGCCTTCCAGGGCCACTTCTCCCGGTTCACCGATATGGCGCCGGGCGACTTCGGGTAGGACGGCCCCTGTATCTGGGTCAGGTATCGGTGTCGCCACCACGTCGTTCTGGACCCCGGGCTGTCGCGGGCGAGTCGATAGCGTGGGCGGCATGGATCTCGGACTCGACCAGCGTGTGGTTCTCGTCGTCGGCGGTCACGGCCTGATCGGCAGCGCGGTGGTGTCGAAGTTGCGCGAGGAAGGCGCCATCGCGATTCCCGCTTCGCGCAGCGCAACCGATGGTGAAGTGATCGACGGTTCGAGCGACGATTCCGTTCGACGCGGGGTTTCGCGGGTTCTCGACGCGCACGGCCGGATCGATGGTCTCGTGGTGGCCGCGGCGCCCAGTGCCAGGACGCTGGATGCGTCCAAGAACTCCGATCCCGCCCAGGTCCTCAGCGCCGTCGACGGCAAGGCGATGACCTTCCTTCGCCTTGCCAACGCGGTGCTTCCAGGCATGGTCGACGCCGGATACGGGCGAGTCGTCGGGGTCAGCGGCCAGAACGCCTTCCTCACCGGCAACATCACCGGATCGGTCCGCAACGCGGCGCTCATCATCGCGGCGAAGAACCTCGCGGATTCGGTTGCGGGCTCCGGGGTCACGGTCAACGCGGTCAGCCCCGGCATCGTTTCCCACGACCCGGCCCGCGAGGTGGCGGCCGCGAAGAGCGGGGAGTCCCGACCCGACGACACCGCGGCCCTGATCGCTTTCTTGATCTCGCCGCTCGCAGCGGCGATCAGCGGGGAGTCGATCGCTGTCGGGCATCGCGTGCGCGGAGTCACCTGGCTGTAGCCCATGGCGCGCGTCTCGCCTCGGGGGGTGGTGGACATGAGATCCCCCGTTCTCTACTGCCGAATGTAAAGTCGCGGGCCCGTCCGCGCCTGCGCCCTTGGGAGCGAGGATGGTGATGTGGAATCACCCGCAGCCGCCTTCATCGACCGCACGCTGCGGGCCGAGGCCTCGGAGTGGCGCACCTGGGCCGACGGCGATGCGTCGGTCGGCGGGCTGAGGGTCTACGGCGCTTCGGTCGGCGCGGTCCGCGGCACCGTCCGCGACGCGCTCCGGCGACATCGCGGACTCCAGCACGACGACATCACCGCGCTCGCGTCGGAGCTCTGGGCCGCGCCTGTCTTCGAGCGCCGGTTCGCAGCGATCGTGCTGCTGCAAGGGCAGGTGGACTCGCTCAGCGGCAACGACCTCACCCGTATCGAGGGGTTCCTCCGGGACGCCCGCATCCCGGATCTCATCGAGCCTCTCGCCCGGGATGTGGTGCGACCGCTGCTCGCCCGCTTGACGGGTGCTGAGGCCGATCGGGCACGGCGCATCGTGACCCGCTGGGCCTCTGCCGATGCTGAGGGCCTCCGCGCCGCCGCCGCCCTCCTGTGACGGCGCGGGACCTGCGACCACGGCGCATCGTCCCTCACCGATCCGACCTACGTCTCCCGACCTGCCCGCGTTGCTCGCGGTATGAACTGATGCATTCGGGTTCCGGCATATGTCTCGTCGTGGCGACGCCGCTATCCGCCGACGAAGCCCTCCGTGACGATCTCTGACCCCGCCTGCGCGCAGAGCTGCGCGATCGTCGGGAACGCAGCATCCCATTCGTCCATCCCGACCAGTGTCGTGCCCAACGCGCCAGGCGGGCTGTCGGGGACCGATGCCTGAAGCTCGGCGACGGTATGGCTCAAGACGGTGTCGCCCGAAACGGGTGCCCTGTCGAAGATGCGGGTGGCCAGGCGGTTCCAGGACTGCTGCTCGTGCACCTGCATGCGACCGTCTCGCGCTGCTGCCTCCGCGTTGAACTGGATCGTCACGACATCCGAGATCGCGGCGCACGTGTCAGCGTCCGAGACTCCAGCAGCCTCAGGCGCGGCTGCTCCGTCCGCTGCGGGCGAAGGACGCGCGCCTGCCATCGCCGCCGACTCGGATGGAGTCGCCTTCGCGCCTTCGGATACATCGCCGTCGGACGCGGTGCAACCGGCCAGCGTCAGCGCGGTTGCGATTGCCACCGCTCCGATCAGGGTGCGCAGAGCGGCGCGATCCGCGCCTCGGGTCTGTCCAGCTGTGTGGGCCAAGCAACTGTCCTTTCGGTCCTGACTGCGACCCTATCGAGCGGCCCGGGTCGGAGGCGGTGTCCGACCTGGGTCTGATGCGCCGGACCCGCGTGCGGCGGTACTCTCCCGGCATGTGGCTGCGGCGCCCGTCCCTCGTGGAAGCCGTCCTCGCCGTGGTGTGCGGCATCCCGGTCGGGGCGGTCCTCCTGCCGACCACGTACTGGGCGCTGCCCGCCGCCGTCGCGACGGCGGCGCTGATCCTGGTGCAGCCTCAGCGCCCCCTGACGGCCGGCATGCTGCTGTCGGCGCTGTTCCTGCTCCTCGATCTGACGGGCGTGACGCCCGACGGCGGCCCGTATCTCGCCCCGTTCTTCATCGGGGTGTACTACGTCGGCCGCTACGCGCCGCTCTGGCGCGGCGCGATCGTCGCGCTGACCTTTCCGATCGCGTCGATGGAAGCCTGGAACCCGAGCACCATGATCTTCGCGCTCGTCCTCACGGGATCGGTCTTCGCATATGGCCGCGTGGTGCAGGTGCGTGCCGAGAGCGCGCAGCGCGCGCAGGCGTCTGCGGCTGAACTGCAGGCGACAGATGCCGCGGCCCTGGCTGCACGGATCGTCGCCGACGAGCGGGCCCGGCTGGGCGGGCAGTCGCTCGGACTGCTCCGCGCAGCAGTGGAAGGCATGAGATCGGATGCTGCAGCCGCCCGCTCCGAGCTGGATCCGGCGCTCATCGAATCGGTGAGCCGGCGCGGCCGACAGGCCGTCACCGAGCTGCGATGGCTGCTCGGCATCCTGCGGTCGGAGCCCGGCCACGACGACTCCAGCCGTCTGGCCGGCCCCCGCATCCGTGTGATCGACGTGGTCGTCGCGGCGGTATTGCTCGTCGGTGGAGTCCTGGAACTTGCGCTTCAGCTGTGGGCGCCGCCGAGCCCTCTGGCATGGGCGCTCGCGGTCGTGCTGCCGGTCTGCGTCCTCGTCAGGAGACGCTTCCTCATGGTCGCGTGCATCATGGCGACGGCGGGGATCGGCTCGGGACTGCTGGCCGGGGTCCTGCCGAGTCTCTCGAGCCTCCTCTGCATCGTGCTGCTCGCGTGGTCGGTCGGCACGGCGGGGCTGCCGCTGCTGTGGCCGATCTTCGTGGCGCTCGCCGCTGCCACGGCCGGATGGTTCGCCCTCCACGAACCAGGCAACGGCCTCTTCACCATCGCGCTGATCGCGCTGCCCGCGTTTGCGGGGTTCGAGTGGTCGGCGCAGGACCGGGCCGCCCGGGCAGCGGCTGCCCAAGCCGACCGGCTGCGGGCCGATCTCGAGGCGCGCGTCGAAGCAGCCCGCCGGGAGGAGCGCCTGCGGATCGCGCGCGAACTGCACGATGTGGCCAGCCACGCTGTCGGAGTCATGGTGATGCAGGCTTCTGCCGCCTCCGCGTTGTGCGAGCGCGACCCGGCAGCCGCGAGGGACGCCCTGAAGACCGTGGATGAGACAGCCGCGCACACTCTCAAGGAACTCGAGGTGCTGTTCGATCTGCTCGACTCCGGCGCGATCGGCGCCCCGGGGCTGGCCGTCCCCGCTCACGAGCCGGTGCAGAGCCTCGTCGATCGGATGCGCAAGACGGGCCTGGAGATTCGGCTCGAGCAGACGCCGGTGCCACAGAGCCTCGACGATGTGGTCTATCGGATCGTGCAGGAGAGCCTGACGAACATCGTGCGGCATTCGAACGCACGGAGTGTGCGGATCACGGTGGAGCGCCGCAGCGACGGCGTGCATGTGAGTGTCAAGGATGACGGCACGCGTCGTGTGGAGTCTCCCGCACGTAGCTCCGAGACCCCGAGCTTCGGACTCACCGGCCTGGGCGAGCGCGTGGACGGTGTGGGAGGGACCTTCCGAGCCGGCTGGGAGGACGACGGATTCCTCGTCGACGCGGTGCTCTCGGTCGATCCCGCGGTGAGGCGCTGATGGCAGAGACCCCCATCCGAGTGCTGATCGTCGATGATCAGCACCTCATCCGCGGCGGGCTGCGGGCGATCATCGACACCGAGCCCGACATGCGGGTCGTCGGTGAGGCGTCCGACGGCGGCTCGGCCGCCCGCGAGGCCGTCGCCACTCGTGCCGACGTCGTCCTGATGGATGTGCAGATGCCGGGCGTCGACGGCATCGAAGGGGTGCGGCTCGTCATCGACGCCCGGCCGGAGGCGCGCGTGCTGATGCTCACGATGTTCGACCTCGACGAGTACGTCGTGGGCGCCCTGCGTGCCGGAGCCAGCGGGTTCCTGCTCAAGACCACGCCGCCCGCGGATCTCACCGCCGCGATCCGGGCATCCCTGAGCGGAGCGATGCTCTTCGCCCCCTCGGTCACTCGCCGGCTCGTCGAGTCCTATGTGAGTCAGCCGCCGCGCGTCGATGGCGTGCCCGACCGGCTCGCCGGCCTGACCGTGCGCGAGCTCGACGTCTTCCAGGCGATCGCGCGGGGACTGTCGAACAGTGAGATCGGCGCTCAGCTCTACATGGGCGAGGCGACGGTCAAGACCCACATCACCCGGATTCTGGCCAAGCTCGGCCTGCGCGACCGTGTGCAGGCGGTGGTGCTCGCGTACGACTGCGGGATCATGCGACCGGCGGTCGCGAAAAGGGACGACTGACGCCCCCGTCGTCGAGTGGGCGTCAGCCCGGAGTCGCACCCCTGCTACGACTCCGCGCGATGCGATCGACGACCTCAGGCTCCGGGAAGACCGCGTCTCGCCGGATGTGCGCCTGCCCCGACGACGGCGAGCATGGTGGTCTTCCGCGCCGCCGGCGCACTGCGAATCTCGTGAAAGGTGGCAATCATGCGACGTCTTGATGTGACGCTGCGGTGGCTGGGAGCGGTCGGGATCACCGTCGCCCCGCTCGGTCTCTTCGTGCTTCCAGGGCTGCTGCATCCGGAACCGTACGAGACCGCCGAGGAACAGTTCGCCGCGATCGCCGAAGGCGGTGGAGGCGAATACCTCGCACTGGGGCTGCAGCTGTTCGGCTCGGCTTTTCTCCTGGCGGCCGCGCTCGGAATCGGCGGCTGCGCCATCGCTCGGGGCCGCGGACGCGCACTCGGCGCAATCGGACTGGCGACGGGAACGGTCGCGTCCGTCGCCCTGCTCGTCGTGATGGGGTTCGAGCTCGCGATGCTGACCATCCTGACCTCGGCGGGCGACACCGACGCCGCCGTCGCCCAGACCGTCGGTCTCTCTCAGGAGCCGGCCTACGGGATTCCGCTGCTCATCGGCCTCGTCGGGTTCTTCCTGACCCTGCCGCTTCTCGCTCTCGCGCTGTGGCGCAGCCGCGTGGTGCCGCTCGTCGTGCCGCTGCTGTTCCTCCTTCCCGTGCTGGTCGCCTTCGTGCCGCTGCCCGTCGACACCACCGTCCTCGGGGGTGTGCTGATGGTTCTCCCCTGTGTGTGGATGAGCGTGCGACTCGCCCGCGGGGCGGTCGCGAAGGCGAGCGCCGCTGCGGCGACCTCCCCTGTCGCCGAGCGGGCGGAGTGAGCCCGGCGCCGCCGGCCGCGCTCGCCGGCTCCGCCGAACCCGTCAGTAGGATCGCGGCATGAAAATGCTCCTCACCTCCGGCGGAGTCACGAACGACAGCATCCGCTCTGCGCTCATCGCGATGCTCGGCAAGCCAATCGAAGAATCGCACGCGCTCCTCGTGCCGACGGCGCAGTGGGGGCAGCCGATGTGCTCGCCCGAGTCCGTGTGGCGGACCGTCGCCGGCCGGTGGGACGGCCAGGTCGGTCTCGTCGACCTGGGATGGAAGTCGGTCGGGGTTCTCGAGCTGACCGCCCTGGCGACCATCGGCCAGGACCGTTGGGTGCCGTGGGTGCGCGACGCGGACGTGCTGCTCGTCGACGGCGGCGAAGCCGTCTACCTCGCGCACTGGATGCGGGAGTCGGGCCTCGCCGACCTGCTCCCGTCGCTCACCGACACCGTCTGGGTCGGCGTGAGCGCCGGAAGCATGGTGATGACGCCGCGCATCGGCCCGGAGTTCGTCGACTGGCGGCCCGGCGGCACCGACGAGACGCTCGGCGTCGTCGATTTCTCGATCTTCCCGCACCTCGACTACCCGGGCTGGTCGTCGAACACGACCGAGAGCGCGCGCCGCTGGGCGGCGAAGATTCCCGGACCGGCCTACGCGATCGACGAGCAGACCGCGATCTCCGTCGTCGGCGGCGCGGTCGAGGTGATCTCCGAAGGCGACTGGGAGTACTTCGACGGCGTCGGTGGAGTCGAAGCGGGCTGAGGGCCTCAGCCGTTTCCGGGGCCGCCGTTCCCGTTCCCGCCGCCGTTTCCGGGGCCGCCGTTGCCGCCGCCGTTCCCGTCGTCGGGCGGGGGCTGCTCCTGACCGGGCGCCGGGGCCGCCGGGCCGGGGCGCGGGGGCGGAGCGGCGCGGCGCACCAGGTCGGCGGGGGGCGCGGGGAACCCGCCGCCCCCATAGAGCCGGTTGGCGGCCGCCTGGATGTCCTTGGTCATCGGCAGGCGGATCGTCGACAGCGCGCGGCCGTTGTAGAACGACCGGAACACGTCGCCGAACCCTGTCGTGTTCCCGACCCACACGGCGGTCGTCACACGGGTGCTCGACTCGACCAGCCACGTCTGGATGTTCTCGTGCGTTCCCGTCTTGCCCAGCATCGGCGTGCCGTCGTTGGGGTTGCCGCCCGACCCGGTGCCGCCCGGGCGCATCACGCCCTGCAGTGCGAACGCCGTCGCCGCGGCGACCTCGGGGCTGATGGCCTGCGTGCACCGGTTGCCGGGGACCGGAAGCTCGGTGCCGTCTGCGTTGACCACGCGCTCGATCACGCGCGGGATGCAGTACACGCCGCCGTTGGCGACGGTCGCGAACGCCCCGGCCATGGCGACGGGGGCGATGTTGTTGGTGCCGATGATCGAGGCGGCGCCGTCGAGGTCCACAGGGTTGCCGTCGCCGCGGGCGACACCCATCCGGGCCGCGACGTTCTCGATGTCGCACAGGTCGAGCTGCTCCGCCATGCCGAGGAAGCCGCTGTTGAGCGACTGCGCCGTGAACTGCATCGGCGTTCCCACGTAACCGGCGGCGCCGCCGAAGTTGCGCACGACGTGGTTCTCGCGGTTGATCCAGGTGCCCTCGCAGCGGTCGCGAAGACGGGGGATGGCGCGCAGCGTGCCGTTCACCGAGTCGGACAGCGTGTGCCCGGTCTCGAGCCAGTCGACGAGGGTGAACAGCTTGAAGGTCGATCCGGTCGGGAATCCGGTCGAGACCCCGTGCATCATGTCCCCCGCGTAGACGAGCGAGCTGTAGGCCGGGTCGGTCAGGGCGAGGTCGCGATCCTCCGTGAAGCGGTTGTTCTGGCTGATCGCGAGGATGCGCCCGGTGTTGACCTCGATGCTGACCGACGCCGACCCGAACGACATGCCCGCGACGGTCTCGGGTGCGTACCGGTGCATGGCGTCCTGCGACGCGTTCTGCAGGTTCCAATCCAGCGTCGTGTAGATGTTCAGGCCCTCGCGCGTCAGCGACTTCTGCCGGTCCTCCGGCGTCGCGCCGAATGCCGGCGCGTAGTCCGGGTCCTGGCTCACGGTGTTCACCACGTACTGGCAGAAGAACGGGGCCGCGCTCGATCCGCACCGGGTCGGCGGCGGCTGCAGCGCCGGCGTGATCGGCTCGATCGCCGCGGCGACATACTGCTCGGCGGTGATGCGGCCGTCCTCACGCATGCGGTCGAGCACGTAGAGCTGCCGGCCCTTGGTCGCGCTGTAGGCGTCACCGGCCGCGAGGTACTGCTCCGGAGTGATCGTGCCGTCTGCGAGGAGGGTGTCCAGACCCGCGAGGGTGCCCGGGGTGACGTCGTCGATCAGGCCGTCGGCGGCCTTGTTGTACCGGGTGCCGTCGCCGCCGAAGATCGAGCCCGCGGACCGGTCGATCCGGAACGTGTTCGGGTTCTGCACGATGCCCGCGAGCGTCGCGGCCTGCGTCAGCGTGAGGTTCGCCGCAGTGGTGCTGAAGTAGTAGCGTGCCGCGGCCTCGATGCCGTAGGTCGTGCCGCCGAAGTTCGCGATGTTGAGGTAGCCGAGCAGGATGTCGTTCTTCGAGTACTTCTGCTCGAGCTGGACGGCGTAGCGGATCTCCTGGAGCTTGCGCTCATAGCCCTCGACGCCGTCGGCCTGGGTCGCGTCCTTCCAGCACTCCTGCAGCACCTGATCGCGAGACATCTTCACCACGGCGGCACCGTTCCCGTCGGCGACCACCTCGCCCGCCTCGTTCGTCTCGTAGACCGTCTCGGCATCGCGCTCGCAGCGCTGCACCAGTACGTTCTTCACGTACTGCTGGCTGATCGAGGAACCGCCCTGCGTCTGACCTCCCTGGGCGTTCTTGATGAGGGCGCGCGTCGTGCCGAGGATGTCGACGCCGCCGTGCTGGTAGTACCGGGGATCCTCGGACGCCAGGATCGCGTCGTACATGACGAGCGAGACCTGGTCGAACTCGACGGGCTCGCGGTTCTGGTCGTAGAACGAGGTCAGTTCGACGTCCTGCCCGCTGGCGGGGTCGCGCGCGTAGATCGTGGTCGGCAGCATGAGCCGGTCGATCTCGAGGTAGCTCGGCATGCTGTCGAACAGTGAGACCGCGGAACTGGCCGCGTGCCCCGAGATCGCGATGGCAGGGGCGAGGGGCGCGACGACGAGCACGCCCGCGATGACGCTGAGCACGAGCAGTCCCACGAGGCCGCCCAGCACCCCGGCGAACGTGCGCCGGTAAGGCGGCAGGGACGAGTCCTCTGCCGAGCCCTCTCGCGACCGCTTCATGCTGCTTCCCTCCGCGGTTGGAGGAATCATGTCAGACCGTTCGCGATTCCGCGACGGGTTCCGCAACCCCGACTCGGCGCATAGGGTCGGGCACGCAGCATCCGTTCGAGAACGAGTCAGGCCCGCACGCGCCGAACCGGACACGAAGGAGAGTCCCATGCAGACCGTGACGGTCGACTTCATCATCTCTCTCGACGGCTACGGCGCCGCGGAGGGGTGGCCGGGTTTCTGGGGGATGGAAGGTCCCGAGTACCTGGGCTGGCTCGCCGAGTCGCCGGACAAGGACGATCCGCTGCTCATGGGGGCGACGACGTTCCGCCTCATGTCGGAGCTCACCGCCGGTGGCGAGGAGGGCACCGACATGCTCGGCGGCATCCAGAAGTACGTCTTCTCGTCCACGCTCGAAGAGCCGCTCGCCTGGGAGAACACGACGCTCGTCCGCGAGGATGCTGTCGCGTTCGTCCGGCGGCTGAAGGAGGAGTCCGACCGGCCGCTCCGCACGCTCGGCAGTGTCGCCCTCTGCCGGTCGCTGCTGCTCGCGGGCCTCGTCGACCGCTACCGGGTGGGCGTGTTCCCGGTGATCACGGGCGCAACCGGACAGGACCGGATCTTCGACGGCTACCCCGACGTGCGCCTGGATCTCGTGGAGGCACGCACGTTCGACGGGCGCATCCAGCTGCTCGAGTACATCCCGACGGTGCTCGACGGCCCGCCCGGGGCATGATGAGTACGTGGCGGATGGGGGTGACCTCGCCGGATCGGCGGTCGTGAGCGATCCGGTGAAGGGTGGGCGCGGGCCGGCACCCCGGTCGTCGTTCGCCCGCTTCTGGACCGCGGCGGCCATCAGCTCGTTCGGCACGGCGGTCACCGCCGTCGCGATGCCGGTGCTCGTGGTGCAGCTGCTGCACGCGACGCCGTTCGAGGTCGGCATCGTCGGCGCGGCGCAGTTCGTGCCGTACGCCGTGCTCGGGCTCTTCGCCGGCGCGTACACCGACCGCTGGCGTCGCCGCCCGATCCTCGTGTGGGCGAGCGTGGGGCGGGCCGTGTCGCTCGGCGCGATCCCCGTGCTGTGGCTCGTCGGCGCGCTCCAGATCTGGATGCTCGTCGTGCTGCTGCTGCTGTTCGGCGCGTTCTCCGTCTTCGGCTTCGCGGCGACGCAGTCCTTCCTCCCCCGGCTCGTGCCCCGTTCCCGGCTCGTCGTCGCGAACGCGCGACTGGATCAGACGGATGCCGCGGCCCAGACGCTCGGTCCGGCCCTCGGCGGCGGCCTCGTGGCGCTGCTCGGTGCTCCGATCGCGCTGCTCGTCGACGCGATCAGCTACATCGTGGATGCCGCGCTGAACGCGAGCATCCGCGTCGAGGAGACCCGCGAACGGCGGCGCGATCGGCATCTCGGCCGCGAGATCCGCGAGGGCCTCCGGTGGGCGTACGCGCACCGCACCCTCGGCCCGCTCGCCGTGTCCACGCACGTGTGGTTCTTCGCCAACGGCCTGGCGCTCACGGTCCTGTCGCTGCTGGCGCTGCGCGCGCTGGGGTTCACGGCGTTCACGTTCGGCCTGCTGCTCGCGGTGGCGGGATCGTGTGCGCTGGTGGGGGCGACGTTCGCGGCTCGGATCGGCGAGTGGCTGGGAATCGGGCCGACCATCATCGTGGCGCGGGCGATGTATCCGATCGCGTGGGCGCTCGCCGCGGTCGCGGCCTGGGTCCCCGCCGGACCCGCGCTCCTCTTCATCGCGCTCGCGCTCCACGGGCTCGCGGGCGGTGTCGAGAACGCCAATGAGATGGCGCTGCGACAGGCGGTCACCCCCGATCGCCTGCTCGGCCGCGTGAATGCGAACATCCGCTCGGCCAACCGCACCGCGGCGGCGATCGGCGCGCTCGCCGGAGGCGCGGCGGTCGCGCTCGTCGGCGACCGCTGGACGCTGGTGGCCGTCGCCGTGATCTTCGCGATCGCCGCCCTGCTGGCCTGGCTCTCGCCTCTGCGCTCTGAGCGCGGGACCTCGGACTGAGCTGTGTCGGCGTTCAGCGCCGCCCCGCCGGCACGTCACCGGATGCTGCTGTCGGGGCATCCGTCGCCTCCTCGGTCCGCCCGCGGGACGTGACGTCGGTGCGTTCACGGACGAAGAGCGAGCAGACGAGCGCCGCCACGATGACGCCGGCCAGCACCACGAACACCGCCTGCGGGTTCGCATGGTCGGCGAGCACCCCGAGAAGCGGTGTCAGCAGCCCGCCGAGCGCGGTCGCCATTCCGAGGGTCACCCCGCTCGCGGTGCCGAGGTGCCGCGGCAGGTAGGCGTGCGACAGCGTGACGTGCAGGGCGAACGGCAGGAACAGCGCCCAGCCGAGCACGCCGGCGAGCACGATCGCCGTGATCTCGCCGGACGCGAAGACGTAGCCCACCGCCGATGCCGTGGCCAGGGCGTAGCCGAGGACGATCATTCGCACGCGTCCGAATCTGTCGGCGAAGAACCCGCCGACGAGAGTGCCGAGCGCGGCTGCGAGCGAGAACACGGTCAGCGCGACCGTGCCGACGTCTGCGGTGGTGCCGAACCGGTCCATCACGTCCAGCGCCACGAAGGACCGTGCGCCCACATAGGCGATCGACCACAGGCTGACGATCAGAAGCAGCCACGCGAACCTCCCCCACAGATCGCGGGGAGGAATGGATGCCGCGTCGTCGGCTCCGCTCGCTGGTGCGGCCGAGAGCGGCGCCGCGGCGCGGCGATTCAGCACCAGGTAGATCGCGGCCACGGCGATCGTGGGGATGAGCAGCAGCGGCGTCGCCTGGAGGCCGAGGATGCCGACGGTGAGGCCGACACCGATCGGTGCGATCGCCGCGCCGACGTTGCCGCCCACCGAGAAGATGCTCATGGCCCGGTTGGTGCCGCCGCCCGCTTCCGTGGCGGCGACGGTCGCTGCCGGGTGATACGCGGCGACGCCCAGCCCTGAGAGCGAGACGACGAGCCACGTGAGCCAGGAGTTCGCCGAGGTCAGGCCGGCGAGGGCGATGCCGAGCGCCGCGATCAGGAGGCCGATCACGACGAGCGGTCGCAGCGAGAACCGGTCGGTGAGCCACCCGAAGACCGGCTGGAAGATGCTCGACAGCGAGGTCGCGGCGAGGGTCAGCCCGGCGACCGCGGCGTAGTCGTAGTGCTGTTCGATCACGAAGTAGGGGAGCAGGGCAGCCGCGGCGCCGGTCTGGAAGTCGTTCATCACGTGGGTGCCGACGAGGGACCAGAAGCGCGCGCGCCGCTGTGCGGACGCGATGGCAGGAGAAGTCATGCGGGCACTTTACTCCTCAGACAAGTCGACAAGTAAAGTCGAAGATCAGTGGAAGCAGGCTAAGCTCACGATGTGTTCGTCCGCCGCCCGTCTGACAACCTGAGGATCTGAATGACCCCGATCGTCCATCGCGCACCGCTCGCGGCGCAGGCCGCGGAGGTGCTGCTCGGGCGCATTCGCGAGGGTGAATTCGCGCTGGGTCAGCGGCTGCCCGGCGAGACGACGCTCGCCGCCCAGCTGGGCGTCGGGCGCTCGACGATCCGTGAGGCCATCCGCGAGCTCGCCGGCAAGGGTGTGCTCGACTCGCGCCAGGGTGCCGGAGTCTTCGTCACCGCGCTCGATGTGACCGACGACTGGGACACGGTGCTTCGACGCGCGTCGATCACGACCGTCATCGAGGCGCGCATCGCCATCGAAGCGGAGGCCGCCGCGCTCGCCGCCGAGCGGCGCACACCGGCGGAGCTGCGTGCGATGCGGGCCGCGCTCGCGGCGCGCGCGACGGCCGATCCCGCGCCGGAGCCGCATGTCGATGTCGACACCGCGCTGCACCGGCTCATCGTCGCGGCCTCGGGGAACGAGGTGCTTCTCGAGCTCTTCGACGGGTTCACGCCGCGTGTGCGCAGTGCGATGGTCGACATGCTCAAGATCCGTCCGACGGCTTCGCATGAGGCCGATCAGGCCGCCCATGCCGCCGTCGTCGACGCGATCGCCGATCGTGACGCCCGGCGTGCCGCCGAGCTCAGCCGCGCACACCTGAACACGCTGAAATTCGCCTTCGCCTGAGCTGGGGGTGTGCTCGGATCGGCCCGGGTCACATCGTCCGCGCGTGCTCGACGAACGCGTCGAGCGCGGCGCGCAGGGCGGGGGAATCCTCCTGGGTGCGGCGATGCACCGCGAGCACGTCGCGCGTCGACGCCGGTTCGACGGTCGGGATCGCGACCAGGTCGGGCCCGAGGTCGCCGCGGCCGAGGCGCGGCACCAGTGCGACAGCGCGGCCCGCGCGCGCCAGCTCGAGGTGGTTCTGGAACTCCATCGACTCGTGCACGATGCGCGGGGCGTTGGGGACGCCGTCGAAGAGCCGACGCAGCCACTGGCGGCAGATGGTGGCCTCGAACGTCGCCACCCACCTCTCCCCCGCCAGCTCTTCCGGACGCAGGACGGTGCGACTGGCGAGCGGGTGGTCGCGGTGCAGGATGACGTCGGCGACGTCTGTGAACAGCGGTGTCGAGACGAGGTGATCGGGCATCGCCAGGGCGACGCCGCCCCAGCGGTGCACGATGCCGAGGTCGCGCTGGCCCGACGCCACGAGCGCGATCGTCTCCCACGGCTCGCTCTCGCGCAGGGGGACGGAGAGATCGGGATGCTGCGCCGCCAGGTCGCCGAGTACCGGGATGACCAGTCCACGCACCACGGTCGAGAACGCGGCGAGCCGGACCTCGCCGGTGACCCGGTCGTCGGTGCCGGCGAGTTGGAGATCTGCGCGGAGGCGCTCGAGGTCGGCGAGGATCGGCGTCGACGCGACGACGAGGCGCGTGCCGGCCTCCGTGAGGATGACTCCGCGCCCGGCGCGCTCGAGAAGCGCGATGCCGGTCTCGCGTTCGAGTCGCTTGACCTGCTGCGATACGGCGGACGGCGTATAGCCCAGGCTCGTCGCCGCGGCGACCACACTGCCCTGCGTGGCGACCGCGCGGAGGGACAGCACCGCTTCGAGATCGATCATGAAGCAACGCTACATCGTTTCGTGAGAAAAGCATCGCTGGTGCTTCATCCAGCAATCGGGTGAAGTGGAGGCGTGAACAGACGCGACATGGTGCTGGCGGCGACCGTCGCCTCGTTCTGGGGATTCAACTTCGTGGTGATCGACTGGGGCATGACGGGCGTGCCGCCCCTGCTGTTCGTCGCGATCCGGTTCCTGGTGGTGGCGCTCGCGGTCGTCGTGGTCCCGCGGCCCCGCACCTCGTGGCGCACCGTCGTCGGCGTGGGCCTGTTCATGAGCCTCGGGCAGTTCGGGCTGCTGTACACGTCGATGGCGCTGGGCCTGCAGCCGGGACTCGCCGCCCTCGTGCTGCAGGCGCAGGCGGTGTTCACGATCCTCATCGCCGCCGCGGTGCTCCGGGAGCGCCCGACGGCGCCGCAGATCGCCGGCATTGCGCTCGGCGTGGTCGGGCTCGCGATCGTCGCGGCCGGCCGAGGCGGCGACGCGCCCGCGCTGGCCGTGGCGCTGGCGCTCGCCGCGGCGTTCTCGTGGGGCATCGGCAATGTGATCTCGCGCCGCGCCGGGGCCGTCAGCGGACCGGGCCGGCTGGGTTCGCTGTCACTCACCGTGTGGTCGGCGCTGGTGGTGCCCGTGCCGGCGCTGATGCTGTCGCTCGCGGTCGAAGGGCCGGAGGCGATCGCGTCGGGGATCGCGGCGTTCGGCTGGCAGTCGGTGCTGTCGACGCTCTACACGGCAGTGCTGTGCACGATCGTCGGCTATTCGATCTGGAACGGCCTGCTGGCCCGCAACCCGTCGGCCGCGGTGGTGCCGTGGGTGCTCCTCGCGCCGGTGGTCGCGATGGCCTCGGCCGCGATCCTGCTCGGCCAGATCCCCACGGCCGCCGAACTCGTCGGCGGCATGCTCCTCGTCGGAGGCGTGCTCGTCACGGGAATCCGCCGCCGGGTGTCATCGCGAACCGGGGTTTTGCGCAAGAACTTGACATGAGGATGGCTCTCCCGAATCGATTCGATACACTGGGCTCCTGCCACTCGGCACCTCTCCGTCGCCCACGGGCGCGGCATCCGTCCCTCCTCGCCTTCTCGTTCGAGAGCCGCCCTCATGACCACCGCCCTGACGACGGGCCGCCCTTGGCGCGTCATCCTCCTGTTCTCCGTCCCGCTGCTGATCGGCAACGTGGTGCAGCAGCTTTACCACTTCGTCGATGCCGTCGTCGTGGGGCGCCAGCTCGGCGTCGATGCGTTGGCCGCGGTGGGAGCGACGGGCAGCATGCTGTTCCTGCTGCTGGGGTTCGCGTGGGGTCTCACGTCGGGCTTCGCGATCCCGACCGCGCAGGCGTTCGGGGCGCGCGACTATGCGGCGGTGCGCCGTTCCGTCGCTGCTGGCACGATCCTCACGGGCATCTGCACCCTCCTGCTCACCGTCGGTGCACCGCTGCTGACGGCGCCGCTGCTCGAGCTGCTCCAGACCCCTGCCGAGCTCATGGACGACGCCATCGTCTTCGCCCAGATCAGCTTCCTCGGTGCGGGCGCGATGATGTTCTTCAACTACCTGTCGGCGATCATCCGCGCCATCGGCGACTCGCGCACGCCGCTCGTCTTCCTCACGCTCGCCTGCGTGCTCAACGTCGTGCTCGTCATCGTCATGGTCGGCCCGCTCGGCTGGGGTGTGGGCGGCGCGGCGCTCGCGACGGTGGTGTCGCAGGCGATCTCGGTGCTGCTCTGCCTCGAGTTCGTACGGCGACGGATGCCGGTGCTCCACGTCCGCCGCAGCGACTGGCGTGTCAGCCGGGCCGAGCTCGCGGAGCACCTCCGCCTGGGTCTGCCGATGGGCTTCCAAGCCTCGATCATCGCGATCGGAACCCTCGCGGTGCAGGTCGCGCTGAACGAGCTCGGTGCCGACGCGGTCGCCGCGTACACCGCAGCATCCCGTGTCGACGGTCTCGCCGTCGCCCTCTTGCAGTCGCTCGGCCTCGCCGTGTCGATGTTCGTCGCGCAGAACCACGGCGGCGGGCGCCCCGATCGCATCCGCCGCGGCGTGATCGAGGCGACGTGGATGTCGGTGGCCGCGGCCATCGTGCTGGGTGCGCTCCTCATCGCCTTCGGGGCGATGACGGTGCAGCTGTTCATCGACGAGGGCTCGGCCGAGGTCGTGGACATGGCCGCGCAGATGCTCGCCATCAACGGCGCGACCTACTGGATCCTCGGGATCCTGTTCGTGTTGCGGGGGGCGCTGCAGGGACTCGGGCACACCCTCATCCCCACGGTGACCGGAGTGATCGAGCTCGTGATGCGCGTCGGCGCGGCCGTCGTGCTGGGCAGCATCTTCGGCTTCATCGGTGTCGCAGCGAGCAACCCGCTCGCGTGGCTCGGCGCCGTGGTCGTGCTCGTGCCCGCGTATATGGTGGCGCACCGCCAGCTCGCGAAGGCCCCGGTCACGCCGATGGTCGCGACGCTCACGACTCCGATCCCGGTCATCGGCCCCACCGACGGTTCGATGGTCGTCGACGCGATCGTCACGCAGCCCATCGTGCTGCCGGCCGTGTCGCAGGGCGGCGTGCCTCGGAGGCCGCGCCGGTTCAGCTTCGCGCCGTCCCGCGACAAGAGGAGCACGCGCGGCTGAGCCGCGGGGCTGGGCCGCGGCATCCGTCGGGTCGGCCGAGTCGGTTACGGCGGGCGGGCGGCCCCGCTTCCGCCGCTCCGGCGCCCGGTCGGCCGGTGTGCTCGCTGCGCGTGCGCGAGGCGGCGGTTCGGGCCGACCCGGCTGCGGTGCGCGCGGCCTGCATCCGCCGCTCCCGGCGTCCGGTCGGCCGGTGTGGTCGTTGCGCGTGCGCGAGGCGGCCGTTCGGGCCGACCCGGCACGGCGGCGCGCGGGGCTTCGCCACTCCCTGCGGACGGTCGGCCCTCAGTAGAGTTCGGCCATGACGGGCGCATACCCGCGGGACCTCGCCGTCATCGCGGCCGCCTTCGGGGTCGCCGCGCTGGTGTGGGCGACGTGGGCACAGGAGCACCCGCCGCGCGGGTGGTGGTGGCGAGCGGTGCTCGGCCTCGGGAGCCTCGCGGGGCTCGCGCTGGCGGTGGTCGGCACCATCCTCCTGGTGCGGGTGTGGGCGACGCCCACCGCGATCGAACCGGGCACGACCGCGTTCGTCGTCTACGTCGTCGTGTTCTGGGTCGAGCTCGCGTTCGCGGTGGTCCTCGCGATCCTGGCGATCCGCGCGGGGTGGTCGGACTACGTCGCACCCGCGCTCCTCGCGCTCGTCGGTCTCGATCTCATCGCGCTCGCGCCGGCGCTTCGGCAGCCGTTCCTCTTCGTCCCGGCGGTCCTGTTGCTCGGCACCGCGGGGTGGGCGCTGCTCGCGCCGTCGGACGATGTCGCGCGCAGCTTCTGGTGCGGCATCCTCGGCGCTCCCGTCTTCCTCGCCGCCGGCGCGTGGGCGGTGGCGGCGGCGGCCGGGGGTTGAACGTGACATCCCGGTCGCCAGCCGGGCCTCGATAGACGTCGGCGGCCCCGAATAGGCTCGTTGCCATGTCCGTGACGACGCGCCGCATGCAGGATATGACGATCGACGACCACTTCCTCACCGTCCCGCTGGTGTGGGGTGATCCGGCCGACGCGCGCACGATCGACATCCACGCCGCAGTCGTCACCCGCGAGGGTGGCGAGAGCCTGCCGTACCTCGTGTTCCTGCAGGGCGGCCCGGGTCACGAGGCGCCGCGCGCGTTCCATTCGCCCTCGGGTCCGTCGTGGCTCGACGCGGCGCTCGAGCATTACCGCGTCGTGCTGCTCGATCAGCGCGGCACGGGCCTCTCGACCCCCGTCGGCGACGACGACCTCGAGCGCGACGCGGCGGAACTCGCCGAGTACATCACGCACCTTCGCGCCGACGCGATCGTGCGCGACTGCGAGGCCGTGCGCCAGCACCTCGGCGCCGAGCGGTGGAGCGTGCTGGGCCAGTCCTTCGGCGGGTTCACCACCCTGGCGTATCTGTCGACGGATGCTGCGTCCCTCGAGCACGTCTACATCACCGGCGGCCTCAGCGCCGTGGGGCGGCATCCCGACGACGTCTACGCCCTCACCTACGACAAGATGCGCGAGGAGTCCGAGAAGTACTACCGCCGCTTCCCCGCGCACCGCGACGCGATGCGGCGCGTGATCGATCTCGCCGTCGACGGTGAGCTCGTTCTTCCCGGCGGCGAGGTCGCCTCGGTCTCACGCGTGCGCTCGGTGGGCTCGGCCCTCGGCGCGAACGACGGGTGGCAGACCCTGTGGGGTCTGCTCGAACGCGACCCGCGGTCGAACGCCTTCCGCCACGACCTGGCGGCGGCGATGCCGTTCGGTGCGCGAAACCCGCTGTACTTCGTGTTCCACGAGTCGAGCTACGCAGACGGCTTCGCCACGCGCTGGTCGGCGGAGCGCACCGAGCCCGCAGACTTCCGCGAAGACCCGACGCTCTTCACGGGCGAGCATGTGTGGCGCGAGTGGCTCGACACGGTTCCCGGTTTCCAGCCCTGGCGCGACGTGACCCTCGCGCTCGCCGAGTTCGAGTGGCCGTCGCTCTACGACGCCGACGCGCTCGCCGCGTCCGACGCGCGCGGCGCGGCCGCGGTGTACGTCAACGACGTCTACGTGCCGTTCGAGTTCTCGATGGAGACCGCCCGGCTCCTGCCCGGCGTCACGCCGTGGATCACGAGCGAGCACGAGCACAACGGCCTCCGCGCCGGCGGCGACGTGCTGTCGCGTCTCATCGACCTCGCCCACGGCCGCCGCGTGCGCTGACCCTGGACGCGGGTCCTCGCGGCAGCGAGCCGCACGACAGGATGCCGCGGCGCGAGGCCGTGCCGCGGCATCCGTCCATCAGGCGTCCCGGCGCGTGATCGCCGGCGGGGCGCTCAGGCTTCCTTGACGAGCTCGGGGAGCTGCCACGACTTGTCGAACCACGGCTCGAGCGGGCCGTACAGGCGCACGATCGGGAACCACGACTTGCCCGAGATCGTGGGGATCCAGTTGGACTCCTTGCCCTCGGGGGCCGTCGGCGAGAAC
>JAVBUG010000038.1:0-21475 GCA_031555515.1 Microbacterium sp. | reverse complement strand
CCCCCGCCCCGGGGCGCGCGGCCCTATTACTTCCCGACTCACCCGCCCCCCGCGCGGCACCCCGCGCACCCCGACACCCCCCGCCTACCGAAATGGGGTGTGCGCCGTATTTACCTCGTCGATTCGCGCGTGTCGACGGCGCGTGCCCAGTAGTCGTGTGAGCCGGAAGTTCATCGTGGTTTCGAGCGTGGCCCGGTAGTCGTGTGAGCCGGAAGTTCATCGTCGTTTTCGGCACGTTGCCGCCCGCGGGGCGCGAGACGACGTGCAGTCGCGGCGGGGCCGCCGGACGACCGGCCGGACGGGATACGATCGAAGGCTATGTCTTCGCCCGCACCCGTCATCTCGTATCCGCCGGAGCTCCCCGTCAGCGCCGCGCGCGACGAGATCGCGCGCGCCATCCGCGACCACCAGGTGGTGATCGTCGCCGGGGCGACCGGGTCGGGCAAGACGACGCAGCTGCCGAAGATCGCGCTCGAGCTGGGGCGCACGCGCATCGCGCACACGCAGCCCCGCCGCATCGCTGCCCGCACCATCGCCGAGCGCATCGCGGAGGAGCTGCAGGTGCCGCTGGGCTCGACTGTCGGCTACAAGGTCCGCTTCACCGACAAGGTGTCGGAAGACACGCGCATCGCGCTGCTCACCGACGGCATCCTCCTCAACGAGATCCACCGCGACCGCCTCCTGCGCCGCTACGACATGGTCATCGTCGACGAGGCCCACGAGCGCTCGCTCAACGTCGACTTCCTCCTCGGGTACCTGCGACGCATCCTGCCCAAGCGCCCCGATCTCAAGGTCGTCATCACGAGCGCGACGATCGACCCCGAGAGCTTCGCGAAGCACTTCGCGAAGCCCGACGGCACGCCGGCGCCGATCATCGAGGTGTCGGGCCGCACGTATCCGGTGGAGATCCGGTATCGGCCGCCGGCGCGACCGGCCAAGGGCGAAGACGAGTCCGACGACGTCGACGGCATCACCTCGGCCCTCCGTGAGCTCGACCGCGAGGCGTCCGGCGATGTGCTCGTGTTCCTCCCCGGCGAGGCCGAGATCCGCGACGCCGCGGACGCCGTCCGCGGGATGTACGCGAAGGATGCCGCGCCCACCGAGGTGCTCCCCCTCTACGGGCGCCTGTCCGCGGCCGAGCAGCACCGGGTGTTCGAGCGGTCGCAGGTGCCCGGCATCCGTCGTCGTGTCATCCTCGCGACGAACGTCGCCGAGACGAGCCTCACGGTGCCGGGCATCCGCTACGTCGTCGACACCGGCACGGCGCGCATCTCCCGCTACAGCAACCGCAGCAAGGTGCAGCGTCTGCCGATCGAGGCGGTGTCGCAGGCGTCCGCGCAGCAGCGATCGGGCCGCGCGGGCCGCACCAGCGACGGCATCGCGATCCGTCTGTACTCCGAGGAGGACTTCGGCACCCGGCCCGAGTTCACCGAGCCCGAGATCCTGCGCACGAGCCTCGCCTCGGTCATCCTGCAGATGCTGTCGCTGGGATTCGGTGACATCTCGTCGTTCCCGTTCCTCACTCCCCCGGATTCGCGCGGTGTCAAGGCCGCACTCGACCTGCTCGTCGAGCTCGGGGCCGTCAAGACCGGCCGCGACCACCCCACCCTCACCGACCTCGGGCGCGAGATCTCACGGCTGCCGATCGACCCGCGCTTCGCCCGCATGCTCGTCGAGGCGCGCCGCACCGGCGTGCTGCGCGACGTGCTGGCGATCGTCGCGGGGATGTCGATCCAGGATGTGCGCGAGCGCCCCGAAGACCGGCGCGATGAGGCCGACCGCCTGCACGCGCGGTTCACCGACCCGTCCAGCGACTTCCTCAGCCTCCTCAACCTCTGGAACCACCTGCAGGAGAAGCAGGCCGAGCTCGGCTCGAGCGCGTTCCGTCGCCTGTGCCGCGCGGAGCACCTCAACTACGTGCGCGTGCGCGAATGGGCCGACGTGCACCGCCAGCTCAGCGCGCTCGTCAACGCGCCGCGTTCCTCGCGCGTTGAGCGAGCGAAGCGAGACGAAACGGGCGCCGCCGACCCTGACGAACTCCACAAAGCGATCCTGTCGGGCCTGCTCTCGCACCTCGGCATCCTCGACGAGCGCACCACGTCGACCGCCACGCGGGGCCGCACCGGCTCCGACCGCGCGGAACAGCGCCGCGGCGCCGAGTACCTGGGCTCGCGCGGCACCCGCTTCGCGATCGTCCCGGGCTCGGGGCTCAAGAAGAAGCGGCCGGCCGCTGTCATGGCCGCCGAGGTCGTCGAGACCAGCCGGCTGTTCGCCCGCACCGTCGCCGCGATCGACCCGGCATGGGCTGAGCCCCTCGCGGGCGACCTGGCCAAGCGGTCGCTGAGCGAGCCGCACTGGTCGAAGGCATCGGGTGCGGCATCCGCGTACGAGAAGATCACGCTCTTCGGCCTCGAGATCGTGCCGAAGCGCCGGGTGCAGCTCGCCCGGTTCGACCGGCCGTTCGCGCGCGAGCTGTTCGTGCGCCACGCCCTGGTCGAAGGCGAGTGGGACTCGTCGCACCTCGACAAGAAGCTCACGGCGTTCGAGCGCCGCAACCTCGAGCTGCGGCGGCGTCTCGAGAAGATCGAGGAGCGCGAGCGCCGCCGCGACATCCTGGTGGGCGACGAAGCCGTCTTCCGCTTCTACGACGCCCGGATCCCGCGGGATGTCTTCGACGCGCGTTCCTTCGAGGAGTGGTGGAAGGATTCCTCGTCCAGCACTCCGCGCCTCATCGACATGTCGGAGGCCGACCTCGTCGACGAGGCGTCGCGCGGCGACGAGCGCGATTTCCCCGCGCGCTGGACGCAGGGCGACCAGGTGCTCTCGCTCGCGTACCGGTTCGAGCCCGGCGCCGCCGACGACGGCGTGACCGCCGTCGTGCCGCTGGCGCTCCTCGCGCAGCTGCGCCCCGACGGCTTCGACTGGCAGGTGCCGGGGATGCGGGACGAGCTCATCACCGCGCTGCTGCGCGCGCTTCCCAAGTCCATCCGCCGTCATGTCGTGCCCGCCGCGGACTGGGCTGCGACCTTCTCCGCCGACCTCGCCGGGCAAGGCCCCGAGGCTCACGACGGACTGCCGCCGACGCCCCTCCGCGATGCCCTGGCCGCACGCATCCAGCGCGTCGCCAGCCAGCCGGTGAGCGCCGCCGACTTCGAGATGGAGCGGGTGCCGGGTCACCTGCAGGTGTCGTTCCGTGCCGTCGACGAGCGCGGGCGCGCCGTCGGCTCCGACCGCGACCTCGCCGCGCTGCAGGCTCGGCTGTCCGACCGGGCACGCGCGTCCGTGTCGCGTTCGCTCACCGCCCCCGCGCCGTCGAACGGACGCCACCCGGCGAAGGGCCCCGCGCCCCGCCCTGCGGGCCGGCCTGACGCCGCGCGCCCCGAGTCGACGTTCGCCGAGCGCACCGGACTCACCGACTGGACCTTCGGCGACCTGCCCGACGTCGTCGACACGAAGGTCGCGGGCGGCGTCGTGCGCGGGTACCCCGCGATCGTCGACGAGGGCGCCTCGGTCGCGCTGCGCATCGAGACGACGCCGGATGCCGCCGCCCGCGCGACGAAGGCGGGCGTCCGGCGTCTGGTGCTGCTCTCGGTCCCGTCTCCCTCGGCGTATGTGCTCGAACACCTGACGTCTGCCGAGAAGCTCGCGCTCGCAGCATCCCCGTATCCGTCTGCGAAGGCGCTCATCGAGGACGCCCGCGTCGCGGTGGCGGATGCCGTGATCGCGCGCACCGCTCCCGACGGCGCGGTACGCACCCGCGCCGGCTTCGAGGCAGTGCGCGACGCGTTCTCGGGCGCCGTGGTCGACGAGCTCTTCCAGACGGTGTCGCTGACCGCCCGCATCCTCACGGCCGCACGCGACGTGGAGCGCTCGATGCGCGACGCGAACTCGCTGACGCTGCTCGGAGCCCTGAATGACGTCAAGGGTCAGCTCGCCGGCCTCGTCTTCCCCGGCTTCGTCTCGCGCACGGGCACCACGCGGCTCGCGCAGCTGCCCCGGTACCTCCGGGGCGCCCTCGACCGCGTGCGGACGCTCGCCGACAACCCCGGCCGCGACCGCCAGCGGATGACCGAGTTCGAGCGCGCGGCGACCGTGTTCGCCGAGGCCGGCGGCGTCGTCCCGCCCGCCGATGACGCCCCGAGTCCGCTCGTGCACGCCCGGTGGCTGCTCGAGGAGTACCGTGTGAGCCTCTTCGCGCAGTCCCTCGGCACGGCCGAGCCCGTGTCACTGCAGCGGATCCAGAAAGCCCTCAGGTAATAGCCGCCTCGACGACAGGAGTTGCCCCCGTCATGACCACTGCGATCGCGTACACCGAGTTCGGGGGCCCCGAGGTCCTTCACGAGATCTCCGTTCCGGACCCGGCGGCGGACGCCGGACGGCTCGCGATCCGCGTCACCGCCGCGGGCATCAACCCGATCGACGGCAAGCTCCGCTCGGGCCTGCGGCCATCTGCCGCGATCACCGAGCCCCGCCGCGTCGGTGGCGACGGCGCCGGTGTGGTGACCGCCGTCGGCGAAGGCGTCGACGGCTTCCGCGTCGGCGACCCCGTCGTCTTCGCGGGCGCCTCCGGCGCCTACGCGACCGACATCGCGGTGCCCGCCTCCCACGTGTTCCCCCGGCCGCCGCAGGTGAGCGCGGCCGAAGGCGCCGCCCTCGGCATCCCCGTCGGCACGGCGTACCAGGCGCTCCGCTCTCTCGCCGTCGGCAGCGGCGACACCGTGCTCGTGCACGCCGGCTCCGGCGCCGTCGGCCAGGCCCTCATCCAGTTCGCCGTGCTGTGGGGCGCGACCGTCGTCGCGACGTCGTCCGAGGGCCGCTTCGACCGCGTCCGCGAGCTCGGCGCCATCCCCGTCGCGTACGGTGAGGGGCTCGCCGACCGCGTGCGCGAGGCGGCTCCTCAGGGCGTCAGCGTCGCCATCGACGCCGCCGGCACCGATGAGGCCCTCGACACGTCGCTCGAGCTGGTCGCCGACCGTCAGCGGATCGCGACTCTGGTGCGAGGACGGGATGCTGCGGCCCGCGGCATCCGCGCGTTCGGCGGTGGCTCGCCCGAGCCTCTCACCGCGCAGCAGCAGGTGTGGCGCACCGAAGCCGTGCCGGTCGTGCTCGCACTGATCGCCGCAGGACGCTTCACTGTCGAGCTCGGCCCGTCGTTCGCCCTCGCCGACTCCGCCGACGCGCACCGTGCGCTCGAGTCGGGCGTGGCGGGCAAGATCACGCTCGTTCCGTGACCCACCGGGCCGGTGATCGAGCCCCCACGCCGATCGCGGGTCACACCGCGCCGGTGACCTCCGCCGCCTCCGGCCCTGTTGCGATGGGCCGCCCCGGCGTGTTCGACCACTGGCTCCACGAGCCGGGGTAGATCCGCAGCGGCAGTCCGGCGAGCTCGGCCGCGAACACGGCCTGCGCGGCGGTGACGCCCGACCCGCAATACGCCGCCGCGTTCGCCCCGTCGCCGACGCCGGCCGTGGCGAACAGCGCGCGCAGGGCCGCAGCATCCCGGAATCGCTCCCCGTTCATGTACGTGCCGGTCGGAAGGTTCACGGCGCCGGGGATGTGACCCGCGATCGGATCGATCGGCTCGACCTCGCCGCGATATCGCTCGGCGGCGCGCACGTCGATGAGCACACCCGACGCGGCGAGCGCGGCGGCGTCGTCGATCGAGAGCACCGGCTCGGCGATCGGGGTCAGCGTCACGGAGCCCGGCGCGGGGGTGACGGTTCCGGATTCGAGCGGCAGCCCGGCGTCCACCCAGGCGCCGAGCCCGCCGTCGAGGAGCCGCACGTCGGCGAGGCCGGAGCGGGTGAGCAGCCACCACGCGCGGGATGCGCCCAGCGCGCGGTCGTCGTCGTAGACGACAACGGTGTCGCCGTCGTCGATGCCCCAGCGACGCGCGGCCGCCTGGAGCGCTTCCCGAGGAGGAATCGGATGCCGGCCCTCGTCGGGGCGGCCGTGCTGCGAGAGCTCGGTCTCCATGTCGACATACACGGCACCCGGCACATGGCCCTCGAGGTGTTGCGCGCTGCCGTCCGGGCGATCGAGCCGATAGCGCACGTCGAGCACGCGCGCGGCGCCGGCTCGGAGGAGATCGTCCAGTTCTGCGGGGGTGATGAGCTGCGCCACCCGACCATTCTCGCGCGCGCACTCATTACCGTCGCATCGGGCCCGCGGGGCCGCCGGCGCAACAGTACGACACACGAAACACCGCCGCGGGCGCCGCGGCTCGACAATGGTCTGCATGCCTGAACAGACTCGTCCTGCCGCCCCTCGCTCGTTCGCGACGGCGCAGGTGCAGGCCGGGTTCGACTCCGGCATCGCGGAGAACACCGCCATCCCCTCGATCCACCAGTCCAACGGGTTCGAGTTCCGCTCGCTCGCCGAGGCGCGCGACCTCTTCGCGCTGCGCAAGGACGGCAACATCTACAGCCGTGCGGCGAACCCGACGGTGCTCGTGTTCGAGAAGCGCGTGGCCGAGCTCGAGGGCGGCATCGCGGCGGCCGGCGTCGCGTCGGGCCAGGCGGCCGTCGCCGTCGCACTTCTGGCTCTCGCGAAGCAGGGCGAGCACATCGTCGCCGCCCGCCAGCTCTACGGCGGCACGATCGACCTCCTGCAGGACACGTTCGCCGACTGGGGCATCGAGGTGACGTTCGTCGACCAGGACGACCTCGACGCGTGGCGCGCCGCCGTGCGCCCGACCACCCGCGCCCTCTTCGCCGAGTCGATCTCGAACCCGATCGCACAGGTGCTCGACCTCGGCGCCGTCGCCGCCGTCGCCAAGGACGCCGGCGTGCCGCTCGTGATCGACAACACCGTCGCGACGCCCTACCTGCAGCGCGCGAAGGATTTCGGCGCCGACATCGTGGTGCACTCGGCGACCAAGTTCCTGGGCGGCCACGGCACGTCGCTCGGCGGCGTCGTCGTCGACCTCGGCACCTTCGACTTCACCGCGGAGCCCCAGCGCTGGCCGCAGCTGACCGAGACGTACCCCCGCGTGCCGGACGGCAGCCTCGTCGAGCGCTTCGGCGAGACCGGGTCGCCGTACATCGCGCTGGTCAAGACGAAGTACGTCCACGACCTCGGCCCGTCGCTCTCGGCCTTCAACGCCTTCCAGCTGCTGCAGGGCCTCGAGACGCTCGACCTGCGCATGGAGCGCCACACCGCGAGCGCCCTCGCCGTCGCGCAGTTCCTCGAGTCGCACCCGGCCGTGTCGCGCGTGCACCACCCCGGCCTCGAGTCGAGCCCGTGGCATGCGCAGGCGCAGGCCTACCTGCCCGACGGCGCGAGCTCGGTCTTCGCGTTCGACCTGCCCGCGACCGGCGACGCCGACGCCGACTTCCGTCTCGTCGAGGAGTTCATCTCGCGCCTGCAGGTGATCCGCCTGGTGGCGAACATCGGCGACGCGCGCAGCCTGGTCGCGCACCCGTCGTCGATGACGCACAGTCACATGTCGCCGACGCAGCTCGCCGAGGCACACATCGGCCCGACCACGGTGCGCCTGTCGATCGGCCTCGAGGACGCCCGCGACATCGTCGACGACCTCGCTCGCGCGCTCGACCAGATCACGATGGCCCAGGGCCGCGCCGACCTCGCGGAGAGCGTCGCCCGCTAGCTTCCGGGCTCGGGGGGCATCTCGCCGATAGCCTCGTGTGCATGACCTCGCCCTCCTCCCCCCGCTGGGGGATCCTCGGACCGGGCGGCATCGCCCGAGCCTTCACCAGCGACCTGCGCACCGCCGGGCTCGACATCGCCGCCGTGGGTTCGCGGCGCCGCGAGACCGCCGAGGCCTTCGCCGCCGACTTCGACATCCCGCACGCCCACGGGTCGTACGAGCAGCTCGTCGCAGATCCTGACGTCGACATCGTGTACATCGCGACGCCGCACCCGATGCACGCGGCGAACGCCCTCCTCGCGCTCGAAGCCGGAAAGCACGTGCTCGTCGAGAAGGCGTTCACCCTCAACGCCGGCGAGGCGGCGGCCGTGCGCGACGCCGCGGCCGAGCGAGGGCTGCTGGCGATGGAGGCCATGTGGACCCGGTACCTCCCCCACATGGTGCGCATCCGCGAGCTCGTCGCATCGGGCGCGCTGGGCGAGGTCCGCGCCGTCACCGCCGACCACACGCAGCTGCTGCCCTCGGATCCGGCGCACCGCATCAACGCCCTCGAGCTCGGCGGCGGCGCCCTCCTCGACCTCGGCATCTACCCGGTCTCGTTCGCGTGGGACATCCTCGGCGAGCCTCTCTCCATCGCGGCGGCGGCGCGCATCGGCGACGCCGGGTCCGACACCGAGGTCGCGACGATCATGACGCACGCGTCGGGCGCGCTGTCGACGTCGCTGTCGGCGTCCCGCGGCGCCGGACCCAACGCCGCGACGATCATCGGCACCGACGCCCGCATCGACATCGATCGGGTCTGGTACACGCCGACCTCGTTCCGCCTCGTCGGCCCCGACGGCGCGGTGCGCGAGGAGTTCCGCTCCGACATCGAGGGCCGCGGCATGCAGTATCAGGCGCTCGCGGCCGAGCGGTACCTCGCCGAGGGCCGCACCGACTCCGACGTGCTCCCGATCGACGAGACCGTCGCGATCATGGCCACCCTCGACGAGATCCGCGACCTCGTCGGCGTCCGCTACCCCGGTGAGGAGTGACATGCCCGACCTGCTGAGCCCCCGCGTGGCGGTGTACCTCGACTTCGACAACATCGTGATGTCGTGGTATGACCGCGTGCACGGCAAGAACTCGTACTCCCGCGACCGTCAGAAGATCGCGACGGATGCTGCGAACCCCGAGATCGCCGAGCGCCTCGCCGCCGCGACGATCGACGTCGGCGCCATCATCGACTACGCGACGTCGTTCGGCACGCTGGTGCTCACCCGGGCCTACGCGGACTGGTCGGCGCCCGTCAACGCCGAGTACCGGTCCCAGCTGGTGGCCCGCGCCGTCGACCTCGTGCAGCTCTTCCCCGCGGCGGCCTACGCGAAGAACGGGGCCGACATCCGCCTCGCCGTGGACGCCGTCGAAGACATGTTCCGCCTCCCCGACCTCACACACGTGGTGATCGTCGCCGGCGACTCCGACTACGTGCCGCTCGCCCAGCGCTGCCGCCGGCTCGGGCGTTTCGTCGTGGGCGTCGGCGTCGCGGGCTCCACCGCCAAGTCACTCGCCGCGGCGTGCGACCAGTTCGACTCGTACGACGCACTCCCGGGTGTCGCGGCTCCGCCGTCGGGGAAGAAGGATGCCGCGCCGCAGCGTGCGTCCGGCAGCCGCCGCGCGAGGAAGGCCGCCGTCGACCCGACCGAGTCCCTCCTCGAGCGCGCGCTGCGCCTGGAGAGCGACAAGGAAGGCGTGGAGTGGCAGCACGCGTCGGCGGTGAAGAGCCTCATCAAGCGGCTCGACCCGTCGTTCAGCGAGAAAGCTCTCGGCCACAAGAGCTTCTCCGAGTTCGTGAAGGCCCACCCGCAGGTGGCGGAGGTCGACGAGTCGGGCAACATCGTGCTCATCCGCCTCGCCGCCGACCGGCGCTGAGTCAGGCGGGCGCGACGCGGGCGAGGAACTCGAGCATCCCGGCGTTGAAGGCCTTCGGCTGCTCGATGTTGGCGGCGTGCCCGTCGTGGGCGATCACCGCCGATTCGCCCCTGGGTGCGAGCGCCGCGGACGCGGACGCGTGGGAGCTCGGCCAGAACTCGCTCTCGGCGCCGGCGACGAACAGCACCGGCACATCGGTCACGGCGATGACCTGGCGCCAGTCCGCCTTGGCGTGGTCGTTCAGGAGCGCGAGCTCGCCGTGGGTGAACTCCCGTTCGGCGCCCTTCATGGCGCGCAGCAGTCGCACGAGTCGCCTCCCCCGCCGCAGCATCGGCGTGCCGTGCCCCGTGTCGGGGATACCTTCGGCGAAGTAGGTGTCGACGTTGTCCACGGTGTACCCGTAGAAGCCGTCCGGCCAGTCGGCGGTGTTGAGCATCTTGGGCGTCTGGTCGACGCTCACGACGGCGGCCACGCGATCAGTGCCTTCCCGCCCGAGGTACGACCAGATCGTGTTCGCGCCCATCGAGCCGCCGACCAGCACCGCGTCGCGCAAGTCGAGCGCCTCGAGCAGATCCCTCACGTCGCGCCCGCGGCGCACCATGTCGACACCGGATGCCGGTCGCTCGGCGTTCCCGTGCCCTCGCAGGTCGACCGCCAGCACGCGATAGCCGGCGCGCTCGAGGGCCGGCAGCTGGTATCTCCAGCTCGAGGCCGGCGCCTTGAACCCGGCGAACAGCACCACCGGGCGACCGGCGGTGTCGCCGGAGTCTGCGTACTCCAGCCGGACGCCGTCGTCGGCGTGGATCGAGGGCATGTCATTCTCCGTTCGGGAAGGCCTTGCCGGGGTTGAGGATCCCCGCGGGGTCGAGCGCGTGCTTGATCGCGCGGTGCAGGCGCAGCACGGCGGGGCTGAGCTCCGCGGCGGCGCCCGGGAGCTTCAGCAGACCCACGCCGTGCTCGCCGGTGACCGTGCCGCCGAGGGCGCGGCAGTCGTCGACGATGCGGTCGAACGCGACTTTCGCGCGCGCTTTGGCCTCGTCGTCGCCTTCCGGCGCGATGATCAGCGGATGCAGGTTGCCGTCGCCCGCGTGGGCGATGTTCGCGATCACGACTCCCGCGTCCGCGGCCGCCGCCTCGATGCGCGCGAGCATCTCGGGCACGGCGCCGCGAGGAACGCAGACGTCCTCGGTCAGGACGGGGCCGAGCCGTTCGAGCGCCGGATACGCGAGACGCCGGGCCGTGAACAGTCGGTCGACCTCGTCGGGATCGGCGGCCCGCTCGACGCGGCTTCCGCCGGCGGCGCGGAACAGCTCTTCGATGGCCGCGGCGAGCTCCTCGCCACGGGCGCCGGCTTCGTCGACCTTGGCCAGCAGGAGCGCCGACGCGTCCTCGGGCAGATCCCAGCCCTGCCACTCGGCGACGGCGTGCAGGCACGTGCGGTCGATGAGCTCGAGGGCCGACGGCACGATGCCCGCCTCGGTGACGGCGGCGACCGCGCGACCGGCATCCGTCAGCGTCCGGAAGTAGCCGACGACCGCGCGCTCCTCGCGACCGCCCAGCGGGCGGAGCTTCAGCGTCACGTCGACCACGATCCCGAGCGTGCCCTCCGAGCCGACGAAGAGACCGGCCAGGTCGTAGCCGGTCACCCCCTTCGCCGTCGTGCGTCCGAGCTTCGCCACGCTCCCGTCGGCGAGCACGACCGTCATACCGAGCACGTAGTCGCGCGTCACGCCGTACTTGACGCAGCAGATGCCGCCGGCGTTCGTCGCGACGTTCCCGCCGATCGTCGAGATCGCCTGACTCGCGGGGTCCGGCGGATACCAGAGCCCCGCTCCGGCGACGTGCCGGCGCAGGTCGTCGTTGAGCACGCCCGCTTCGACCACGGCGAAGCGCTCCGCGACGTCGACCTCGACGATCCTCGTCATGAGCTCGAGCGAGAGGACGAGGCATCCGTCCGTCGCATTCGCGCCTCCCGAGAGACCTGTGCCGGCGCCGCGCGGCACGATCGGCACGCCGTGTGCGGCCGCGACGCGCACGGTGGCGACGACGTCGTCGAGCGACGAGGCGAAGACGACGGCGGCGGGCAGCCCGTAGTCGGCCCACTCCGCGTCGTCGTGGCTCAGACGGTCGCGCGTCTCGTCGTCCGTGACGACGGCGTGCGGGGGCAGGGCGGCGCGGAGCGCCTCGACGACGGTGTGCATGGCGTACCGATGCTAATGCGTGCCGCGCGAGCGAGGTGCGCGACGTGCGTGAACCCAGACCCGACCTGGGAAATCGGCCGTGGGATACAGTGTGACCTGTGGCACGCCGTCAAGCCCCACCGGGCTCGCAGACCTCGCTCCGCGAGGCCAATCGCGCGCGCGTCATCGAGTCGCTGAAGCGCCACGGCCGCCTCACCCAGATCGAGCTCGCCGGCAGCACGGGCCTCTCGCCCGCGACGGTCTCGAACATCGTCAAAGAGCTGACGGCATCCGGCCTCCTGCACACGTCGTTCACGACGAGCAGCGGCCGCCGCGCGACCCTCGTGTCGCTCGCCCGCCGCCTCGGCCTCGTCGCCGGCGTGCACTACAGCTCCCGCCACCTGCACATCGCGATCGCCGACACCGCGCGCACCATCGTGACGCAGTCGTCGCTGCCGCTCCCGCTCGACCATCGCCACGACTCCGAGCTCGACCGCCTCGCCCTGCTCCTCGGCGACATGATGGAGTCCCTCGGCGGGTCCATCACCGACCTCCTCGGCGTCGGGCTGGCGCTTCCCGCGCCCATCGATCCGCGCACCGGCATGGTGTCGACGCCGGGGCTGCTCCGCGGCTGGGAAAACGTCGACGTCGCCGAGAGCCTCGCGATCCGCATCGGACGCCCGGTGCACGTCGACAGCGAGGCCAACCTCGGCGGGCTGGCCGAGGCGCGCGAGGGCAACGGGCGCTCGGCCGCGTCGTCGGTGTTCATCCGGGTCGGGCACACCATCAGCGCCGGGCTCGTCGTGAACGGCGACCTCTTCCGCGGCGTGAACGGAAAGGCCGGCCAGATCGGGCACGTCACGCTCGACGAGAACGGACCCATCTGCCGCTGCAGCAATCGCGGATGCCTCGAGACGTACGCCGGCGGACCCGCGCTGCTGTCGCTGTTCCCGCCGAGCGAGGGCATGCATCGCCTCGGCGACCTGCTGCACGCCGCCGAGGCGGGCGACGGTGCGGCCCGTCGCGTGATCGCCGACGCCGGCCGCCACATCGGCATCGCGGCCGCGAGCCTGTGCAATCTCTTCGACCCCGAACTCATCGTCGTCGGCGGCGAACTCGGCCAGGCCGGCGAGATCCTGATGGCACCGATGCGCCACTCGCTCGAGCGCACCGCGCTGCCCTCGGCCGACGGCCTGCCCGAGATCGTCGGAGCCTCGTTCGGCGAGTGGGCCGAGACCCGCGGCGCGATCGCGATCGCCCTCGACCACGTCACGGTCGACGCCCAGCTTCCGACCGCTCCGTCGCTGCCCATCACCGCATAGGCTCGTCCGATGCCCCGTACGCGCCACGATCGGCCGCGGCGGCCCCCGAGTCGGCGCCGCGCGATGGCGACGGCATCCTGTGTCCTCCTCATCACCGGGTTGCTGTCGGCCTGCTCCGGCACGCCCGGCCCGGGCGGCACCCCCTCCGACGACACGATCGCGCTGCTCTTGCCCGACGCGAAGACGGCGCGCTACGAGACGTTCGACCGGCCGATGTTCGAGGCCCGGGTCGCCGAGCTCGGCGACTACGACGTGCTCTACGCGAACGCCGACCAGGACGCCGCGAAGCAGCAGCAGCAGGCCGAGTCGGCGCTGACCGCCGGTGCCGGCGTGCTCGTGCTCGACCCGGTCGACGCGAACGCCGCCGTCAGCATCGTGAGCTCGGCGAACGCGAAAGGCGTGCCCGTCATCTCGTACGACCGGCTCATCGCCGGCGGCGACCTGGCGTACTACATCTCGTTCGACAACGAGAAGGTCGGCGTGCTGCAGGCGACCGCCTTCGTGGCGGGCGTGCAGGCCGAGGAGGAGGGCAGCGGCATCCTGATGGTCAACGGCTCCCCCACCGACAGCAACGCCACCCTGTTCAAACAGGGCGCCCACAGCGTCATCGACGACAGCGGCCTGCGCGTGCTCGCCGAATACGACACCCCGGGGTGGAACCCCGAGAAGGCGCAGGAGTGGGTGTCGGGCCAGATCGCCCAGCACGGCGGCGCCATCGCGGGCGTGTACGCGGCGAACGACGCGACCGCGGGCGGCGCCATCGCCGCCTTGCGGGTCGCGAACGTGGACCCCCTGCCGATCGTGACGGGGCAGGACGCCGAGCTCTCGGCGATCCAGCGCATCCTGACCGGCGACCAGTACATGACCGTGTACAAGGCGATCAAGCCGCAGGCAGAGCTCGCGGCCGAGGTCGCCGTCAAGCTGTTGCACGGCGAGGAGGTCACGGCACCGCTCGAGATCCAGGGGACGCCGGCCACTCTTCTGGATCCGGTGGCCGTGACGATCGACGACATCATGGACACCGTCGTCGCCGACGGCTTCTGGACCGTCGACGACATCTGCACCCCGGCGTACGCGGATGCGTGCGAAGCGGCGGGCATCGGGTAGGGTCCTGACTCTGACACGGGTCGGCTGGGGATCGATGAAGACGAGGCGAGGATGTCGATGACGCACCCGCGGGCGGGACGCCCGCGCGAACGCGTGCTGACGATGCGCGGCATCGGCAAGCGCTTCGGCGCGGTCAAGGCCCTCACCGACGTCGACTTCTGGGTCAACGAGGGCGAGGTCGTCGCCCTCGTCGGCGACAACGGGGCCGGCAAGTCCACGCTCGTGAAGGTGCTCGCCGGCGTCCATCCGCCCGACAGCGGGTCGATCGAGTTCGACGGCGAGCCCGTCGGCATCGACTCCCCCGCCGACGCGCAGGAGCTCGGGATCGAGACGATCTTCCAGGACCTCGCCCTGTGCGACAACCTCGACGTCGTCGCGAACCTGTGGCTCGGCCGCGAGCTGCGCGACGGCGCGACCCTCGACGAGGTCGACATGGAGCAGCGCACCTGGACACTGCTGCGCGAGCTGTCGGCGAAGATCCCCTCGGTGCGCGTGCCCGTCGCGTCGCTCTCGGGCGGCCAGCGCCAGACCGTCGCGATCGCCCGGTCGCTCATCGGCGAGCCCCGCGTCGTCATCCTCGACGAGCCGACCGCGGCGCTGGGCGTGGCACAGACCGCCGAGGTGCTGAACCTCATCGAGCGCCTGCGCGAACGCGGGCACGGCGTCATCCTCATCAGCCACAACATGGCCGACGTCATGGCGGTCGCCGACCGCGTGGTCGTGCTCCGCCTGGGCCGCAACAACGGCGTCTACAACGTCGCCGACGTCACGAGCGAGACGCTCATCGCGGCCATCACCGGTGCGGTCGACCACTCGACTCTGCGACGCGCACCGGAGCGGACGGATGCTGCGCCCCCGCCGTCGCCCGTCGACCCGCAGCCCGTCGATCCGCAGCCCGACCAGCCGCCGCTCGACGAGCACACCGCCGGCGGCACCGTGATCCGCATGCCCCGCGCCGGGTCCCGCCGCGCTTCCCGTCCCCGCGGGGACGGGAACCGATGAGCCTCCACGGCGACGAGCGCCTCGTCGAGACCGTGCCGGAGGAGCGGCTTCTGAGCGGCAGCGGCATCCGTCACGCCCTCGAGGCGTTCGTGGCACGCGTGCGCGGCGGCGATCTGGGAGCCCTGCCCGTCGTGCTCGGCATCGCGGTGATCTGGACGGTGTTCCAGCTGCTGAACCCGGTGTTCCTCTCGAGCGAGAACCTCGTCAACCTCACGATGCAGTGCGCGGCGATCGGCACGATCGCCCTCGGCGTGGTGCTCGTGCTGCTCGTCGGAGAGATCGATCTCTCCGTCGGGTCGGTGTCGGGCCTGGCCGCCGCGGTGCTGGCCGTGACCTTCGTTCAGCTGCAGTGGAACCTCGTCCTCTCGCTGATCGCGGGGATCGCGATCGGCTGCCTGGTCGGGCTGCTCTACGGCTACCTCTACACGCGGTTCGGCCTTCCCAGCTTCGTGATCACCCTCGCGGGACTGCTCGGCTTCCTCGGGCTGCAGCTCTGGGTCCTCGGCGAGACGGGGTCGATCGCGATCCCGTTCGACTCGTGGCTCGTGCAGTTCGCGCAGCAGATGTTCCTCCCGGCGTGGGCGTCCTACGTCGTGGCAGTACTGGCGGCCGCCGGCTTCGCGTGGTCGCTCGTCCGGCGGGCGCGCCGACGCGCGGCGGCCAACCTCGTGAGTCAGAGCTACGGCGAGATCGCGGTGCGGGGCGGGGCGCTGCTCGTGTTCCTGCTCGTCGCGACGTGGTACTTGAACCTGTACCGGGGCGTCGGCGTGATGTTCCTGTTCTTCCTCGGGCTCGTCGTCGCGATGAACTTCGCCCTCACCCGCACCCGCTGGGGGCGCGCGGTCTACGCGGTGGGCGGATCGGTCGAGGCCGCGAGACGCGCGGGGATCCGGGTGGACCGGATCTACCTGTCGGTCTTCGCGATGTGCTCCACGCTCGCCGCCGTGGGCGACATCCTCGCCGCAGCCCGACTCGCCTCCGCGAATCAGAGCTCCGGCACCGGCGACGTGAACCTCAACGCGATCGCGGCCGCCGTCATCGGCGGCACGAGCCTCTTCGGCGGGCGCGGATCCGCGTTCTCCGCCCTCATCGGCATCGTGGTCATCCAGTCGATCTCGTCGGGGCTGACGCTTCTCAACCTCGACTCGTCGGTGCAGTTCATGGTCACCGGCGTCGTCCTCGTGCTCGCGGTGATCGTCGACTCGCTGTCGCGCCGCACCCGCGCGGCGACCGGTCGCGCCTGAACGCCGTCGCCCGTCGACTGGATTCACTTGGCGAACACTCCCAGGCGGCGTCCAGGATGACACCGCACCTTCGCTGGGCGAATTGCGGCCCATTTCCCTGATACTCGGGCAATCTGCACGGTAAGCGTTCTCTCAGACCTCGCCGGCGCAGCATCCGTCGTCCACTTCTCCCGGCGTTGCCAAAGCGTTACGTTCAAGACTTGACGATAAGAATCTGCGTCGTCGATGATCGCATCAGCGCGAAGAACACCAGGGATGATCCTGGGACTCGCTCGCTTCAACGACGAAAGGCGAATGATGAAGAAGTCTTCGATCCTTGCCGCGGTCGCCCTGACGGGGGCAGCCGCGGTGATGCTGGCCGGCTGTGCCGGCAGCGGCGGCGACGGTGGCTCCACCGAGGGCGGCGGCGACGCCGCCAACCGCGCCTGCGTGATCCTGCCCGACGCGGCCTCCTCGCCGCGCTGGGAGAACCTGGACCGCCCGTTCCTGCAGGACGGCCTGGAGGCGGCCGGCTTCGAGGCCGACATCCAGAACGCGCAGAACGACAAAGAGAAGTACGCGACCATCGCCGACCAGCAGCTCACCCAGGGCTGCGGCGTCATGCTGCTCGTCGACCTGCAGGGTGCTGCGGTCGCGGTCGGTGAGAAGGCCAAGGCCGAGGGCATCCCGGTCATCGCCTACGACCGTCCGTTCGACGGCGCCGACTACTACGTCTCCTTCGACAACGTCGAGGTCGGCCGTATGCAGGGTCAGACGGTTCTCGACGGGCTCGAGGCCGCCGGCGTCGCTCCGGCTGACGCGACGGTCGTGTACATCGGCGGCGACCCCGCCGACGGCAACGCGAAGATGTTCCACGACGGCGCCGACGAGGTGCTCTCGGCAGCGGGCATCACCCCGGCGGCCGAGCCCGACGGCGCGTGGGACCAGGACATCTCGCAGACCAACTTCGAGAACGCCCTGACCAGCCTCGACGGCAAGGTCGACGGCGTGTGGGCGGCGAACGACACCAACGCCGCCGGCGTCATCACGGTCCTGCAGGACAACAGCCTCACGGGCGTCGCGGTCTCCGGCCAGGACGCGAACGTGGCGGGTCTGCAGAACATCCTCGGCGGCTGGCAGACCGCGACGGTCTGGAAGCCGGTGAAGGATGAGGCCGACGCGGCTGTCGAACTGGCCGTCAAGCTCCTCAACGGGGAGACCCCCTCGGCGGACGCGGAGCTGGAGGACGGCACGCCCTACATCCAGGTCACGCCGCAGCTGGTCGGCCCCGACAAGGTCAAGGACGTCGTCGCCGCCGGCGGCTATGCGACGTTCGACGAGCTGTGCACCGGCACGATCCCGAGCATCACGGACCCGTCGACCGAGGTCAACCTCGCCGACCTGTGCGCACAGTACGGCGTCACGGAGTAAACCATCTGATGAGGGGCGCCACGTCCGCGTGACGTGGCGCCCCGATTCATCCCGTCCGCGGACCAATCGCAAGGAAGCGAAGATGCCAGAAACGACCACCGCCGCCGAGCCGATCATCGAGCTCGTCGGCGTCAAGAAGTCCTTCGGCCCGGTGAGCGTGCTGAAGGGCGTCGACCTGAAGGTGCGCCCGGGCAAGGTCACCGCACTGGTCGGCGACAACGGCGCCGGCAAGTCCACGCTCATCAAGGGGCTCGCGGGAGTGCAGCCCTACGACGAGGGCGAAGTCCTCATCGACGGCACCCACCGCGACCTGCACGCCCCGCGCGACGCCTCGGGGCTGGGCATCGAGGTCGTGTACCAGGACCTCGCCCTGTGCGACAACCTCGACATCGTCCAGAACATGTTCCTCGGCCGCGAGGAGCTGTCATTCGGCACGTTCGACGAGGGCCTCATGGAGAAGGAGGCGTCCGACACCCTCCGTTCGCTGTCGGTGCGCACCGTGAAGTCGGTGCGGCAGAAGGTCTCCTCGCTGTCCGGCGGCCAGCGGCAGACCGTCGCGATCGCGCGCGCGGTGCTGAAGAAGGCCCGCGTGGTGATCCTCGACGAGCCGACCGCCGCACTGGGCGTCGCCCAGACCGAGCAGGTGCTGAACCTCGTGCGCCGCCTCGCCGACCAGGGCGTCGCCGTGATCCTCATCAGCCACAACCTCGCCGACGTGTTCGCCGTCGCCGACGACATCGCCGTCCTGTACCTCGGCCAGATGGTCGCGCAGATCGACGCGAAAGACACGACCCGCGACGACGTCGTGGGCTACATCACGGGGACGAAGACGCTCGGCGGAGTGGAGATCATCGGCACCAACACCATCGCCATCGAGGGAGACCTGTCATGACCATCAACGCCCCTCGCACCGAGGCATCACCCGACCCGGTGACGAGCGACCTCATCGGCAGCGGCGTCGAAGGCGGCCTCGGCGACCAGATCACCGCGTGGTGGCAGCGCATCCGGGGCGGCGACATGGGCGCCCTCCCCGCGGTCGGCGGCCTCGTCGTGCTGGTGGTGCTGTTCAGCATCCTCAGCCCGTTCTTCCTGACCGAGCGCAACTTCGCCAACCTGCTGAACCAGGCGGCGTCGCTCGTCGTACTGGGAATGGCGCTCGTCTTCGTGCTGCTGCTCGGCGAGATCGACCTGTCGGCCGGCGTGACCGGCGGCGTCGGCATGGCCCTGTTCGTCGTGCTCAATGCGGTGTGGGGGCTGCCCTGGCCGCTCGCGCTCCTCATCGGGTTCGGCTTCGGCTTCCTCACCGGCGCGACGATCGGCTTCTTCGTCGCGAGGGTCGGCATCCCCTCGTTCGTCGTGACGTTGGGCTTGTTCCTCGGGTTCCAGGGGCTCGCCCTCGTCATCATCGGCCCCGGCGGCCTCTACCGCCTCCAGGTTCCCGAGCTCCGGGCCATCCAGAGCGAGAACCTCCCGGTGTGGGGCGGCTGGGCGATGCTCGCGATCATGCTGCTGATCTCGGCGGGAACGTCGTTCTGGGATCGACGCCGCCGCACCCGGGCGGGCGTGCCCAACCGCGCGATCTCGCTCGTGTTCATCAAGCTCGCGGTCATCCTCGTCCTCGGCGGCGGCGCGGTGTACGTGCTCAACCAGAACCGCGGCCAGTCCGTGGTCGAGGTCAGCGGCGTCCCGATCGTCGTGCCCCTGGTGCTCCTCATCCTGTGGATCGGCACGTTCATCCTCGATCGCTCGCGGTTCGGCCGGTACATCTACGCGATCGGCGGCAACGCCGAGGCCGCCCGCCGTTCGGGCGTCAAGGTGCGGTGGATCAAGTGGTGGGCCTTCGTGGTCTGCTCGAGCCTCGCGGTGCTCGCCGCACTGCTGAGCGTGTCGCGGGTCGGCTCGGTCGACGCGACGGTCGGCCGCGACATCGTCCTGAGCGGTGTGGCCGCGGCAGTCGTCGGCGGTGTCAGCCTCTTCGGCGGACGGGGCCGGCTCATGCACGCCGCGATCGGCGCGCTGGTCATCGCGGTGATCACGAACGGCCTCGGTCTGCTCAAGCTCCCCGCGGGATTCAACCTGCTGATCACCGGCGGCGTGCTGATCCTCGCGGCGACCGTGGACGCCCTTTCGCGCCTGCGCGCGGGCGGAGGCAGGGCCTAGCAGCATCCAGCATGGCGAAGGCGCCGGGCGGCAGCATCCGTCCGGCGCCTTCGCATGTCATCAGCGCCGCGCGCGCTGCGCGATCATCTCCTCCGCCCACGCCGGCACGAGCTCGCTCGCGAGGCCTGCCCGCGCCTCGTCGAAGGGCACCGCAGGGTCGCTGGGCTCGAGGTTCAGCTCCACCGTGCGCGCCCCGAATGCGGCTGCGAGCGCGACATAGCCCGCCGCCGGGTACACCTCCCCCGACGTGCCGATCGATACGAACACGTCGCACGCGACGACCGCCTGCTCGATGCGGTCGAGCTCGTACGGCATCTCACCGAACCAGACCACGTCGGGGCGCAGCATCCGTTCCCCGCATTGCGGGCAGGCGGGGCGGTCGACGAGGTCGGCGTCCCATCCGGGACGGGATCCGCACGCGAGGCACAGCGCGCGGCGCAGCTCGCCGTGCATGTGCACGAGGTTGCGGCTGCCGGCGCGCTCGTGCAGGTCGTCGACGTTCTGCGTGACGACGAGCAGGTCGTCGCCGAGCGCGCCTTCGAGCCGGGCGAGCGCACGGTGCGCCGCATTCGGAGCGACGGATGCCACCGCCCGGCGCCGCGCGTCATAGAAGGCCTGAACGAGGTCGGGGTCGCGCTCGAATCCCTCCGGCGTCGCGACGTCGTCGATGTCGTGCCCCTCCCAGAGGCCGTCGGCGCCGCGGAACGTGGGCACGCCGCTCTCGGCCGAGATCCCGGCGCCGGTGAGGACGACGAGGCGGTTCATCGCGTCGTCCCGGGCGCGACGTGCGACAGCACGCGCTCCCAGACGTCGGCGAGCACCAGCCGCGGCTCGGCATCGCCGGTTCGCGGCACCATCTCGACGCGGGCCGACGACAGGTGCCCTTTGAACCAGCGCGCCGCCGCCGACGCGGCAGTGGGATCGCCCTGGCCGTTCATGAGCAGCGTCTTGGCGGCGATGCGGTCCAGGAGCACGGCGACCTCGCTGGCTCCGAGCTCGGACTCCGGGCGGGGAACGGCGACGAGCGCGAGCCGGTCGACGCCCTCGCCGAGATGCGCCGCGATCATGATCGCGAGCTCGCCGGCTTCGCCGACGCCCACGAGGCCGACCGGACGCGCGTGGGCTTCCTCGGCGATGAACCGGGCGATGACGCTCGCGGTCGCTTCGGCGGGAGTCGCGCCACGGTACGCCGCGGGATCGTCGATGTCGTCGACGGTGAGCCCCACGGCGACGATCCTCGCGTCGCGCCGGGCCGTGACATCGGGCCGCGGATCCGACAGGGTCGAGATCCCCGAGCGCAGCAGGATCACGGTGCGCTCAGCCCCGGGCGCCCCGAAGCTGCGGTTCTCGTACGAGGCGTCGGGCGCCGGTCCCTTGGTCATGGCGAAATCCTACGTTCGGGTCGCGGCGGACGGGGGCGCCCGCCCGTCCCACGTCCGTGGGACGACAGTCGGGGGCCGCGCGCCCCGGGGGTGGGAGCGGGGGCGGGGGGCGCCGCGGGGGGGCCGCCCGGGGGGGGGGGGGGGGGCG
>JAVBUG010000351.1:0-4228 GCA_031555515.1 Microbacterium sp. | reverse complement strand
ACAAGCCCTCCGGCGTCGCGGCCCATCCGTCGCTCGGCTGGGAGGGGCCGACCGTGCTCGGCGCCCTCGCCGCCGGCGGCTACCGCATCGCGACGACCGGCGCCGCCGAGCGTCAGGGTGTCGTGCACCGCCTCGACGTCGGTACGAGCGGGCTCATGGTCGTCGCCAAGACCGAGAGCGCGTACGTCGCGCTCAAGCGCGCCTTCAAGGAGCGCGAGGTCGAGAAGATCTACCACGCCGTCGTGCAGGGGCACCCCGATCCGCTGGCCGGCACCATCGACGCGCCGATCGGGCGGCACCCGTCCCACTCGTGGAAGTTCGCGGTGACTCCCGACGGCAAGGACTCCGTCACGCACTACGAGACCCTCGAGGCGTTCCCGGGCGCCTCGCTGCTCGAGATCCACCTCGAGACCGGCCGCACGCACCAGATCCGCGTCCACATGGCGGCGCATCGGCACCCCTGCGTCGGTGATCCGCTCTACGGCGCCGACCCGACGATGTCGGCCCGGCTGGGACTCATCCGCCAGTGGCTGCACGCGCACGAGCTCTCGTTCGCGCACCCCACGACGGGGGACTGGGTCACGTTCACGTCGGGCTATCCGGCGGATCTGGCCCACGCGCTCGGCGTGCTGCGCGGCGACTGAACTCCCGGGCTGTCGAGCACAGAATCGGAGATTCCGTGCGACACGCCGGGGAACGGATGCTGCCGCCCGGCGTGTCGGGAGAAGCCTCCGATTCTGTGTCAGCGGCCGCCCTCGAACCGGGTGGGACCGTCGCCCGCGAGGGCCGCGTCGATGCGGCGCCGCATGTCGGCGTCGATCTCGCCGGGCAGGTCCGCGAGGTCGAACCAGCCGACCTCGGTCATCTCGCCGTCGGCAGGGGAGGGCTCGCCCGACATCCACCCGCAGCGGAACGTGAGGTCGAGGTAGTCGCTCTGGTCGCCGTTCGCGTAGGTGACACGGGGGATCTGGTGCACCCACGCCAGCCGCTCGACGCGGCAGACCACGCCGGCCTCTTCGAGCGTCTCGCGCACCGCGGCGTCGGCGGGCTCTTCGCCCGGATCGACGATCCCCGTGATCGGCGTGAGCCAGCCGTTGTCGCTGCGCCGGCCGAGCAGGATCGCGCCGCCCCGGATCACGATGGCGGTCACGCCGGCGAGTGACAGCGGATGGGTGCCGATCTTCTCGCGCAGCTCGAGGATGAAGTCCGGTGTGGGCATGCTCACACCCTATGCGGCGCGCCGGCGCGGGATCGCAACCGCCTGGACGATGTCGGATGCCGCGGGCAGAGTGTGGGCATGACGATCGAGGTGAGACCTGCCGACGTGTACGACGACGTCGCGACCATGGTGGGCCCCAAGAATCCGGCGTCCAACGTGTGCTTCTGCCTGAGCTACCGCATCCCGTCGAAGGAGAACCTCGCGCTGAAGGGATCCGAACGCGGGGACCGGGTGCGCAGGCTCATCGACGAGGAGGGGCCGATCGGCGTGCTCGCCTACGACGGCGACGACGTCGTCGGGTGGGCGGGGGTGGCGCCGCGCACGCGGACGCATTTCGCGACCTTCCGCAAGATCCCGCACGTCGACGACCAAGACGTGTGGTCGGTGTGGTGCTTCCGTGTGCGGCCCGGGCACCGCAAGAAGGGCGTCATGCACGCGCTCATCGACGGCGCCGTCTCGTTCGCGCGCGACCAGGGCGCGCCGGTGCTCGAGGGCTACCCGGTCGACAACGGCGGCGAGAAGGTCGATCTGACGATGGCGTACGTCGGCACCCGCCGACTGTTCGAGCAGGCGGGATTCGTCAAGGCGGCCGACACCGAGTCGGTGCTGTCGGGGTTTCCCCGCGTGCTGATGCGGCGCGACCTTTAGCGTGGACGCGTGAACCAACTGCTGCGCCGTCGCTTCTCCCGCGCCAACACCCTGTACCTCGACTTCGTCGACGCGGTCTCGGCGGAGCAGCTGGGCTCGCACCTCGCCGACCTGCCGTCCGACACCGTCGGCCACCAGCTCTGGTGCGTCCTCGGGGCGCGTGAGAGCTACCCGCGTGCGGCGCGGGCAGGTCAGTGGCAGGGCTTCACGAGTCCCGTCACGGCAGAACAGACGACGGATGCCGCGGCCCTGCGCGCGGCGTTCGCGCAGACCTCAGCGGACGTCGACGACTGGATCGCGGGGTTCGACGCCGAGGACGAGGCATCCTTCACCTACGCACTCGCCCTGCTAGAGCACGAGACCCAGCACCACGGCCAGCTCATCCGCTACCTGTACGGCCTCGGGATCGACCGCCCCGAGTCCTGGCAGCGCCAGTACGCCCTCGACGAGGACTTCTGAGCGCGACCTTCATCCTCGAGTCGAGGGTGAAGGGACCTCGCGGCGGGAGTCCGCGACTCACGACGGATCCCTCGGCCGGTGTCGGCGCGCGAACCTAGACTCGATGGGTGGCATCCGATTCCTTCGTTCATCTGCACGTGCACAGCGAGTACTCGATGCTCGACGGGGCGGCCAAGATCGGGGCGATGACGCAGGCGGCGGCCGAATACGGCATGCCGGCGATCGCCGTCACCGACCATGGCAACACGTTCGCCGCCTTCGAGTTCTACCGTGCGGCTCAGGCGGCCGGCATCAACCCGATCATCGGGCTCGAGGCATACGTCACCCCCGGTACCCACCGCAGCGACAAGTCGCGCGTGGCGTGGGGTACGCCCGAGCAGAAGAGCGACGACGTCTCCGGCTCCGGCGCGTACACGCACACCACGCTGTGGAGCGAGACCACCGAGGGCATGCACAACCTGTTCCGGTTGAGCTCGCTGTCGAGCATGGAGGGTTACTACTTCAAGCCGCGCATGGATCGCGAACTCCTGCAGACCTACGGCAAGGGGCTCATCGCGACGACCGGATGCCCTTCCGGAGAGGTGCAGACGCGACTGCGGCTGGGCCAGTACGACGCGGCGCGCGCGGCCGCCGCCGAATTCCAGGACATCTACGGCAAAGAGAACTATTTCGCCGAGATCATGGATCACGGCCTCTCCATCGAGCGGCGGATCATGACCGATCTGCTGCGGCTCGCGAAGGATCTCAGCATCCCGCTCGTGGCCACCAACGACTCCCACTACACGCACCAGCACGAGGCCGACGCGCACGCGGCGCTGCTGTGCGTGCAGTCGGGGTCGACGCTCGACGACCCGAACCGCTTCAAGTTCGACGGCGACGGGTACTACATCAAGACCGCGCAGGAGATGCGGCAGCTCTTCCGCGACCACCCCGAGGCGTGCGACAACACGCTGCTCATCGCCGAGCGCTGCAAGGTCGAGTTCAACACCTCCGCGAACTACATGCCGCGCTTCCCCGTGCCCGACGGCGAGACCGAAGACAGTTGGCTCATCAAAGAGGTAGAGCGGGGCCTGCACTACCGATACCCCGGGGGCATCCCCGACAAGGTGCGCAAGCAGGCCGAGTACGAGACCGGCATCATCCTGCAGATGGGCTTCCCCGGTTACTTCCTCGTGGTCGCCGACTTCATCAACTGGGCGAAGGACCACGGCATCCGCGTCGGTCCCGGCCGAGGCTCGGGTGCGGGCTCCATGGTCGCCTACGCGATGAAGATCACCGACCTCGACCCCCTCGAGCACGGCCTCATCTTCGAGCGCTTCCTCAACCCCGACCGCGTCTCGATGCCCGACTTCGACGTCGACTTCGACGACCGTCGCCGCGGCGAGGTGATCGACTACGTCACCGAGAAGTACGGCTCCGAGCGCGTCGCGCAGATCGTCACATACGGCACGATCAAGTCGAAGCAGGCCCTGAAGGACGCGGGCCGCGTCCTCGGGTTCCCGTTCAGCATGGGGGAGCGGCTCACCAAGGCGATGCCGCCGGCCGTGATGGGCAAGGACATGCCGCTGGACGGCATGTTCGACCCGCAGCATCCGCGCTACAAAGAAGCTGTCGAGTTCCGCACCCTGATCGAGACCGACCCCGAGGCGAAGACGGTGTTCGACCGCGCGCTCGGGCTCGAGGGCCTCAAACGGCAGTGGGGCGTGCACGCGGCCGGCGTGATCATGTCGTCCGAGCCGCTGCTCGACATCATCCCGATCATGCGGCGCGAGCAGGACGGTCAGATCGTCACGCAGTTCGACTACCCGTCGTGCGAGACGCTGGGCCTCATCAAGATGGACTTCCTGGGGCTTCGCAACCTCACGATCATCTCGGACGCGCTCGACAACATCCGCATGAACC
>JAVBUG010000287.1:0-4029 GCA_031555515.1 Microbacterium sp. | reverse complement strand
CGACAGGAGCCTCAGGTCCCTCGATGAGTCCGGTGATCTCGCGGCCGACGGTCTGGCTCAGCGACGCGACCTTGCCGGGCGGGCGCGGCGCGGCCGCGCCCGCCGGACCGGCGGGGCCCGCCATCGCCAGCCGGCGTCCGGACGCGAGGCGCAGGATGTCCGAGCGCACGGCCTCGGCGTTGGCGGTCGAGAGGTACTCGAGCTTGACGTTGGCGTCGGTGCCCGCGCCCACGACCTCGAGCTTGGCCATGCCGAGCAGCCGCGCGATCATCGGCCGCGTGAGGTTGACGCCCTGCACGCGATCGAGCGGCGCGCGGCGCTGCGTACGGAACAGGATGCCGCTGCGCACCTCGACGTCGTCGTCGGTGATGCGGAACGTGTGGAAGCGCCACGACGTGTAGAACACCGTGACGAGCACGATCAGCACCGCGAGCACCGCGACGCCTGCCACCACGTAGAGGTTGTTCGCGATGATGAAGTCGACAGGGTCGCCCCCGACCTGCTCCCACTCCACGACCTCGTCGCCCACGCCAGGCGCCAGCCACGGCAGGAAGATGTACAGCAGGCGATCGCGCAGATTCGCGAACACGATGCCGATCACGACGATCAGGAAAAGTCCGCCGCGCAGCAACGGCGTGAGCGGATGCAGACGGTGCCACTCGCCGTCGCTGAGCGGTGAACGCACCAGCTGCGGCGGCGGCGCGCCGGGGCCGGCGGGCGTCGGCTCGGCAGGGGGAACCGTGCTCATAGCCCTGTGCGCCGGCTCTCGGCGACCTCGACGAGGTGGTCGCGGAGGGTCTCGGCCGTGGACTGGGCGAGGCCGGGGATCACGACGCCGGTCGCCGCGGCGGCGGTCACGAACTTCAGCTGCGCGATGCCGAACCCGCGGTCGAGCGGGCCGTGGGTGATGTCGATGAGCTGCATGCGGCCGTAGGGCACGGCGACGAACCGCTGCCACAGGATGCCGCGGCGGAAGACGAGGTCGTCGTCGCGGAGCTGATACCCGATCGCGCGCGCCTGGCGCGGCAGGATGGCGAGAGTCCACGCGAGGATCACCGTCATGATGCCGCCGGGGATCCACGCCCACAGCTGGTGCATCAGCAGCGTGAGCACGAGCGTGGCCGCGATGACGACGAGCAGGAACGAACCGGTCGAGATCAGCTGCACCGTCACGTACTTCGGCGAGATCTGGTGCCACACCCCGCCCTCGAGCGCGAGCCGGTTCTCGGACCGCGGCTCGACGAGCTTCTCGAACTCCGGGGCGGGGACGGGGCCGGCCGTCGCGTCGAGGCCGGGCGCCGCGCCAGGCACGGCCGCCGCGTCAGTGACCGCGGAGGCGGGGTTCGAGTCCGGGGTCGTCGCCTCCGGGCTGTTCGTCATCGTCGTCCTTCCGGATGGTGCACAGGTGCTCCGCGACCAGACCCGCGGCGACCAGCAGGGCGCCGCACACGGTCGTCGCGATGACCGTTCCCAACGAGCCTAGCGACGGCGTGACCGGCCGGGTCGCGAGGAAGATCCACAGCCCGGCACCCAGGCCGCCGATCGCGGCGCCCACGATGCTCGACGCCTTCGCGAGCATCGCGATGCGCACCGCGCGGAACGGGTCGACCTTGGCCTTCGACGAGCCGTGCGTGGCGCGGCGGATCGGGATCGCCAGAGCGATCACGACCACCCCGAGCAGCACGAGGAGGATGGGCAGTGTGACCGCGGGCGTGAACGTGGGGCTCCCCGACGAGGTCAGCACCTGATCCACGAGGAAGCCCGCCGCGACCCCGAGGACCGCGGCGATGATCAGCACGCCGGCACCGGTGCGCTTCATCGGCCCTCCGCCCGCAGGCGGCGCAGCGCCTCGTCGACCCGGCCGGTGCCCGGGAGCACCGCGTCGGGATCGACGTCCAGCCACGGGCCGAGCACGAAGTCCCGCTCGGCCGCGCGCGGGTGCGGGAGAAGCAGCCGCGGGTCGTCGCTGACCACGTCGCCGTAGGCGATGAGGTCGAGATCGAGCGTGCGGTCCTCCCAGCCCCCCTCGCGCGCGGAGCGCGCCGCCGACCGCACCCGGCCGTGCCGCTGCTCGATCGTGTGCAGGTAGCCGAGCAGCACCGACGGCGCCAGGCGGGTGGTGAGGATCGCCACGGCGTTCAGGTACGCCGGGGCCGCGGCATCCGGTCCCTCCGGCTTCAGCGCGACCGACTCGATCGGCTCCGAGACGCGCACCGCGTCGACGAGCGGCACGCGAGCGAGATCCGTGATCGCCGCCGCCATCGTCTCGGCGCGATCGCCGAGGTTCGCGCCGAGCGCGACGACGGCTTCGACCGCCTCCCGCGGGTGACGCTCAGCGTCGCCGTCGAAGCCCTGTGCGAGTCGGCGGTTCACGAGCGCACCGTCCGCTCCGGCTCGACAGGGCGGCCGCGGCGGATGGTGACCGCCACATCGGAGAACGGAACCGGGATCGGAGCCTGCGGCTTGTGCACCGTGACCGTGACCATCCGCACCAGGTCGTACGAGAGGAGGTCGTCGGCGATACGTGCCGCGACGCCCTCGATGAGGTTCAAGGGCTCGCCGCCGACCATCGCGACGATGCGCTCGGCGACCTCGCCGTAGTGCACGGTGTCGGCGACGTCGTCGGTCTCGGCCGCCTCGGCGGTGCTGAGGTAGAGCGTCGCGTCGACGACGAACTCCTGCCCCTCTCGGCGCTCGTCCTCGAACACGCCGTGGTACCCGTACGCACGCACGCCGGTGAGCGTGATCTCGTCGATGAAGTCCATCAGCCCTCCCGGCCGCCCGATCGATCCACACCCGTCCAACGCGCGGCGACCACCAGAGCATCTCGCGTGGCGGCGACATCGTGCACGCGCACCGCCCACACCCCCGCCTGCGCCGCGAGAGCGCTGGTCACCGCGGTCGCCAGGTCGCGCCGCGCCTCGGAGACCTCGGCGGCGCCTTCTTCTGCGAGCGCGTCGGCGAGGAACCGCTTGCGGCTCGTGCCGATCAGCACCCGCTGCCCCATCGCGACGAAGCTGTCGAGACCGCGCAGCGTCGCCCAGTTCTGCTCGCCGCGCTTGCCGAAGCCGATGCCGGGGTCGACGACGACCCGCGCGGGATCGATGCCGGCCCCCGCGGCGGCCTCGACCCTGGCGGTGAGCTCGCGGGTCACCTCGGCGACGACGTCGTCGTACACGGCACGGGCGTACATGTCGGCGGAGTGGCCGCGCCAGTGCTGCAGCACGACGTCCGCGTCGGTCGGAGCGACGGCCGCGAGCATCCCCGAGTCCGCCATGCCGCCCGACACGTCGTTCACGATCCGCGCGCCGGCCTCGACGGCCAGGGCCGCGGTCGACGCGTTCATGGTGTCGATGCTGACCACGACGCCGGCCTCCGCGAGGGCCCGCACCACCGGAAGCACCCGCTCCTGCTCGACGCCCGGCGCGACGCGCTCCGCACCGGGTCGCGTGGATTCACCGCCGACGTCGAGGATCTGGGCCCCCTGCGCGTGCAGCTGCAGCCCGTGGGCGATGGCGGCGTCGGCGTCCACGTACCGCCCGCCGTCGCTGAAGGAATCGGGCGTCACGTTCACGACGCCCATGATGAGGGTCATGAGCGGCCGGCTCCGATCAGCGCGATCAGCTCGGCGCGCGCCACGGGCTCGGCGAGCTCTCCGCGTGCCGCGATGGTCACGGTCGAGGCATCCGGCTGGCGTCCGCCCCGCATCGTCACGCACTCGTGCGACGCGTCGAGCACGACCAGCACACCGCGGGCGTCGAGGGATCCGGCGATCACATCGGCGATCTGCTCGCCCAGACGCTCCTGCACCTGAGGACGCGACGACAGGATGTCGACGACCTTCGGCAGCGCGCCGAGGCCGACGACCTGCTCGCCCGGGAGGTACGCGAGGTGCGCGTGCCCGCGGAAGGGCAGCAGGTGGTGCTCGCACACCGAACGGAAGCGGATGCCTCGCAGCAGAACCACACCCGAGGGCAGGGTGTCGGGGGCCGGCCCGCGCGCGACCGAAATCGTGTGCGCGAGCGGGGC
>JAVBUG010000185.1:0-8363 GCA_031555515.1 Microbacterium sp. | reverse complement strand
AGCGGGGAGGGCGGCCAGCACGGCGAGCACGCGACGGCCGCGCACCGTCAGCCGGAGACGTGTGGAGCGCCCCGCCACGGCGCGCGTCGCGCGCTGGGCTGCGGCACCGGCGGCGCGGGCCGGCGACGGAACGGACGTCGTGAAGTCGATCGCGGTCATGCTCGTCTCCTCCTGATGGGGAGAGATTCGCATTCGCCACTCGGCCAGGAGTGGAGAATGCGAACCTCTCTTCCGAAGCTATCTTCGAGTCTGTACGATGTCAATACCGGATTCCGACGTCGATCTCTCGAACGCGACACGCGGCGAGGTTGCCACCTCATCGCCTGGGATCCGGATACGGTTTCGATACGAGAACCCCACCACGGGCCTCCGACATTCGAAGAAACAGCGCTCGGCGGCCGAGCGCAGGACGGAGCCGGAAGATGAGCGACGCGGCCGGGCGAGAGAAGCCCCAGACCCGCCGGCGCAAGAGCCTGAGCGACAAGCAGCTCGCGATCCTCGAAGTGATCCAGCGCTCGATCGCCCGTCACGGCTACCCGCCCAGCATGCGCGAGATCGGCGATGCTGTCGGCCTCAAGTCGCTGTCGAGCGTCACCCACCAGCTCAATCAGCTCGAGCTCAGCGGCTATCTGCGGCGCGACGCCGGCAAGACCCGCGCGATGGAGGTGCTCATCGATCTGCCGGGCACCGCCACCGAGAGCCCCGCCGACGCAGCCCCGTCGGTCGGCGACGCCGCACTCGTTCCGCTGGTCGGCCGCATCGCCGCCGGCGTGCCCATCACGGCCGAGCAGCAGGTGGAGGAGATCTTCCCCCTCCCCCGTCAGCTCGTCGGCAAGGGCGACCTGTTCATGCTCAAGGTCTCGGGCGAGTCGATGATCGACGCGGCCATCTGCGACGGCGACTGGGTCGTGGTGCGGTCGCAGGCGACCGCCGACAACGGGGAGATCGTCGCGGCGATGCTCGACGGCGAGGCGACCGTCAAGACGTTCCGCCAGCGCGACGGCCACACGTGGCTCCTTCCCCGCAACTCCGCGTTCGAGCCGATCCTGGGCGACGACGCCACCGTGCTCGGCAAGGTCGTCGCGGTGCTGCGCGCGGTCTGACGCCGTTTCGCACGAATCGCGCGACGTGAGAGGTGGTGAGCACCCCGCGAGACGCGCTATAAGGGTGGAATGACCGCCGTGACGCCCTCGCCAGACGTTCCCGACCTCCAGGCCCGCCTGGACGCACTCGAGGCCGAGAACGCCCTCCTCCGAGCGGGGACCGCTCCCCCACCGCCGGCCGGCAGGGTGGCGAATCGCCCGGCCGGCAGCGGATGGCGCGCGTTCTTCTCGGCGCTGTGCATCGTGATCGCGTCGATCCTCGTCCCGATCTCGATCGTCACCGCCTGGGCGCGACTCGAACTGGTCGACGAGTCGGCGTTCGTGCAGACGCTCGCCCCGCTCGCGGACGACCCCGCCGTGCAGCAGATGATCATCGATGAGACGGTCGAGGCGGTCCAGGCGCAGGTCGACTTCGAAGAGCTCACCGCGAACGTGTTCGACGGCATCGACCAGCTGGGCCTGCCGCCGCGGGCTTCGCAGGCGCTGCAGCTGCTCCAGGCTCCGGCGGCGGAGGGCCTTCAGAACCTCCTCACGCAGACCGTGACGCGCGTCGTCGAATCGGACGCGTTCGCCGACACCTGGACGGCGACCACGCGCGCTGCGCACCGCGCCCTCACGGCGGCGGCGACGTCCGACGGCGGCGGCATCGTCGTCATGAGCGACGACGGTCTCGGCATCCAGCTCGGCGCGATCGTCGAGCGCGTGAAGCAGAACCTGATCGACCGCGGTGTGGGCATCGCCCAGCTGATCCCGGCCGTCGACAAGGTCATCATCATCGGCACCGGCGACACCCTCGTGACGATCCGGACGACCTACGCGCTGGCCACGGCCCTCGGCTGGTGGCTCCCGATCATCACTATCGGCCTCTTCGTGCTCGGCATCCTCATCGCGCGCCGCCGCAGCACCGCGGTGCTCGGCTCGGGCATCGGCTTCGCGCTGGGCGGCGGCGCCTTGGCGCTGGCGTTCGCCGTCGGCTACCCCGTCATCGGGCAGACGGCCGTCCAGCTCGGGCTCTCCGCGACGGCGCTCGACGTCGTCTACCAGAGCCTCGTCGGGGCGATGCAGCAGACCGCTGCCATCGCGGTGCTGCTCGGCGTCGTCATCGCGATCCTGGGCTGGTTCGCCGGACGCTGGACGCCCGCGGTGCGCTCTCGCCAGGCCATCGGGAGCCTCAACGCGTCGGCGCGCCGTCAGCTGTCGAGCCACGGCTTCGGCACCGGACGCTTCGGCGCCTGGCTCTACCGCTACCGCACGCTGGTGCGCACGCTGATCATCGCCCTCGCCGTCATCTGGCTGTTCGCGCTGCGACCGCTGTCGGCGGGCGACATCTTCCTCGTGCTCATCGTCGCGCTCGTCGTCACGTGGATCCTCGAGCTGCTGCAGGTCCGCCCCGACGAGGCGGTAGCGGTGGCAGAGGTCGTCGACACCGAGGACTCCGACATCGACGGCACCGCCGACACCCTCGTGATCGACGCCGACACGGTGGTCGTCGAAGACGAGAACGACACCGAGGTCATCCCCGAGAACGCGGATGCCCCGACCGACGCGTCCGCGCCGGCCGAGGCATCCGCGAAGAAGCCCCGCGCCTAGAGGGCGACCTCCACGCGCTCACGCACGAGTTCGGTCGCCTCGACGAGATTCTTCAGCGAGGCGACCGTCTCGTCGTACCCGCGGGTCTTGAGCCCGCAGTCGGGGTTGACCCAGACGCGGCGCAGTGCGAGCTCGGCCACCGTGCGGTCCAGGAGATCGGTGATCTCGTCGACCGACGGCACGCGCGGCGAGTGGATGTCGTAGACGCCCGGGCCGATGCCGGCGGCGAAGCCCGACGCCCGGATGTCGCCGATCACCTCGCCGCGGCTGCGCGCGGCCTCGATCGAGGTGACGTCGGCGTCGAGCGCTGCGATCGCGTCGATGACCACGTCGAACTCCGAGTAGCAGAGGTGCGTGTGCACCTGCGTCGCCGGCGCGGCTCCCGCGGTCGCGAGACGGAACGATCCGACCGACCACTCGAGGTAGGCGGGCTGGTCGGCCGCCTTGAGCGGGAGGAGCTCGCGGAGCGCCGGCTCGTCGACCTGGATGACGCGGATGCCCGCGCCCTCGAGGTCGGCGATCTCGTCGCGCAGCGCCAGCGCCACCTGGTTCGCGGTCTCGCCCAGCGGCTGGTCGTCGCGCACGAACGACCACGCCAGGATCGTGACCGGGCCCGTCAGCATTCCCTTCATGGGCTTGTCGGTGAGGGACTGGGCGAACGTCGACCACGCGACAGTGATCGCTGCGGGGCGCGAGACGTCGCCCCACAGGATCGACGGGCGCGTCGCCCGCGAGCCATACGACTGCACCCAGCCGTTCTCGGTCACCGCGAACCCGTCGAGGTTCTCGGCGAAGTACTGCACCATGTCGTTGCGCTCGGCCTCGCCGTGCACGAGGACATCGAGGCCGATGTCCTCCTGCAGCGTCACGACACGGGCGATCTCGTCGCGGAGGAACTGCTCGTACTCGCCGGCGCCGATCTCACCGCGGCCGTGACGGGCACGGGCGCGGCGGATGTCGCCCGTCTGCGGGAACGACCCGATCGTCGTGGTGGGCAGGACGGGCAGTCCGAGCTCGGCGTCCTGCGCCGCGACGCGGGCGTCGTAGTCACCGCGCTCGAAGTCGCCGGCACCGAGCACCGCGGCGCGCTCGCGCACCGCGCCGTCGCGCACGCCGGGGGCGCTCTGACGGTCGGCGAGGGCGGCGGATGCTGCGGCCAGCGGCTCCGCGATGGCAGCGCGCCCATCGACCAGGCCGGTGGCGAGCGTCACCACCTGGCCGACCTTCTGGTCGGCGAACGCGAGCCACGATGCCAGGCGGGGGTCGAGCGCACTCTCGTCTGCGACGTCGTGGGGGACGTGCTGGAGGGAGGTGGAGGTGCCCGCGCTGATCTGCGCCGCACCGAGGGCGCTCAGCGCCTGCAGCCGCCCCCACGCGGCGTCGAGGTCGCCGCGCCACACGTTCCGCCCGTCGACGACGCCGCCCACGAGAGCCTTGCGGTCCAGGCCGGGCACCGCCGCGGGCACCGCGCCGCGGGTCAGGTCGATGGCGATGGCCTCGATCGGAGCGGCCGCGAGCGCCGTCCACGCCTCGGGCGACAGCTGCGCGTAGCCGGCAGCGACGAGGATCGCCGGTCGGTCCTCGAGAACCCCCAGTGCGGCGTATGCGCGCGCGGCGGCATCCGCCAGCGCCGCGGGGTCGGCCGGCAGGCTCTCGCTCACCAGCGCAGGCTCGTCCAGCTGCACCCACTCAGCCCCGGCATCCCGCAGGCTCGCGAGCAGCTCGGCGTACACCGGCAGCAGGTCGTCGATGCGGTTGAGCGGGTCGAAGCCTGCGGGCGCGGCATCCGTCGCCTTCGCGAGAGCGAGAAGCGTCACCGGGCCCACGATCACGGGGCGGACGGTGAAGCCGTCGGCCTTCGCCTCGGCCACCTGTCGCGCGAAGCGGTCGCTGGAGAGCGCGAAGACCGTCTCGGGGCCGATCTCGGGGACGAGATAGTGATAGTTGGTGTCGAACCACTTGGTCATCTCGAGCGGGGCGTCCTCGCCCGCGCCGCGCGCGGCGGGGAAGTACGCGTTCAGGCCGATGCCGCCGTCGGCGTCACGCAGGGCAGCGAACCGCTCGGGCAGCGCCCCGACCGTGACCGCGGCGTCGTGCACCTGGTCGTAGAACGAGAACGACTCCGGGATCGACGAGTCGTCGCGGCCGAGGCCGAGCTGGGCGAGCCGCTCGCGCGTGGCGCGGCGCAGGCCGGCCGCGGTCTGCTCGAGCGTCTCGGCGTCGATCGAGCCGGCCCAGTGCGCCTCGACGGCGCGCTTGAGCTCGCGGCGGCGGCCGATCCGGGGATAGCCCAGGATCGTCCCGTGGGGGAAGGTGGTGCGAGGGTCGGTCATCGTGCTCTCTCTTTCGCTTCGTTCATCTCGGATGGTGGGGGGGTTTTCGGGGTCGCCGAAGAGACCCGTCGGGCATCCGACGGATCGCGCCGCCCGGGTCAGCGGACGGCGTCGGGCATTCGCTTCGCCGGGTCCAGCAGCCCGGCTTCACGCAGCACGTCGAGGACCGTGTCGTGGTTGTTGAACGCGTACAGGTGGATGCCGGGGGCCCCGCCGTCCACCACCGCGCGGGCGAGGCGTGCGGCATGCGCGACCCCTACCTCGCGCTGCCCGGCGGTGGTCGGCTCGATGTCGAGCGCGATCGCCAGCTCGGCGGGCAGCTGCTCCCCCGTCAGCTCGAGCACGCGACGCAGTCGTGCGGGCGAGGTGATCGGCATGATGCCGGGGAGGATCGGGATCGTGACGCCGGCCTCGCGCGATCGCTGCACGAAGGCGAGGTAGTCGTCGGCGTGGAAGAAGAGCTGCGTGATGGCGAGCGTCGCGCCGGCGGCCTGCTTCGCGAGCAGCGCGTCGATGTCTTCGAACGGATGCCGCGACCGCGGGTGCCCGTTGGGGAAGGCGGCGACCGCGATGTCGACACGGGGACGCTCCCCGACGCGCACCGCACCGGGAACCCCCGGGATCGGCGATTCGCTGTACGGCTCCCGCTCCGCCTGTACCCGATCGATGAGCTGGACGAGCTGCGCCGCGCCCTCGAGATCGCCGAGGTAGACGTCATCCTCCGACACACCGACGGGCGGGTCGCCGCGCAGCGCGAGGAAGCTCGTGATCCCGGCATCCAGGAACTCCCGGATCAGGGCGTTCGCGCCCGCATAGGTGTTCCCGACGCACGTGAGGTGGGCGAGCGGCTCGACGTGGGTCTCGCGCTTGATGTGGGTCAGCAGCTCGAGGGAGCGACCGCCGGTGGATCCGCCGGCGCCGTAGGTCACGGAGATGAAGCGCGGATCGATCGATGCGAGATGGCGGATCGTCTCGTGCAGCGCCGGGAACCCCGCCTCGGTGCGGGGCGGATACACCTCGAAGGAGATCGGCACGGGAGGAGTGCTCAGGTCGATCGACATGGCCTGCTTCTCAGGGATCGGCGGACAGGGCTGAGCCGTACGGGAAGGCCCGGGCGGCCGCGGCACCTCCCTCCACCGGGACGGCGGAAGTGGTGTCATCGCGGGCGGGTGCCGGGCTCGGCTGTCGCTCCTGCCCGGTGCCCCCGAGTTTCGGGGGCGTCCCTGAGGACGACCGGGCGACGATGCGTCCACCGTAGCGGAGCTCGCCGCCGCTGTGTCGCCTGTGACGTTCTGTTTCGATCGCGAGGCTCACCGGCTTCGTCGTACCGTGGTGTGCGTGACGACACCGGACGCGCTCCCCTACGGCAGCTGGCCCTCCCCGATCTCCGCCGCGGAGGTGTCCGCCGCGTCGCCCCGCCTCGAGGGCGCGCGCTTCGTCGGCACCCTCGAGCCCGAGGTGTGGTGGGGCGAGTCGGTACCCGAGGAGGGCGGCCGCTCCGCAGTGCGCCGGAGGGTGGCATCCGGAGCCGTCGTCGATGTGCTCCCCGCACCGTGGAGCGCCCGATCGCGCGTGCACGAGTACGGCGGGGGCTCGTGGACCGCCGACGACGACGGAGTGCTGTACTTCGTCGAGAAGACCGACCAGCGCATCTGGCGGCTCGAGCCGGGGGGTGAGCCGCGCCCGCTCACGCCCGACGCCGGCGACGTGCGCTTCGGCGGCCTGGTGCTGCAGCACGGCCGGCTGCTCGCCGTCCGCGAGGACCACACCGGCGGCACCGCCGTGCCGGCTCGCGACATCGTCGACGTCCCCCGTGATGGCAGAGGCGTGGATGCTGCGCGCCTGAGCTCGCTCGCGAGCGGCAGTGATTTCGTCGCCCACCCCGCGCTGTCGCCCGACGGCACACGCCTCGCGTGGATCGCGTGGGACCACCCCCACATGGCGTGGGACCGCGCGGAGCTCCGCCTCGGGCGCCTCGAGGGCGGCGACGGCCCGGAATGGACCACCGTCGCCGGCGGCGGCTCGTCGCCGCTGCAGCCCCAGTGGGTGGACGACGACGATCTCGTCTACGCGGACGACCCCACCGGCCGCTGGAACCTCTGGCGGCTGCGGCTTACGGCCGACCTGCGTCACGAGCCGATCGCAGCGGTGGATGCCGACACCGGCGGCCCCCTGTGGGTGCTCGGCACCCGGTGGTTCACGCTGCTCGAGGACGGCCGCGTCGTCGCGGTGCAGACGAACGGCGCGGAGGAGCTTGCGGTGCTCGACACCGCCGGCGGGCGCCGCGCGCTGCCCGTCGACGCGGTGACGCGCCTGTCGATCGAAGACGCCCGCGGTACCCGCGTGCTGCTGTCGGGCGCGGGCTCCGGCGGCGCAGCGCTCTGGGAGATCGACGTCGACGATCCCGCCGCGACGCGGCTCATCGTCGGAGGTTCTTCACCGTGGGGTGCCGGGTGGATGCCGCGTTCCCGCGCGATCACGGTCGCCGGCCCGCATGGACCCGTGCACGCGTTCGACTATCCGCCGACGAACCCCGGCGTCGTCGGCCCCGCGGGCGAGCGACCCCCGTACGTCGTGTTCGTGCACGGCGGTCCGACCGATCACGTCGGGGGCGCAGCATCCGGGAAGATCGCGTACTTGACCAGCCGCGGAATCGGCGTGCTCGACGTGAACTACGGCGGCTCGAGCGGCTACGGCCGCGCCTACCGTGAGCGACTGCGCGGGCAATGGGGTGTCGTCGACGTCGACGACGTCGTGGCTGCCGCGCGCGGACTCGCGGAGGCGGGGACGGCCGACGGGGCCAGGCTCGCGATCGCGGGAGGTTCGGCGGGCGGCTGGACGGTGCTCTGCGCCCTGACGAACTCCGACGCGTTCGGCGCGGGCATCAGCCGCTACGGCGTGGCCGACCTGCGCAAGCTCGCCGAGGACACGCACGACTTCGAAGCCCGCTATCTCGACGGCATGGTCGGGCCGCTGCCCGAGGCCGAGGAGCTGTACGTCGAGCGGTCGCCGCTGTCGCACCTCGATCGGCTCCGCACCCCGCTGCTGATCGAGCAGGGCCTCGACGATCGCGTCGTGCCGCCGTCGCAGTCCGAGGCCGTGCGCGACGCCCTCGCCGCGAACGGCGTCGCGCACGCCTACCTCGCGTTCGAGGGCGAAGGGCACGGCTTCCGGTCGGCAGAGACCGTGGTGCGGACGCTGGAGGCCGAGCTCGCGTTCCTCGGCCAGGTGTTCGGGTTCGAGACGCCGGGGGTGGCGCCGGGGGGGGGAGCCGAGCGGGGGGGGAGGGCGGGCCCCCAAAAAAACAACACAGGGGCGCGCCGGGGGGGGCCGGGGA
>JAVBUG010000267.1:0-4794 GCA_031555515.1 Microbacterium sp. | reverse complement strand
AGAGGCCGCACCGGCCGCCCCCGCAGAGGCCGCGCCGGCCCCCGCCGCCGAGCAGCCCGCCGCACCCGCAGGCGGCGGCAAGGACGTCGTCCTCCCCGAGCTCGGCGAGAGCGTCACCGAGGGCACCGTGACGCGCTGGCTCAAGCAGGTCGGCGATGAGGTCGCCGTGGACGAGCCGCTCCTCGAGATCTCGACCGACAAGGTCGACACCGAGATCCCGTCGCCGTTCGCCGGCGTGCTCACCGAGGTCCTGGTGGCCGAGGACGAGACCGTCGCCGTCGGCTCGCCGCTCGCACGTATCGGCGAGGCCGGCTCCGCCGCCGCTCCTGCGCCCGCTGAGGCGCCTGCGGCTGCTCCGGCTCCTGCCGCCGCGCCCGCCGCTGCTCCGGCTCCGGCCGCAGCCCCCGCGCCCGCGGCTGCTCCGGCTCCGGCCGCGGCCCCTGCGCCCGCTGCAGCCCCTGCTCCGGCAGCAGCTCCCGCTCCCGCGCTGGTCGCCGAAGAGGAGGGGATCACGTACGTCACGCCGCTCGTGCGCCGCCTCGCTCAGCAGCAGGGCGTCGATCTCGGTTCGGTCAAGGGCACAGGCGTCGGCGGTCGCATCCGCAAGGAGGACGTGCTGAAGGCGGCAGAGGCCGCAGCCTCGGCTCCGGCCGCTCCCGCTGCGGCGGCCGCGCCCGCGCCGATCGAGGTCTCGCCGCTGCGCGGCACCACGCAGCCGATGTCGCGTCTGCGCAAGGTTCTCGCGCAGCGCGCGGTGGAGTCGATGCAGTCGACGGCCCAGCTCACGAGCGTTGTCGAGGTGGACGTCACGAAGCTCGCGACGTTCCGCGACAAGGTGAAGAACGACTTCCTGGCCAAGACGGGCGACAAGCTGTCGTTCCTGCCGTTCTTCGCGCTGGCCGCCGCCGAGGCGCTCCAGGCGTACCCCGTCGTCAACTCGACGGTGGACGGCGACCAGATCGTCTACCCGGCGACCGAGAACCTGTCGATCGCCGTCGACACCGAGCGTGGCCTGCTCACCCCGGTGCTGCGGGACGCGGCGGGCAAGAACCTCGCCCAGATCGCGCACGAGATCGCCGACCTCGCCGCGCGCACGCGCGACAACAAGCTCAAGCCCGACGAGCTCGCGGGCGGCACGTTCACGCTGACCAACACCGGTTCGCGCGGCGCGCTGTTCGACACCCCTGTCGTGTTCCTGCCCCAGACCGCGATCCTCGGCACCGGCGTGGTCGTCAAGCGCCCCGGCGTCGTGACCGTCGACGGCAAGGACGCGATCTCGGTGCGCTCCTACGTCTACCTCGCCCTGTCGTACGACCACCGCGTCATCGACGGTGCGGACGCCGCGCGGTTCCTCGGCGCCGTGAAGACGCGCCTCGAGGCCGCTGCGTTCGAGGGCAACCTGGGCATCTGATCCGGGGCGGTTTCCGCTCCTAGGGCTGCTGCGCGACGGGGGGGACGTCGCGCACCAGCCAATTATCGGCTTTGGGCAGGCTGCCGACCATCTGCGAGGGCGCGGAGGCATCGCTCGCATCGACCCGGAGCACCGCGATGTCGCCGAAATCATCGAGAAGCGACACGGTGCGCTCCTCGGCGGGTCTGTCGATGGCGCCAGCCGCCAACGGCACAGCGTCGACGCTCACGGTGGTGAGGCAGGAGGCGTCGCCGGCGCAGGCGATCCTCGCGTCCAGCAGGTCGGAGGTGATCCGAGCCAGATCGGCGGGCTCCCCGGCGGCTGCCCCGCTCCCCGGTGTCTCGGTCGGATCGGCGCCGGACGGGGCGGATGCCGGGAGCCCGGGGGTCGCCGCCGGCGAGGCGCTCGGCCGATCGTCGGTCGCGACTCCGCTCGCGGACGGCCAGAGCGCGCCGCCCGCGAGCACGGCGACCGCGACCGCCCCACCCACGAGCCACGGCGCACGTCGAGCGCCGGCCTTCGGCGCATCCCCCGTGCGCCGCAGCCGCCGCCACACCGCCGTGGTCGCCCGCGACACGGTGTCGGCGAGATCGTCGTCCACGCCGGCAACGAGCGTGTGCCACATCGACCGCGGCTCAGGCTCGTGCGCCGCGTCCGTCCCGCGTCGGGTCTCGTCGTGCGCACGGGCGACCCCCTCGGTGGCGCTCCGGGGGCCGAGGCTGACCGTGCTGAGCGGCTCCGCCTCGGCGACGGCGAACAGCGCCTCCTCGGCCGCCTCGAGCTCATGGAGCGAGATGCGCTCGGCGGTGACGGCGCGCAGCGCGGTCTGCCACGTGCGCTGCGCGGGCGGGTCGACGCCCACCTGCTCGAGGACGGCCGCAGACGCTTCGAACGCGCGCCGGGCCGAGGCATCCGTCGCCAGCACGGGCCTGCCCGCATCGTCGAGCCACCAGTCGCCCGCAGTGGCGGGATCCGCCGCGATCTGAGCGCAGCCGCGCAGCACGCTCACGCCGAGTGTGACGGCCTCACCGAGGCTCAGCGGCATCCGTGCGGCTCTCCGGCGCACGAAGTCCTCCAGGCGCTCGGAGCACACCGGCAGCACCACGTCGTGTCCGTCGACTCGTCGCACGACGTCGGCCGGCGTCAGGACGTGGCCGTCGGGCGCGGCATCCCATCCCTGCCACTTCGGGCCCAGGACAGCGGCGTCGACGAGCACGCACGCCTCGCCGTCGGCGGCGCGGACCAGGGTGCCGGACCACGGGGCGTCCTCACGAGCCCGTACCGCGCGGATGGCGCGGTACGGGCTCCCGAGCGAGCGGTCGGCGGTCGTCATGACGCCAGTGTGCGCCGATGCGCCCCGCGGCCGCCGCAGCCCGACCCTGTCTGTGGATGAACGGCGCCCGACCCTGTCTGTGGAGGAACCGAGCAGGAGCCCGCGAAAAGGTAGGCTGGAAGCTATGGCCGCGCGCAGTTCCGCCCCCGAGAAGGGCCCGGGATTCTTCTCCCAGATCCGCACCCTGTACACCTTCACCCAGAAGGAGTTCCGCTGGCTGCCGTTCCTGCTCATCGGCATCCTCCTCCTCGGCATCGCCGCGGGCGTGGGCATCGGGTTCCTCATCCCGCCGGTCGCCGTCTGGAGCGTCATCCTGTGGGGCGTCACCGGTCTCATGCTGGGTGTCCTCGCCTCGATGATGACGATGACCCGTCTGTCGACCCGGGCCATGTACAAGAAGATCGACGGGATGCCGGGAGCCACCGGTCACGTCCTCTCGACGTCGCTCGGCCGCAAGTGGCAGGCCAGCGAGATGCCGGTGGGCATCAACCCCAAGACGCAGGAAGCCGTCTACCGCGCGATCGGCCGCGGCGGTGTCGTGATCGTGGGCGAAGGCGCCCGCGGCCGCCTCACCCGGCTGGTGAACGACGAGCGATCCAAGGTGCAGCGCGTCGCCTCCGGCGTGCCGCTGACGGTCCTCTACGTCGGCCACGGCGAGGGCGAGACTCCGATCTCGAAGCTCGCACCGACCATCAAGGCGCTGCCCACCAAGATCGATCGCGCCACGATGGCGGCGGTCATCAAGCGCATCGAATCGGTCTCGCAGTCGCTCACGTCGCTGCCGATCCCGAAGGGCATCGACCCCACGAAGGTCCGCGCACCGCGTCCGCGCTGAGAGTGCGCGCGTGAACCCGGTCCGGCGGAGACGCCGGCCGGGTTCTGTCGTTTCAGGAGCGGATGAGCACGGTGCCCGCGGCCTTGTCGTGGAGGCCCCGCTGGTCGGCGTCCCAGATGACCGCCGGGATCGCGAGGATCAGGAGAGCGGTGCGGACGACAGGACGCCACAGGCCCACCCACGCGCCGTCGAGGCGCACGAGCCGCAGCCCGAAGATGCGGTGACCGGGGCTGCCCTGCAGGGTCGGCAGGAACACGATCTGGATCGCGGCGAAGATCGCGAGGATCGCGAGCGGGTCCCAGCCGAAGAAGCCCGAGATCAGGTATGCAGCGCCGTAATCGATGAAGAGCGCGCCCACCCGGCGGCCCAGCCGGCCGATGGATCCCGTGCCCTCGCGGGGCAGTCCGAGGCGTTCGCCGGGGTAGTCCTGGGTGCTCTGCGTCACTTCCCCAGCGTACCCAGGTCGCCGTAACATCCCGGAAACACAGGTGATACTGGAGGGCAATGCCCTACGGGTAGCTTGCCATAGTGCCCGGCCCGTACGGGCGGATCCGAATGCCCTACCTCTGGAGTCTTCATGTTCAAAGATTCATCCGAGGTGCTGAAGTTCATCAAGGACGAGGACGTCAAGTTCCTCGACATCCGTTTCACGGATCTTCCTGGCGTGCAGCAGCACTTCAACATCCCGGCCTCCACCGTCGACGAAGAGTTCTTCACGGTCGGCCAGCTGTTCGACGGCTCCTCCATCCGGGGCTTCGCGAACATCCACGAATCGGACATGCAGCTGATCCCGGACGTGTCGACGGCGTACCTCGACCCGTTCCGCGAGGCGAAGACGCTGATCATGGTCTTCGACATCTACAACCCGCGCAACGGCGAGATCTACTCGAAGGACCCGCGCCAGGTCGCCAAGAAGGCCGAGAAGTACCTCGCGTCGACCGGCATCGCCGACACCGCGTTCTTCGCCCCCGAGGCCGAGTTCTACATCTTCGACGACGTCCGCTACGAAGTGAAGCAGAACTCCAGCTTCTACTCCGTCGACTCGGAAGAGGGCGCCTGGAACACCGGCCGCGCCGAAGAGGGCGGCAACCTCGCCAACAAGACCCCCTTCAAGGGCGGCTACTTCCCGGTCTCGCCCGTCGACAAGACGGCCGACCTGCGCGACGACATCAGCCTCCGCCTCATCGAGTCGGGCCTGCTCCTCGAGCGCGCCCA
>JAVBUG010000016.1:0-3551 GCA_031555515.1 Microbacterium sp. | reverse complement strand
GAGATCGCTCTCATCCTCGGTGCAGCCGTGGCCCCGCCGGACGCCACCGCCGTCGCTGCGCTCGGTCGACTGCTGCCGCGGCGCGCCATCATGAAGTTGAAGGCCGAGAGCCTCACCAACGACGGCACCGCCCTCGTCATCTACGGCGTCGCCGTCGGTGTCGCGGTGGGCGGGCAGTTCACGCCCCTCGACATCACCGGGCTGGTGCTGCTGTCGTACGTGGGCGGCGCGGCCGCGGGCGTCGTCGTGGCCGGGATCGCCTACCTGGTCATGCGGCGTCTGCGGAACACGCTCAACCTCAACATCGCACTGCTGCTGGTGCCGTTCACGGCCTTCCTCATCGCGGAGCTCATCCACGCGTCGGGAGTCCTGGCGGTGGTCGTCGCCGGACTCATCGTCGCGTACATCAACCCGCGCATCAGCACCGCCGCCTCGCGCCGGCAGGCCGCGTGGACCTGGCCCCTCGGCTCCTTCCTGCTCAACGGTTCGCTGTTCGTGCTGATCGGGTTCGAGGTTCAGGCGGTCGCGCACGAGATCCCCGGCCGGGAGATCGGCTGGCTGGCCGTCACGACCGTCGCGGTGTGGCTCGTGCTGCTCCTCGCGCGATTCGTCTTCCAGACGACCTCGGTCATGATCATCCGCCTGCTCGATCGCCGGCCCTCGCAGCGTCTGCGCCGCACGACCTATCGCGCGCGGATCGTGAGCGCCGTCGCCGGGTTCCGCGGTGCCGTGTCGCTCGCGATCGCCCTCTCGGTGCCGCTCACCACCGCCGCGGGGGAGGCACTGCCCGGCCGCGACGAGATCATCTTCGTCACCGCCGGCGTCATCGTGCTGACCCTCCTCGTTCAGGGCCCGCTCCTGCCGGCGGTCGTGCGGTGGGCGCGGCTGCCCGACGACATGGCGATGCAGCAGGAGCTGGCGCTCGCCGAGCGCGCCATCACCGGCGCGGCGCTGACCGCCGTCAAGGAGCTCGCGCACGACCACGGCGTCAGCGAGGAGATCCGCGATCGCCTCACGCGCGACTACTACGAGTACCTCGAGCGCAACAACGAGCGGGTGCAGGCCCGCGAGCAGGCCGAGGTCGACCGTCAGATCGCCGACCTCGATCGGAGGTTCGAGGGCACGGAGGCGGCGGCCGAGGCAGCCGCCACCGCCACAGCTCTCCTGGAGACGCCTGCCCCGCTGCCCTCGCCTCGCGAGCGCGACGAGGAGTACTCGCGGCTGCGCATCGCGGTGCTCGACCGCAAGCGCGAGGTGCTCTATCGCCTCCGCCGTGAAGGCGCGGTCGACGATGCCGTGGTGACGCAGATCCAGACACGCCTCGACGTCGAGGAGCTGCGCATCACCGGCGTCGAGACCCTCGACTGAGGTCCGACTGCGGGTTCACGCCGCCGAGTCGCGCAGGCCGGCCGAGATCAGGTCCGCGAGGGCGGACAGGTCGGCCGGCTCGGCGGGTCCGCGCGCCGTGTCGACCGCCTCGTCGTCGGCGGAATCCTCGCCGACGGCGCGATCGAGGAGCGTCGGCGTGGTGATGATCGCCACCCACGCCGCCGCCGCGGTGCGCACCCGGCGCGCCGCGATCGGGTGGAGGATGCTCGCGCCGAGCACGCGCTCGACGATCGCCTGCAGCTGACTGCGGTAATCGTGGAGCTTCTCGCGCACCTCCGGGTGCGTGCGGTGCTCGCGCCACACGATGACCCGGCGCACCGCCGACTCGGCCTGCAGTTCGCGCAGCCGCCCGGTGACGTTCAGCAGGGTCTGCGCGGGATCGCCGCGCACGATCAGCCCCGACGTGTCGATGGGATCGAGGTCCAGTCGCTCACCGACGAGCGCGCGCAGCAGGTCGGTCTTGGTGGGGAAGTAGTAGAAGAGCAGGCCCTTCGGCACGCCGGCGAGGTCGGCGATCGCCGTCGTGGGAGTGGCGTCGAAGCCGCGCTCCGCGAAGAGGCGCTCTGCAGCGTCGAGGATGAGCGTGCGGCTCTCGCGATTGCGGGTCATGTCGGGTCTCGGGGGAAAGCGGCGGGGGCGTCGGTCTGATCCGGCGCCCCCGTCTCGGCTCGCACCTCAGTGCGGGAGGGCCTGGTCGTGCATGTGCATGGCGGGTCTCACGGCGAGCGCGGCGACGATCACCGCGACCGCTCCGCCGATCCAGCTGACCCAGGCGGCGCTGGACTGCATGCTGGCGTAACCGCCGAGCCACGGAGCGACGAACAGCAGCGCGCCGAGCGCCAGCTGCACGTACTCCATCGCCACCATCCCCGGCATGGCGAGGTTGGCGACGCCCGCGGCGATCAGCAGAACGCCGACGATCAGCATCCAGGGCATCGAGGCGCCCATCTGCGGCAGCGCGAACGCGCAGACTGCGGCCACGAGGCCGACTCCGGCTGCGACCCAGTCCTCCCAGCGAGTCCACTTCTTCATTCGGATCTCCTCCTTCCGAGACCTGATGGCTCCCGATCGGGGGTCGATTCGAACGGTACGCCTGACTGACCGACCGGTCAAGAAGTCAGGCGCGCGTGGACTGCCAGCCGAGCTCGGGCGCCACGTACTTCGCGAACGATTCGACGACCCGCAGGTTGAACTCCACGCCGAGCTGGCTCGGGATCGTGAGCATGAGCGTGTCGGCCGACGCGATCGCCGCGTCCTCCTTGAGCTGCTCGACGAGTTCGTCGGGCTCCGCCGCGTACGTCTTGCCGAACGTCGAGCGGATGCCGTCGATCACGCCGATCTGGTCGCCGTCCTGGCGCCCGCCGAAGTACATGCGCTCCTCGGCGGTCGTGATCGGGAAGATCGAGCGGCTCACCGACACCCGGGGTTCGCCGGCGTGACCCGCCTCGCGCCACGCGGCGCGGAACGCGTCGATCTGCTGCGCCTGCAGCAGGTCGAACGGGGTGCCGTCGGCCTCGGTGAGCAGCGTCGACGACATCAGGTTCACGCCCATGCGTCCCGCCCATTCGGCGGAGTCGCGGTTGCCCGCGCCCCACCACACGCGCGAGCGCAGACCGGGCGAGTGCGGCTCGATGCGCTGCAGCCCGGTGGCGCCGGTGCCGAAGGGGGACGAGGCATCCCGTTCCGCGAGGCCCTCGCCGTCGATCGCCCGGAGGAAGAGGTCGAAGTGCTCGCGCGCGAGGACGGCGCCGCGCGGGACCTCCGAGCCCGTGTAGCCGAACGCCTCGAAGCCGCGCACGACGGTCTCGGGTGAGCCGCGGCTCACGCCCAGCGCAAGTCTGCCGCCGGAGATCAGATCGACGGATGCCGCTTCCTCGGCGAGGTAGAGAGGATTCTCGTAGCGCATGTCGATGACGCCGGTGCCGACCTCGATGTTCTCGGTGCGCGCGGCGATGGCGGCCAGGAGCGGCAGGGGGGAGGACTGCTGGCGGGCGAAGTGGTGCACGCGGAAGTACGCGCCGTTGACCCCCAGCTCGTCCATGCCTTGGGCGAGGTCGATCGCCTGCAGCATCGAGTCGGGGGGGGGGGGGGGCCCCCCCCCCCCCCGGGGGGCGGAGTGTGCGAAACCGAGGGGTGCGAATCGCGGCCAGACGGGTGGAACC
>JAVBUG010000070.1:0-25154 GCA_031555515.1 Microbacterium sp. | reverse complement strand
ACCCCGTCGTACCGCGGCATCGCCCAGGTGCAGACGCTGCTGGCGCTCACGACGCGCGACGCCGAGCTGGTGGCCGCGATCGCCGGCTGCGAGCCGCAGGCGCTGCGCACGTACACGCGCGGCGAGTTCTGGGACTCGTACCCCGATGTGCTCGCGGCCTCGCGGTACATCGAGCCGAGCGACCCCGGCTCGGTGCGCCTGCCGTCCGGCCCGGTGCCCGCGCCCTGCCCTGCGGCCTTCGGGCTGCACGCGTTCGGCGACGTGATCGCGCTGATCTGCGACGACCGCGCGTGGTCGTGGTCGGGCAGCGAGTGGGTCGTGCTGGCGCCCGAGAGCGCCCTGGCGGTGACGATCGACGGCTCTGACGTGCTCGTCGCCCACCGCAGCGAAGACTGCACCGGTGTGTCGATCGCCCGCGTGGCCGCCGACACTCCCGACATCGCGTCGACGGTCGGCTGCGCGGAGGGGACGGATGCTGCGGCCCCGGTCGCGATCGCGGCACGAGGTGATGGCGTCGTGGCGTGGATCGGCGACGCGCTCGTCGGCATTCCCTGACGGCGCCCTCGTTGCCCTTGACGTGACAGTCGGGTGCGAGGAACATGTCCCACAGTCCGGCATCCGTGGGGAGTAGCCGGTCAGGGCCGTCCGGTTTGCGCTCACCCGAGGCGCAGGACGGGAGCCGAGGTCGATATGCCGAGACAGCGACACCGAGCGCGAGTCGCACTGAGCGCTGCAAGCCTTGCAACGCTCAGGGGGACGGGTGCGCGAGTGCTGGTGGCGTTCGCCCTCGAGTAGCTGGCCCAGACCGAGTCCGCCGCGACTTCCCGAGAGCCGCGGCGGGCTCCTTTGTCCGGTTCCCCTCCCCGGTCGTTGAGCGAGCGAGAAACGAGCGAGTCGAAACGCGCCGCACCCTCCCGCAAACCTCAAGATCGCCCCGGTTTCTCCTCAAGTCGCGTAATGGACTTGGATGCGGGCGAATGAGACCCCTAGGTTCATGAACGTCGCGTCTTCGCCGCGACGCCGGGTACCCGAAGTTCTCCGGCGGTCACGCGAAGTGCGGCACATCTGAGGGCAGAGCCCGTGCGCCGTGGGGGCGCATCGGGTCTGGGGCTGCCTTCTGTAGCGATGCCTCTGGGGGGCACCGAGATGAGAATCGACGCTTCATCGCGCCGCAAAATGCGCCAGCACGCCCGAAACCGCCGTCGCACGCGGCGCTCGGCCGGCGCTGTCGCCGCCACCGTGCTGGCTGCCGGACTCGTGCTCGGCGGCCTCGCACCCGCCCTCGCCGTGCCGTCGGTCGCGCCGACGTCGGTCGACACCGCCGCTGCGGCGAGCGCGGCGCAGGCGATCGCACCGATGGCGGCGCCGACGATCCCGTCCACCGGTGCGGCCATCACGGTCAACCTGCGCGCGCTCCGTGCCGCCGCGGGCGGCCAGACGACGACCTCGGCGACGGCGGGCATCAAGCTCGAGCTCCGCGAAGAGATCACCGGCGGCAGCGGCAACAACGCGTATGCCACCTACGGCACAAACGTCGTCACCACGTGCACGACCGACGCCGACGGCGATTGCAACTTCGTGCTCCCCACCGTGCCGACCTCCAACGGCTCGCGCTACTGGGTCGTCCCCACCGCGACCGCAGGCCCCGACGCGTTCCTCAGCCAGTACCTCGTCACCGGCGAGAACACCGACTCGACGAGCAACGCCAACCGCTTCGCAGCGACGCCCTACACGTTCCGCACCCCCGTGATCACCCGGTCGCAGACGCCGTACCAGGTGCCCACCGCGAACCTCACCGACATGCCGACCAACTCCCGCGTCGGCGATCCCGGTGTGCCGCTGTCGCGCACCGTCTCGACCGCCAACCGCTGGGCCCACTACGGCACCGACGTCATCGCCACGATCGACAACCCGCGCTTCGCACCGACGTGCACCCCCGGTCTCAAGGTTGCGCTGATCGTCGACACGTCGACCTCGATGACCTACAACAACAACGAGGGTCTCAACGGCGCTCGCACCGCGTCGAAGGCCTTCGCGGCGGCGTTCGCCGACAAGGGTGTCTCGCTGGGTATCTTCCAGTTCGGCAACAACGCGGCCACCGTCATGAACCCGACCGTGGTGACGAGCGGCAACCTCTCGTCGATCAACAGCACGATCAACGGCATCTCGGTGTCGGGCACCCAGTACACAAACTGGGATCGCGGCATCGAGCAGGTCGCGGGCGCCGACTACGACATCGCCGTCATGCTGACCGACGGCAACCCCACCCGCTACCGCAGCGGCGCGGGCAACGGCTCGTGGACCGACCTGCGCGGCATCGAAGAGGCGATCCTCTCGGCCAACCTCGTCAAGGCCGAGGGCACGCAGATGATCACGTTCGGCGTCGGCGACTACCTCAACCCGAGCACGCCGTACAACCTCGCGTCGGTCACCGGTCCCGTGCAGTGGACCGCGAACGGTGGCATTCCGATCGGCCAGGCCGACTTCGCGATCCCGACCGACTGGAACGTCGTCGCGACCCAGCTCGGCAACCTGGCCTCGTCGCTCACGTGCGAGGCGACGGTGCAGGTGCGCAAGCAGGAGCGGGCGGGCAACGGAACGCTGACGGATGCTGCGGGCTGGACGTTCACGCCCACCAAGACCGGTTCCGGCACGATGACGCCGGCCGGCGCGCAGACGACGGTGACCGGCGGCTACCTCCCGCAGCCGTGGCGTATCGCGTTCACGAACACGACGCAGACCGCGAGCGTCTCGATCACCGAGACGGCGAAGCCGGGCTGGTCGGTCGAGAGCGTGTCGTGCACGAAGAACGGCGCCCCGATCACGGGCATCCCGAACGCCGCGACGTTCTCGGTGACGGGCTTGACGACCGGCGACGCCGTGGTGTGCACGGTGATCAACGGCCAGGCCGCGACCGTGCAGGCGAACAAGACGTGGGTCGTCAAGGACTCGGCGGGCACCACCGTCGGCACGTACTACCAGCGCGGCAACGCAGCCGACCCGGCTGTTCCGGCCGGCCTCGCCGCGACGCCCGGCATCGGCCAGACGCCGTCGCCGAAGTGGGGCACCGTGTACAGCGGGTTCTCGATCGGCCAGCAGCTGGCGCTGAAGGAGACCTCGACGATCGACGCCCAGCTGCTCCCCGGCTGTGTGCTCACCGCACAGCAGCTGACGGGCGGCAACAGCCTCTCGACCGGCCTGCCGTTCGACCTCACCAAGGGCGACTACACCGCGACCCTCGTGGGCGGCGCCAACGTCTTCGAGTTCACGAACACGGTCACCTGCACGCAGACGCTCGACCTCGTGAAGGTCGTCGCGGCGCCGGGAACAGAAAAGACCTCGTCCTGGACCCTCGAGGCGAAGGCCCCGTCCGGCGCACTGACCGGCCCGAAGGGCACGTACAGCGCCTCGACGCCGGTCACCAAGAGCGTCTCACCCGCGGCCGCGTACACGCTGTCGGAGTCGGGTGGCCCCGACACGTACATCCCCGCCTCGAACGGCTGGCAGTGCGTGCTCACCGGCACGACGACGCCCGTCGCGGTGACGAGCTCCAAGGTCACGGTGCCGCTCGGCCAGAAGGTCACGTGCACCGTCACCAACACGACCGCGAAGCTCACGCTGCTGAAGAAGACCGCTGACGGCTCGGGCCTCACGCCCGGCGACTTCACCCTCACCGGCACGCCGGCGTCGGGCTTCACGCTCGCGGCGCTGGAGACCGCGGGTGCCACCACGGCGAACACCGGCAACACGTTCGAGGTGCGTCCCGCGCACACGTACACGCTGGCCGAGACCACGAGCGACGGCACCATCGCGTACCGCAACCTCGCGCTGCAGAAGCTCAAGCCGGGCACCGACCCCGCGGTCGACGCGAACTGGGAGACGGTCTCATCGGCCGACGTCCAGGTCGCCGCGGGCGAGAGCGCGGTCTATCGATTCGTCAACGACAAGGTGCCCGCGGTGGTTCTGCCGCTGACCGGTGGCACCGCGTCGGACGCCTTCTTGCTCCTGGGCGGGGCCATCGTCTCGGCGGTCGTCGCCGTGGCCGCATGGCGCGCCGCCCGCCGAATGAAGCGGGGAACCGCTTGACCCGACCTCCAGCTGACAACTGAACAACTCATCACGACCGAAGCACCATTTGACCAACTTTCTGGGGAAGTAGATCAACATGAAGAAGTCCATTTCGACGCGGCTGATCGCCGCGGTCGGCGCCCTCGCTCTGGGGATCCTGGGCGCCGCCGCAGTGGCCACGCCCGCATCCGCAACCGAGCCGATCACGCCGAACGGCGTCGGCAACATCACCGGCGAGTCGGGCTCGCTGACCATCCACAAGTACGAGCGCACGGCTGACAGCCCGCTCAACGCCGGCACCGGCGAGAAGATCCCGGGCTTCACCGGCATCGGCCTCAAGGACGTCGAGTTCACGATCCAGAAGGTGACCACGCCGGCGCTCACCACGACGGCCGGCTGGGCTGCTGTCGAGGCGATCACCAAGGCGGCCGACCCGATCGCCGCCGCCACCAACGCCGGTCTTTCGGCCGGCACCACGGTCACCACCAACAGCGAGGGCGTCGCCACCGCGAACCTGCCGTACGCGCTCTACCTCGTCACCGAGACGAAGTCGCCCTCGACGGTCACCGACAAGGCTGCGCCGTTCCTCGTCACCATTCCGTTCCCGACGGGCCCCACGGGTCAGAACGCCAACGAGTGGATCTACGACGTTCATGTCTACCCGAAGAACGGCGTCAGCAAGCTGGAGAAGTCGGTCGTTGCGCCGGCGGCGGGTGAGCTGCAGTACGGCGACCTGGTGCGCTGGCAGATCGAGGCGAACGTGCCGGTGCTCCAGAACGGCGAGCAGCTCGACACGTTCACCGTCACCGACAAGATCGACACGACGCAGCTGGCGTTCGTCACCGACGCGCAGGCGACCGCCTTCGGCGTCGCGCCCACCGCGGTCACTGCGACCAAGGGCGGCGCGAACGTGCCGCTCGTGGCAGGCGACTACACGATCACGCCGTCGCCCGCCGCGGGTGCCGAGCTGACGGTCACGTTCACGCAGACCGGTCGCGACAAGCTCGAGGCCTCGGCCCAGGGCGGCAAGGTCGTCTTCACGGTGCTGACGCAGGTCAAGACGATCCCGGCGAACGGCGTCGTCAAGAACGACGCGGTCAGCGTTGTGAACGACAGCACGCTCGACGCCTCGACCACCACCTCGGTGGGTCAGCTGCGCGTGCTCAAGTACGCGCTGGCCGATGGCAGCAAGGCTGCACTCAACGGCGCCACCTTCAAGCTGTACCTCGACGAGGGCAAGACCCAGCCCGTCACCGTGGCAGGCGTGAACGAGTGGACCACCGCGAACGGCGGCCTGCTCAACATCCCCGCGCTGCGCCCGGGCACCTACTGGCTCGTCGAGACGGCTGCTCCGGCGGGCTACCAGCTCGACGGCACCGCCAAGAAGGTCGAGGTCGTCGCCGGCCAGTCGACCACGACGGTCAACTACGTCGAGGTCGAGAACAAGCAGGTTCCCGCCTGGGCACTGCCCCTCACCGGTGGTGACGGCGCCCTCTGGTTCGGTGTCGGTGGTGCCGCGCTCGTCGCGATCACCATCGGTGCGGCGGTGCTCATCGCCCGTCGTTCGACGGCGACCGCCTGACCCGATTCGCCGCCGTCCCCCGACGGCGGTGAAACCGGATGGTGGCGGGTGCAACCCCCCTCCCCCGCACCCGCCACCGTCCTCACCCGAAAGCACCTGAGTGACCCTCACGATCCAGCAACCGACGCGACCGGAACCGCCTCTGCGGGACCGGTCGCGTCGGCGTGCGCGGCGCCGCTTCCCGTGGCCGGCCGCGATGCTCGCCGTCGGCTTCGTGCTCGGCATCGCGGTGCTGCTCTACCCCGCGACCGCGGCGTGGTTCACGCAATACCAGCAGTCGCAGCAGATCGACGCCTACTCCGATACCGTCCGCGATCTGACGGTCGAGTCGCGTCACGCCGCGATCCAGGATGCCGTCGCCTACAACGACGCCCTGGTCGACGGCACGTCGGTGGTTGCCGCCGGCGAGAACAAGCCCCTCGCCGAGGCCGACGCCGAGTCGGAGTACGACCAGCTCCTGCACGCCGACGACACCGGCCTCATGGCACGTATCAAGATCCCCTCGATCGCTGTCGATCTGCCGATCTACCACGGCACCACCGACGACACCCTCGCGAAGGGCATCGGCCACCTCGAGGGCACCGCCCTCCCCATCGGCGGCGCGAGCACGCACTCCGTGCTGACCGGTCATCGCGGCCTCGCCGACGCCGAGCTCTTCACCAACCTCGACAAGGTCGTCGTCGGCGACACCTTCACGATCGAGGTCTTCGGCGAGGTGCTCACCTACCAGGTGACCGACACGAAGGTCGTCGAGCCCGAGCAGACCGAGACCCTCTACCCGCAGCGCGGCACCGACCTCGTCACACTCGTCACCTGCACTCCCCTGGGCATCAACACCCACCGCATCCTCGTCACGGGCGAGCGAATCCTCCCCACTCCGATTCAAGACATGGATGCTGCGGGCCAGCGCCCCGACATCCCCGGCTTCCCCTACTGGGCGCTTGGCCTAGGCGGCGCCCTCCTCCTCGCGACCGCGTACGTGCTCTTCTCCGCCCGTCGCCGTCCCACCGCTCGTTGAGCGAGCGAAGCGAGTCGAAACGCCCGAGCGCGGTCGCAACCTCCTCCCCCTCCTCCCTCCTCATGCTCTTGAGGGAATCTTTACCGAGCGTGCCACCGGACGAAACATGGCGCCGGAGAAGATGAGACGTCTCTCATAATGGGATGGCGTTTCCCCTTCTCCCCAGGATTCGGATGCCGACCTCATACATTCCCCCGCAGCGACCTACTGCTACTCTTCCCCTGGTGGCCGGGAAATCCACCACAAAGCGAGAAGGCACTGTGTCGTCGAATCCCCAGATCGACGCGCCAACGGAGTCGCCGTCCCATCCCCAGGCTCGGGCAGCCGCTTCTTCGGCGACCCCTCCTCAGGTTCCGCTCGTTGAGCGAGCGAGCAACGAGCGAGCCGAAACGCCCCAGGTCGCGCCGTCATTCCCCGCGTCCGATCCGCTCGTTGAGCGAGCGAGGAACGAGCGAGACGAAACGCCCCAGGCCTCCGAGCAGCGCCCTTCCCACTGGCGTCGCAAGTATGCGACCCGCCTCTGGCTGAGCGACCTCTTCGTCCTCATCTGGGCTGTCTTCGGCACCCAGCTCCTCTGGTTCGGGTGGGGCAACGCCCAGGTCTCGATCCGCGAGGATTCCCGCTTCAACGAGCTCTCCTACTGGGCGTTCTCGGCCATTCTCGTTATCGCATGGATGTGGGCGCTGGCGCTCATCGACTCGCGTGACCACCGCGTCATCGGCGCCGGCCCCACCGAGTACGTCCGCGTTGCGCGGGCCAGCTTCACCTTCTTCGGCGCCATCGCGATCCTCGCCTTCCTCTTCCGCGTCGACGTCGCTCGCGGCTATCTCCTCATCACTCTCCCGCTCGGGATCTTCGTCCTCCTGCTTGAGCGCTGGCTCTGGCGCCAGTGGATCATCGCTCAGCGCTGGGTGGGGCAGTACTCGGCGAAGGTCCTCCTGGTCGGTTCGGAGGATTCGGTCGCCGCGATCGCACGCGAACTCCACCGCTCCCCCACTGCCGGCTACCAGGTGGTCGGCGCGTGCGTCCCCTCAGGGAGGGTCGCCGACACAATCACTGGTACCTCAGTCCCCGTGATGGGCAACGTCGACAACATCGAGCGCGCGATCGCCGCGACGAGGGCGGACACCGTCGCTGTGACCAGCACCGACGACCTGCCCACGATGAAGGTCAAGCAGATCTCGTGGGCTCTCGAAGCCGGCCGCCAGCACCTCGTGCTGGCCCCGAGCATCGCCGATATCGCCGGCCCGCGCATTCACACCCGCCCGGTCGCAGGGCTGCCTCTGATCCACGTCGAGACCCCGAAGTTCAGCCGAGGTCAGCGCATCGCCAAGCGCACGATGGACCTTCTGATCTCCGTCGTAGGCCTGATCCTCATCAGCCCGCTGCTCGCGTTCCTGGCCATCAGCGTGCGGCTGTCATCGGAGGGCCCGGTCCTCTTCCGTCAAAAGCGGATCGGCCTCAAGGGCCGAGAGTTCGAGATGCTCAAGTTCCGCTCGATGGTCGTGAACGCCGAGGAGCTCCTGGCGGATCTTCGTGCGAAGCAGAACTCCGGCAACGAGGTTCTCTTCAAGATGGCCGACGATCCGCGCGTCACGCCGATCGGCAAGATCATGCGCAAGTACAGCCTCGACGAGCTTCCCCAGCTCTTCAATGTCCTTGCAGGCAACATGTCGCTCGTCGGTCCGCGCCCACCGCTGGCGAGCGAAGTCGAACTGTACGACACGCACGTCCACCGCCGCTTTCTCATGAAGCCGGGGATAACAGGCGCCTGGCAGGTTGGTGGTCGCTCATCACTGTCGTGGGAGGACTCAGTCCGGCTCGATCTCGCTTACGTCGAGAACTGGACCCTGTTCGGTGACCTCGTGATCCTTACGAAGACCGCAAGAGCAGCCCTCCAGCCCGGCGAAACCGCCCACTGAGTTTGCTAGGTCGCCTACGCGTCGGACGACCAGACAAGAATCGCATTGTGAAGGAGTTACCCGTTGAAGCAGCGAGTGAAGCGAGTTCTTCCCAGACCCCTTCTGGATTTCATTTATTTGCGCCGCCTCGAATTGCGCACTCGACGTGAATACAATGTCGATCGCCAGCGCTACGCGCGCTATATGAATCCCGAGGACAGGATCCTCGGATCCAAGATGACCGAGGCGTCTCTGGAGACTCAGGCGACGAAGGATTACCACCGTGTAGAGAAAGCTCTCGCGCTCGGAACTCCCAAGCGTCCTTTTGGCGCTGACCTCAACCGTCGACTCACCGCGGTCTTGCAACAGATCGATGAGCAGAGCGACCTAGCGAACCACGCTTCTTCCGCGCTGGCCGCGCTGAACGACTGGAACGCAGATGGAAGCATTGCTGACGAGGTAAGCCCTCGCTCGAACACAAGCCACCACGATCTGTCCCCTGAAGAAGTCGAGCGGTTCTTCTCCACACGTCATAGTGTCCGCAACTTCGACATGAGTCGACTCCTTTCACGCGCGAAGATCGAGCACGCAATCGCAATGGCGTCCCGGTCACCCTCGGTATGCAACCGGCAAGCGTGGCGCGTGTGGATCGCCGACGACATGAATACGACCACACGAGTACTCGGGTATCAGAACGGCAATCGCGGTTTTGGGTCGGTACCTGCCGTGGCGGTTGTGACGGCCGACGCGCGACTTTTCGCAGGTCCGGGAGAGCGCAATCAAGCCTGGATCGACGGCGGCCTATTCGCGATGACTCTCAGTTGGGCTCTTCATGGTCTGGGAATTGCGTCGTGCATGCTCAATATGTCCACTTCGAATAGCGTCACCGACGCCTTGCGAACGGAATTCGGTATTCCAGATCACGAACTCGTGGTGATGATGATCGCCATCGGGTATGCGGCCGAGCCACACCGCGTCGCTCGCTCCCCACGGAGACCGCTCACCGAAATAGTTCGATACATCAAATAACAGCGCAGTCGCGCGTGTTCGTCAAACGATTTGATCATCGCTGACCTCACTACGATCTCGAGGCATCTCATTCACGCACCATTCACCCAATGCGGTTACCCGCGGCGGATCACACCCTCTTTGCTCATAAGCAGGCTGTGTGGCATTCCGCAACGATGGGAGCATTGGAGCACGCGATGACAGAGCTTGGGAGAAAAGCGGCGCGCGGCGGTGCGATCACTTTGGGCGGTCAAGGCGCGCGCGCACTGATCCAGCTCCTCGGTATGGTCGTGCTTTCTCGTCTGCTTCCACCGGACGTCTTCGGCCTCGTTGCCATGGCATATGTGGTGGTCGCGCTTGGCGAGTTGCTACGGGATATGGGCTTGTCGGCTGCCGCGATTCAGGCCGAACGGCTATCTCCGCAGATGCGATCAAACTTGTTCTGGGTGAACGCGGCCGTGGGGACGGTTCTCTTCGCAGCCTGCTGGGTCACGGCACCCCTCGTTGCTTCCCTCTATGACTCACCCCAAGTGGAGACGGTCCTGCCATGGCTCGGCTTGCTCTTCGTATTCAACGGACTACAGGCGCAGTATCAAGTCCACCTCGCTCGCGAACTCAGGTACCGCACTCTTGCGCTTAGCGATGTAGTAGCCCAAGCCATCGGTTTGGCCGCCGCCATCATCGTCGCGATGTCCTCGCCGGGTCCGATCGCACTGGTCGCTCAGTATCTGACCGCAGCGATGGTGCTATTGGTTCTTCGCGCGATCTACTGCCGGTGGCTTCCTCGACTTCCACGAAGAGTCGAGGGCATGGGGAAGATTCTCGCCTACGGCGGACATCTCAGCGCCTCTCAGATCCTCAACTACTTGGCTGGCAACGCGGATACCGTCGTCATTGGAGCGCGATTTGGGGCGTCGAGCACCGGGGTATACTCGCGCGCGTTTCAAATCGTTGCGCTCCCCATCAACCAGATACTGAACCCGCTCACAAACGTCCTGCTCCCAACGCTTTCGCGGGCAGCCGACGCCGGCAACGCGCGCTTCTGGCGCGCGTTCGTGAGAGTTCAGACAAGCATCGGACTGATCGGAGCCCTTATCTACGGGCTCTTAACCGGCCTCGCGACGCCAGTTGTTGCTGTTCTTCTTGGCCCCGCATGGTCCGCGTCAGCTCCGATTCTCTTCATACTTGCGATCGGCGGAGTTTTCCGGACGCTAGGTTTCGCGCAATATTTCGCTTTCTTGGCTCTTGGGCTGACCAAACAACTTCTGTACTACAACCTTGTCACCAAGACAACAGCTGTCGCATTTGTTGTTGTCGGCTCCGCGTGGGGCGTAACTGGCGTCGCGGTCGGATACACCGCCGCGCTCGCAATCTCGTGGCCGATATGCCTCGTATGGCTAAAGGCTTCTGCGACGCAGCCATTCCGCGGATCCTTTGGAGTTGGCGCGACTGTCACGCTCCTCGCTACCATGACCGCCCTCACTTCCTATGCCGTACATTTCGCCGTGGCGTGGGCGCCGGTAGTGGAACTGATTCTCGGCACCCTCGCCGGAACAGCCGTGTTCGTTGTGTGTGCGCTCCTTATTCCGACTACCAGAAGCGAGATATTCAAATTGACTTCACACGCCCTCGGCGTTGACCTTCCGTCTTACACGCGCAAGATCGCACGCGGAGTGGGTCGGCGCGCAGCGAGTTCTCGAATCGCGTTGGAGGCCACCGCCCTTCGTGCGCGAGTTCAGGTTCGATCGCATCGCTCCTTTGCGTCAGGCAGGAATCATCTTGTTGTCGCGACGAGGGGCGCCGGCAACATCGGTGACGACGCGATGCTCGCATCATTGCTCTCCAACGTTCCCGGCCCGACGACCGTGATTACGGAGGGGACAAACGCACTCCGTTTGCCGCCCGGCTTGGAAGCGGATCGCGTTCAGGTGCTGCCTTTGCCTGGGCTCGTTTCAGGCCCTTCGAAAGCCTTCCCTGGCGCGCTCAAGAAGTTCCTCCAGTTGCTGCCTGACAGCGGTGCGCTCACGGTGGTCGGTGCTGACGTCATGGACGGCGGCTACTCTCGTCGCGAATCCGTATTGCGGGCCATTCTCCTCGAGACCGCGGCCGATGCCGGGCTAAATGCCACAGTTCTGGGTTTCAGTTGGAAGGCCTCGGCGGATCCGGTAGCGACCCGATTTCTTCGGCGGGTCTCCACGAAATCAACGCTGTTCAGTCGCGATCCTGTGTCGGTCTCGCGACTTGAACGTAGTAGGGTTCGAGCGACCGCCACAGCAGATTCAGTCTTTGCGTTGCCGATTGGGAGTTCGGTCTCGACAAACTTCGACGACCGGATTCACCACCTGCAGGAGGTTCACGCCACACTCGCGGTCGTAAATGTCAGCGGACTGCTGTCCAAGTCGTCACACGTGCGCCGTGAGTATGCCCGCGTCATCGAGGGGCTGGTTGCCCGCCAAATTGGCGTGATCGTTCTCCCGCATGTGATCCGGACTGGCGATGACGATCTCGCTGCGGCACGAACCGTACTCGAGACCATTGATGTGGCGACATTGGAGCACGTAGTTCTCATTGACGAACTTCTGTCTCCGGATCAGGTCGCGACCCTCTGTTCACGTGTGAGCGGAGTATTCACCGGGCGCATGCATTGCGCAATTCTCGCCCTGAGCCAGGGGACCCCGGCTCTTGTCCTCGCCTCCCAAGGAAAGGTCGAAGGGCTTATGCAGATGTTCGACACACACGACTTCACTATCGACCCACAAACGGATTTCGCCGAGTCGGTGCTTACTCACTTTGACCAGCGCATTGGAACTGGCGACGCTGCAGCGCACGTGGCCAGGCATCTCCCGAAGGTGGTCCGCCTCGCCAGTACGCAGTTCGCCGAAATCGGCGTGAGAGAGGAGCGCTTCACATCATGAAGCAGCATGGAATCGACTTGGCTGGCCGCCGAACGCTGTTCGTCGCCTCGACGGGCGGCCACCTCGCACAGTTGCACCGACTATCTCGCGAGATGAACGCGGATGAAGGGTCCCACTGGGTAACCTTCGAAAGTCCCCAGAGTCAGTCACTGCTTCGTGACGCTTCCGTTACCTACGTACCCTATGTCGCTCCACGAGACGCAAGAGGCACCTTTGAAGCTTCGCGCGTAATCGGCCGTCTCCTCGATGAGCTCGAGATCGAGGCGGTCGTCAGCACGGGCGCCGCGATTGCCATCGGCGCCTTCGTACCGGCTCGACCCCGCCGCATTCCCACGTACTACGTGGAGAGTGTGTCCCGAGTTCAGGGCCCCTCGTTGACCGGCCGGCTAACCTCGACCTTTCGCCTTGCCAGGACATACACCCAGCACGCGAAGTGGGCGGGCAAAAAGTGGACTCTTCATCCGAGCGTGCTTGCCGCTTATTCCAGAGTTGCCGCCGATCGCCCCAGTGGAGGTTCCCCGCTGGTCACCCTCGGCACCATACGTCCCTACCGTTTTGACCGGATCGTGGACATGGTGCTCGACGGCGGAGTGGCGACCGAGGAGACGGTCTGGCAGCTCGGCGTTACCGACAGGCGGCAGCTCCCCGGCAGAAGTTTCGAGCTTCTCTCGGCGGAGGACTTCTCGACAGCAGCCAGGGCCGCGAATGTAGTAGTGACCCATGCCGGAGTCGGGACAATCCTCGGATTGCTCGAAATGGGCATCTATCCGGTCGTAATTCCACGCGAATCTCAGTTCGGCGAGCATGTTGACGACCACCAGCTTCAAATTTGCGATGTCGTTGAGAAGGCCAAGGTTGGGCTTGTACTGCGTTCGGGCCACGTCGATGAGACTGTCATCAAGGAGGCGTCGTCGTGGCGAGTGACGGCACGCGGTTGAACCACCGGCCACGCGTACTGCTCCTCACGGACAACCTGCTCTCGGGCGGCGTACAACGGGTGGTAGTTCGAACGGCCAATGGGCTCGCGCGTCGTGGCTACCCGGTCTTCGTCGCGGCGGAGGCGGGCGGCGGTCTTTGGGATGAGCTCGACGAGCGCGTCGCCAGGCGCCCTCTTGCACCTGGGTTTGCCCATAGCTCCGGACTTCTTACGAGGATTCTGACTCTTCGGAAACTCGCTCGCCAAGACAAAGTGGACATCGTTCACGCGCACCAAAGGGGCGTCGCTCTAGCAGCGACCGCAGGTACCCGAGGCACCCGAAGCGTCGTCGTGGAACACGTGCACAATGTGTTCCGTCCCACTTCGAAACGGATGACATCATTCCGGGGCGACAAGCTCGTAGCTTGCGGATCCGAAGTGGAGCAGATGCTTATCGAGGAGTACGGTCGCGCGCCCTCGCGGATCACGACCATCCTGAATGGCGTCCCGGATGCATCGCACGGGCGTGGCAACGCCATTACCGCTCAGGATTCGTCGCACACCTACTCCGTGACGACAGTTGCGCGCGTGACCACCCAGAAACGACCGCACTTGTGGCTCGACGCGATGGAACTCCTCGCGCAGCGAGTTCCGCTGCGCGCAACGTGGGTTGGAGATGGGGAGTTACTTGACGAGTTGCGTGAGGAGGTCTTGCGTCGCGAACTCGGGCACGTCATCTCGTTACCTGGAGAGAGCTCAGCTGTCGAGTCGTACATTGCTGACGCCGATGTCGTCGCCTTGACTTCGGCGTGGGAGGGTCTGCCGCTCGTATTGCTGGAGGCGGCATCGCTTGGGAAACCCCTCTTCGCGACTGACGTCGGAAGCTGCCGTGACATCATCGCGGACGGCGTCAATGGACGACTCGTTGCAGCTGAGGACTCCGCATCAACAATCGCGACCGCGCTCGAACACTTGCTGACGTCGGATCGACTCGAAGCATATGGACGGGCGAGCCGACAGGCCTACGAACGTGAGTTCACAGTGGATCGGTACCTCGACGACACGGAGAAGGTCTATGAGGCAGCCTGGCTGCGCAGATAGCGCCGAAGCCTCGGCGGACATGCGCATCCTTGCGGTGGTGAGCTTCTTTCCGCTGCCCGAGAACCACGGTGACGCACTCCGTCGAATGATGCTGCTCGATGCGCTTGCCTTGATGGGCAAGCTGCACGTGCTTGCGGTACTTCGCGACTCGACAACGCCAGAAGACGTCGTGGCGCTTCGTTCCCGACTGGAGGGCCATCTCGTTGAGGTGTTCCGCCCAGATCGCTCGCGCAATCTTGACAAGCTGATGTTTGCCTTGCGGACAGGGGCGCCCCCTTGGATGGGACGCCAGTGGAGTGCGGAACTCGACGCGCGGATCAAGTCACTGTCCTCAGACACCTACGATGCCGCCCTCTGGATCGGCGAACCAAGTGGACTGTATGCTCGCGGCGACCTCGCGGCTCGCTCCCTGTGGGACAAGTCCAACGTGCTGTCTGCGTCGACCAGGGCTTCGGCTCGCGAGGCACGCGGTACCCTCCGCTACTTCGAACGTCTCGCAAACTTCCGGTTGAGTCGCGCATTCGAGATGCGTACCCTAGCGAACATCGACGAGGTGTGGGTGACGTCTGGCCCCGAAGCCGATCGCCTCGAGCAGGAAACCGGCCGGCAGGCGTCGGCTGTGGTGCGCTCCATGATCAAGCTGGAGCCGCATCGCGCAAATACGAACTCAAGCTCGCGGGACCTTGTCTGGATGAGCACGCTGTCGTATCAGCCAAACTGGACAGGGCTGCTACGACTGTTGGACGCGGCCGACGACCTACTTGTGTCGCGTGGGTACACGCTACGCGTGGTTGGTGGCGGTGCCAGTGCGGCGCAGATTGAGAAGCTGTCAACGTATCGGTCGGTCAAGTTTCTGGGATTTGTCGAGGATCTCGCGGAGGCTTTTGATGGCGTGCGGTGCGCTCTTGTCCCCGTCTGGTCTGGGGCCGGCGTCAAACTCAAGACTCTGACCTTCACATCCTGGGGAGTGCCGATCGCTGCCACCTCGACCGCCATCGAGGGGCTCCCGGCCGAGATCGCTGCGTATGTGTCTGACGATGCGCGCGACCTCGTGCTCAACGCACTCACGATGACGAGCGAGGAACTCGATAACGCGGCGGTACGAGCATCAGCAATCGTTGAGAGTGAACTCGGGTACGAAAGCTTCGCACGCGACGTCGAACAGGCCCTCGACCGTACGTATGTCGACGAACGGGGTCGGGAGTCGTGACGATTGCGATCGCAGCGCTCGCCGTCGTCGCGGCGATCACCTTCTGGGTGCTGACAAGCACCCGCGAGTTTGTGATCGCCCTGCTTGTTCTCTCCATGACGTTCCTGCCCCGAACGCTTGCCGCGCTCGGTGAGAACGTGTGGCACGTTGGCATGACGGCCCCCATCATCGCCATTCGCACGTACACAGTCGCAGTCATACTGTCAGCGCTTGTGTTGGCCGTGCTCGGCAGATTTCGATGGGGGTTCGGCTGGGCTTATGCGCCCTTCTTCGCCTACGCAGCGTTCATGCTGATCTTCTTCTGGGACGGCACGGTCTTGCGCACCTGGGCTGGTCTAGTTCACCTCGGTGTCGCGACTCTCGCGTTCGTTGTGGGTGCGTCGCTATCGAGTTGGGCTAACCCTCTAAGCGCTGATTCGCGTTCCCTTGCGCGGTGGCTTCTGATCTCCGCGCTCGTCCAGATACCGATCGTCCTCCTTCAGACCGTCGGAATCCAGCTCTTCCCCACCGACAGCGCGACAGAGCTATACGAGGGCGACCGTGCAAATGGGTCATTTGGCCACCCGTCAACATGGGGCAAGTTCGTCACCCTAAGCTTGATGATCCTCCTCCCGCTGACGCGAGCGGCTGACTCAGGCACTCGAAGGCTCGCCTTCTGGGCCATCGCTGCCACGATTCCGACCGTCCTACTGTCAGCCAGCCGCGCAAACTTCTTGGCTGTCATCTTGACCCTGGTTCTCTGGGCCACGTTCCTCCCGACGATGAAGAACCTGGGAAAGAGACTACTGGTGCCCGCGGCGATCGGCATCGTGATCTTGTTGTCACTCGACCTCTGGATCGGTCGCTTCGAAACGGGTGAGGATGGAAGCACGCGCGCATATCTACTCTCGGTGGGCATGCGCATCTTTGGTGACTTCTGGCCGACAGGCGTCGGACCGAATTCCTATATTCCGTATGCGGCGACGGTCGATCGAACGGCGCTCGATGGCTGGCCCGTTCACAACACATTCGTGTTCGCGATCGATGAACTTGGCATCCTTGGCGCAGCCCTTTTCTTCTGGCCACTCATCTGGCTTCTCGCCGCATCTATCAAGAGATTCGGACGCCTAGACACCTCAGGCGATTTTGCGCGTGCATATTTGTTCACCCTTCCCGGCGTGATTTTTATCGCCTGGACCGGGTGGGGAATGCTCGCGGAGACACTGCCCTATTGGTTGTTCGTGCTTGGCGTAGTGTGCGGGCAATTGCGACCGCGGCCGCCAGTGGAGACGCCTACAGTCGACCAGCGGAGGCGCCTGGCGTCGAGGTGAGCTGGCTGCGGGAGTCCCACCTCAGGCGAGACATAGCGTGACTGGTCCGGGCGGGCGCGGAGTCGATGTGGGCTCACGACCGAGCACAGTGCTTGCCTCGCTGAGGAGGTTCCGGCCACAGGGCTCCCGAGTTAAGTTCGCTACTACGGGAGCTCCGCTGCCGTCGATGTCTCGCGGCTCCTCGCGGGCAGGGCGGTCACCCCACCGCCACGGAGCACCAGGTAGCGCCGGGGCGGTATTGGCGCTGGCTCGTAGGGCTTCTGCCCGAGGAAGGCCCAGCTGATCCAGTGGATCCGTCCGAGCGTGACCTCGAAGAGGATAGGCAATCCGATGGCAGCGACCATACACGCGACGAAAACCATAATCGGACTCTCAATGCCTATTCGTCCAAGCGCCATCCGCATCCCCGCGGATCCGAAGACATGGAGTAGGTAGATCCCGAACGCGAATGGGCCAAGCCAAGCGAGCGGGCGGAGGTAAATGTACCGACGCCCAAGCATGAGCGACGTGCATGCAGTGAGGCCGATAGCGAACGCTAGAGCCTTATCGGTCGTCCCAACAACGTCAGGAAGGACACCACCTAACTGAAACATTCGTATGGAGAACGCTGCAACGAACACAATCAGGGCGGCGAACAGCGCAGCCAGGGTGCGACGGGGTGGGAAGCGGTGAAGCGCATATCCCAACAGGAAGAATGGCAGCAATCGGATTGCTCCATTCACGCTGAAGATGTTCCATCCTGGCGGGGCTGCAACGAAGACGAACGCGAGCGACGCGAGCCCGAAGATGACCCACCAGTTCCGGCGTGATCCGAGCACGCCGACTCCGTCGAGCACACCGACGACCAAGAAGATAAGGAAGATGGCCTGCACGAACCACAGGTGCTCAATACCCCAAATGTACGTCCGCCAGAAATCGCCGAGCGGTGGCTTGCTGTTCGTGCCCGGAAGCAGCGCCTGCGTCAGGAACAATAGGGTACCCACAGTGAGCAATGGGACAATCAGTCGGCGCGCTTTTCCCTTCACCATTCGCCCGTACCGATCCATTGCAGGAAGCGGCCGGTAGGCGTATACGAAGCCCGAGAGGACCGTGAAGAGTGGCATCCGGATGTCTTCGAGCGCTACGAAATAGAAGTGCCAAAGTGAACCCACCGGCGCTTGCATGCCACGATCCGGTCCCGACCCGATAACGTGACCGGCGACCATGAGAATGATGGCGAGTCCCCGCAGAGACTCGATCTCGTAGTTTTTCAGCTTCGCCACGTCGCCCGAACCTACCAGGGCATCATTACGGCAACGTAACTCGATGAAGCGGTGAGTCGTCTCCGCTGACTACCCGACCCTAACAATCGCCGCAGTCGGCGGCGCGCGCGCGAGTTGGGCCACAACCTGCGAATGTCCCGAACCTGCGGCCCCTCCGAATTGGATTGGACGGCGCAACGCCACGCCGGCCCACGGAACTGCTCGCCGCGCGCCTAAGCTTGACGTGAACCCCCACTTGACCCGCACCCCACCTCGCCAGTCCTTCCCGGAGCCTCGCCCCCACCGTGATCCGAGTCCTCACCACCGTCGCCATCGCCCTCGCCGCCTTGGTCGCCACGGCCGCCGTCACGCTCTACGCGCTCCTTGTCATCGACTCCCGCGAATCCGTCCGCCACTACTACGGCGACACCCCGGCGAACCCGAACTCCTGAACACCGGGCTTAACCGAGACGAAACGCGGAAGTAACCCCCCGCGAGCCGGATCGCCGTAGCGTGGCACCCAGATGGGGCACTGCCGCCCGGAGCCGGAAGGGAAACGGCCCCGGGCGTTCTCTTTGGGCTTGGGGAGCACATGTACAGAGGCAGACGAGTCACAATCCTGGCCGCGGCGATCACCCTCGGGCTCGGCGGAGGAACACTGGCCGCCGTTGCGGCATCCGCTGAGAGCAACGGGATCGTCGGTGAGGCGAGCGTGGTGCTCGACTTCACGACGCCCGGCGAGGTCGATATCTCGGTGTACACACGCAACCTGTCGTCGGTTCCCGCGTGGGGCTCCGCGCAGGTCACCGCCCCCGGCGGCGAGGTGTACTCGTGGGGGCCGAGCCGCTACGAGGCGGGCGAGGTGCGCAACTACGGCGCGACCGTCACCGGCTACACCTGCGACGACCTCGACGACGCGTCGGCGATCGCGTGGGGCTACGCCTCTCGCGACGACGCTGAGGCCTCGTGGACCACGGGCCTCGTCACCTACCCGAGCCCGCTCGTCACCGTCATCGGCTGCGCAATCACACCGACGCCCACGCCCACGCCGACCCCGACACCGACGACCACCCCGACTCCCACACCCACCCAGACGGCGACGCCGGCTCCCTCACCGACGGCAACAGCGCCGACGGCCTCGGCGGCGCCTGTGCCGTCGGCAGCGGCGACCCCCACGTCAGCCGCTGCCGACGGCGCCCTTGCCGCCACCGGCGCAGCCGTCGGGTGGACCGTCGCCGCGACCATCGCCGCCGCGGCAGCCATCGTCGTCGGAATCGTGCTCAGCCGGCGCCGGAGGACCTGAGAGCGGGCCGGAGCTCGGGGCACCTGATGGCAGCGGTCGAGAAGTCGCGCATCGAGTGGATGGACGTCCTCCGCGGGACGTCGATCATCCTCGTGGTGTTCAACCACGCCATCCTCTTCGCCAGCTCGTCTCCGGTCGGCGCACCCGAGGTCGCGTGGGTGATCAACACGATCTTCTCCCCCGTGCGCATGCCGCTCATGGTGTTCCTGTCGGGGCTGCTGGTCGCGGGTTCACTCCGCCGCGGCCCGCGCGCGTACGTCACCGGCAAGGTGCGGCGCGTGCTCTGGCCCTACGTCGTGTGGTCGATCATCGCGCTCGCGCTGCTGTACGGGTTCGGCATCCGTGAAGGCATCGTCGGCGGTGTCACCGCGCATGTCGTCACCCCGTGGGACCTGCTGCTGCCGCTCTACGACCCGGTCGAGCACCTGTGGTTCCTGTACGGCCTGTTCCTCTTCTATATGGTCGCGCTTGTCACCCCGCGCGTGCCGCCGCTCTGGATCGCCGGCGGCGCGCTCGTCGCCGCCGCACTCGTGCCCGACTTCGGCGTGCGGCGGTTCTTCCTGCTGCTCGTGTTCTTCATGATCGGCGTGTGGTTCTCGCAGCACGTCGGCGCCCTCGAGCGCACGCTCGCGCGCCGTTGGGTGATCTGGGCGTGCGGGGCGCTCGCCGTCGCCACCGTGGCCGCGGCGGCCGTGGGCATCGGCCTGCGTTACACCGCCCTGTCGGCGCCGTTCGCCGCCGGCGGCATCGGCATCGCCATCGTGCTCGCACGCCGGTTCGGAGCGGCACGGATGCTGCGTCCCCTCCGCGCGGTCGGACGAGACTCGCTCGTCTACTACATCGTGCACTGGTGGCCGGCGAGCGCCGGCGTCGCCCTCGGCGCCCTCACCGGCAACGCCTGGATCGCCCTCGCCGTCGGCTTCGCCTTCGGGCTCGGCGCAGGCGTCGTCATGGTGCACCTGCTGCGCGTGCTGCCCGCCCTCGACCTGCTGTTCGCGTGGCCCGCCCGCCGTACGGGAACCGTCGCGCCATCCACCGGAACGCTGTCCACCACCGACGGAAGGCCCACACCATGACCAATAGCCCCATCAACCGCCGGTCGTTCGTACGTCTGCTCGCCGTCGCCGCACCGGCCGCCGCCACCGCCATGTGCGCACCGGCCCAGACTTCGGGCGGGCCTTCTGCCACAGCATCCGCCCCCTCCGCTTCCGCCTCGGCGACCGCGGCGGCACCGACCGGCGCGCCCGCGGCCATCGTCGGCACCGCCCGGCCCGCCGTGGTGCGCTCGTTCGGACCCAACGGCACCCACTGGCCGGCGCACACGCCCTGGATCAAAGACGCCGTCGCGACGGTCGAGGTCGCCTGCACGTGGGCGGCGATCCGCACGGCGCTGCTCGCGGTGACCGCGTCGCAGGCGGCCGCCGGCGTGCACATCAAGGTGCGGCCCGGCACCCTGCCCGGCCTCGGCGCCTCGTCGGGATCGAAGGCCGTGCTGCAGGGCCTCGGCAGCGACAAGTGGGCGAAGAACGTGCTCGTGTCGCCGCGCGACGGCTGGGGCTCGGTCGTGATCACCGAGCCCGCCCGCCTGCGCGAGGTGTACGGCGTGACCTTCGCCCGCATCAACGGCGTCGACGTGCTGCTCACCAACTGCACGCGCAGCGCGTGGGCGCAGTCCGTCATGTCGGACGGCCTCAGCATGGCCTCGTCGTACGGCGCGACCACGCGCGAGGTCGGCGCCTACGAGATCGTGATGAGCAACGTGAAGTCCGACATCTCCGACCCTCTGGGCTACGCGGCGGGGGCAGACTGCGTGCTGAACGACAGTGTGTGGGACGGATGCTACTCGGCCCCCGTCTTCCGTCCGTCCGGCGCCACCGATCACGTCGACACCCTGCAGATGTACGGGTCGGGCTGGTACCGGGGGCTCACCGTGCGCGACACGACGTTCTTCGGATCCCTCAACTGCGCGCTGCAGATCGGCGGCATGCGCGCGGACGACCCGAACAAGGGGACGCGGTTCCTCACGGTGGATCACAGCATCCTCACGTCGCAGGCCACCGCGCTTCGCGTGCGGTACCCGACGCCGTCGGGGGCCGACACGCCCTCGCTCGCGCAGGCCATCAACGGGATCGGCGAGGACTTCCAGCTCTATGCCAACGACTCGTACATCTTCGGCTCGATGTACCGCAGCAAGTGGGGCGGCGTCACGAACACGAAGGTGTCGTACGGGCAGGCGCTGACCCGCAACCCGGTCGCCTCGGGCAAGTGGACGTACGACAGCGCGATGGACTCGTGGGGGGCCTCGCAGTTCGACGCGCTGACGCCGACGCCCACCGACGCGTACCTGAAGTCGATCTGGAAGTGAGGGGTCACGACCGATGGAGCTGAACCGCCGAACGGTGCTCAAGGCTGGGGCCTGGGCGACGCCGGTGATCCTGGTGGCGACGCAGGCTCCGCTCGCGGCGGCGAGTGAGGAGCCGGCCGAGCCGGTGCCGGTGACGCTCGCGGCGGCGCCAGTGGCGGCGATCGGGCCGCAGGTGCTCACGTTCGAGGTGAAGAACCCCACCCCCACGAGCATCGCGACGCAGGTGATGCTGGTGGTGACGGCGACCGGGTCGACCTCGTTCCTCTCCGCCGAGGCGCTCGACGATTGGACGATCGACATCAGCGAGACCGGCACGGCCACCGCCATCGGGGTGCTGGCACCGGGGGCGACGGCGACCATCCGCGTGCTCGCCGACGTGCAGCCGCCGCCGAACGGCAGCGTCGCGACGGCGACGGTGTTCGAATCGGGCCAAGCGCTCGGCGTTGCGACCGCGGTGATCGACGGATACGCGCAGACGCGGCCCGCGGTCGTGCGATCGTTCGGCCCCAACGGCACGCACTGGCCCGCGCACACGCCGTGGATCGGGGCGGTGGCGCCGTATACGGTCGACGTCGACTGCACGTGGGCAGCGATAGGGGCGGCGATCCGTGCGGTCACGGCGGAGCAGGCGGCGGCGGGGGTTCACATTCGGGTGCGGCCGGGGACGCTGCCGGGCAGCGGGTCGTCGACCAGCTCCACGCCGATGCTGCGCGACCTCGGCGACCCGAACTGGGGCCAGAACGTGCTCGTCTCGCCGCTCGACGGCTGGGGCAGCGTCACGATCTCGGCGGCGGCGCGGCTGCGCGATGTGCGGGGCGTCACCTTCGCGAGGATCAACGGCGAACGGATGCTGCTGACCAACGGCGCGCGCAGCGCCTGGGCGCAGTCGCGCTTCACGGCGGGCTTCTCCATGGCCTCCTCGTACAACACCGTGACCGAGGGCTGCGGCGCGTACGAGATCGTGGTGCTCGACGCGAGGTCGGGGACCGCCGACCCGCTCGGGTACGCCGCCGGCGAGGGCTGCACGCTCGACAAGAGCGTGTTCGAGGGCTGCTACGTCGCGCCCGTCTTCCGTCCAGTCGGAGCCACCGATCACCTCGACACGCTCCAGATGTACGGCAGCGGCTGGTACCGCGGCCTCACGGTGCGCGATTCCACGCTATTCGGCTCGCGCAATTGCGGTCTGCAGATCGGCGGGTCTGCAGCATCCGATTCCCGTGCCGGCACCCCCTTCGTCATGATCGATCACAGCGTCATCACCTCGCAGGCGACCGCGGTGCGTGTGCGGTACCCGCAGCCCGAGGGCACCGAGCCGCCGACGATCAACCAGGCGATCAACGGCGGCGGCGAGGCGGGGCAGCTGCACGCCTACGACTCGTACATCTTCGGGTCGATCTACCGCTCCACGTGGGGCACTGTGCGCAACACGCTCGCGTCGTCGACGGTGCGCTCCGCGAACGACGGCGCCTTCACCGCCGACCCGTCGCTCGAGCAGTGGGGGGCGGCGAAGTTCGACGAGCTGACGCCGGAGCCCACCGACGCCTACCTCGCGCTGATCTGGTCGTGATGCCGTGAACGCCTTGGATTCGAACCTCGCCCACCGCGCGTCGCGCGGCATCGTCGTGACGATGGGTGGGATGTGGGGCAAGACCCTCATCCAGATGGCCGCGATCATGCTGCTGGGGCGACTGCTCAGCCCCGAGGACTTCGGTCTCGTCGCGATGGTCACGGCGATCTCGGGGATCATCGACCTGGTCCGTGACTTCGGGCTCACGGGCGCGATCATCCAGGCGCGCGAGATCTCGGAGCGGGCGTGGCGGTCGCTGTTCTGGCTCGCGTTGGGGCTCGGCGTTCTGCTCGGGGGGATCTTGGCAGCGTGCGCGCCGCTGATCGCTTCGCTGTACGACGAGCCGCAGCTCGTGCTGATCACGCTGGTGATCGCGCCGAGCCTGATCGTCAACGGGCTCACCATGCCGCTGCAGGCACGCGCGACGCGGGAGCTGAAGTTCGCGCTGCTCGCCCGCATCGATGTGGTGTCGATGGTGGGCGGGGTCGCGGCGGCGATCGCCGGCGGCCTGCTCGGGTGGGGGTACTGGGCGCTGATCCTGATGGTCGGCACGGGACTGGTCGTGCGGCTCGTGATGCTGTGGGGTGCGCTTCGCCCCAAGCCGGGCTGGCCGCGGATCCACCGCGACGTGCTGCCCCTTGTGTCGCGCGGCGGGAGCATCTTCGGCGCCGAGCTGCTCAACTACGTCGAGCGCAACGCCGATACCGTCATCATCGGCCAGCAGCTCGGCCCCGCCGTGCTCGGCCAGTACTCGCGCGCGTACGCGCTGTTCCTCATGCCGCTGCAGCAGCTGAACGGACCCATCGGGCGCGTCGCGCTGCCCGTGCTCAGCAAGCTGCAGGACGACGGCGACCGCTACCGCCGGTACATCCGGGGCGCGCTGCTGGTGATCGGGTACCTCACGCTGCCGACGTACGCGATCCTCGCGACGATCTCCGAGCCGCTGTTCGCGATCCTCCTCGGACCGGGGTGGGAGCAGGCGGCCGTGCTGTTCAGCATCCTCGCGATCGCCGGCATCGCGCAGGGCATCGGCAAGGTGCGCGGCTGGCTCTTCATCACGATGGGCCGCTCGCACCAGCAACTGCTCTACGACCTCGTCGCCCGGCCGCTCGTGGTCGTGGGTTTCTTCGTCGGGATCTGGTGGGGCGGGATCTACGGACTCGCGCTGACCTACGGCATCCTGTCGGCGTTGTTGCTCATTCCAGGGTTCGCGTTCGCGATCCGGGGCACGTTCGTGCGCGGCAGCGACATCGTGTTCCCGGTGCTGCGGCCGCTGGTGTTCGCACTGTTGGCGTTCGGGGCGGCGTTCGCGGCGACGCGGGCTGTCGAGCTGATTCCGATCCTCGAGATCCTGGTGGGCGGTCTGGCGGGGGTGGTGGTGATCGGGCCGCTGCTGCTGATTCCGGCCTACCGGCGGGACGTGGCGCAGATCATGGGGTTCGTGAAGCAGATGCGCAAGCCGAAGGCCCGGGCGTCGGAGGAGGGCGCGGAGGCGGTGGAGGCGGTGCTGCTGGAGGACGCTGCGACTCCTGGCGACGTGCTCGATGCCGAGATCGAGAAGCGCCGCGCCGAGACCTCCGGTCGTTGAGCGAGCCTTGGGACTGGCGCCTCTCCCGGTCGTTGAGCGAGCTTGCGAGTCGAAACGCGCC
>JAVBUG010000372.1:0-5343 GCA_031555515.1 Microbacterium sp. | reverse complement strand
CGGTCGGGGCTGTGCGCGGCCGCCATGCCGAGCACCCACGACTGCAGGAACTCGGACTTGCCGGCGCCGGTCGTACCGCCGACGAGCGCGTGCGGACCCTGCGTGCGCAGGTCGAGGTGGAAGGCTCCGGCGCCGCCGTGGCCGACGAGCGCCCGGAGGTTGCCCTCCTTCTTGCGGCGCTGCGGCGGACGGCCGTCGCGCGGCGTGATGGAGTCGCTCTCGCGCCAGCGGTCGACGATCACCGCGGCATCGCCGCCGATGTCGGCGGCGGCGAGGTCGATGAACGACACCGAGCGGGGCAGGTCCGACTCGTCGTCGACCGGGCTTCCGGCGTCGACCGTCGGCGACAGGACGCGCGCCCACGCGGTCGCCGAGCCGTCGTCGAGCAGCTCGACGCGCACAGGCGTGCTGGCGAGGCCGCGGCGGACGATGCCGGCAGCCGTGCCCTCGGCGGCGCCTTCGACGACCAGGAACGTGCGGCACGCGGCCGGCAGCGCCAGCGACGTCGGCGCGACCCAGAGCAGGTGCACCGCGACATCGGGCCCGCGCTCGGCGAGGCGCGTGAGGCGTGCGCGGTCGACGGTGGCGTCGTCCTCGACGATCACGAGCACCGCCGGCACGCGCGACGGCGCGGCGTCGGCGGGCTTGCCCGACTCGATCGGGCCGCGCGGCTTGTGCACGTCCTTGTCGCCGACACGCTCGTCGACGAGACCTTCGAGACGAGACAGCAGGGATGCTGCGGTCCCGGGGTTCGCGGCGAGGTGAGCGCCGTCGAGGGGAGTGTGGGGCGAGCTCGTGTGAGGCAGCCACTCCAGCCACGACCACGCCGGACGCGTCGCGGGCGAGGTGAACGCCGTGACGATGAGCTCGGCGGGCGAGTGCGTCGCCACCAGCTGCATCGCGAAGGCGCGGGCGGCGGCATCCGCCTGTCCGCGGGAGCCGGCGATGCCGACGTTGCCGGCCTCGCGGAGGTCGGCGACGACGGGCACATCGTCGATGGTCGCGAAGCGCTCGCGCACCTCGAGCAGGCGCTCGGTGAACTCCGGCTCGGTGTCTTCGATCGAGCCGAGCTCGACGACAGCACGCGAGGGCAGCGTGCCGGTGCCGAGGCGCGCGGTGAGGAACGACGGGTGCTCGGGGCGGTGCGTCCAGGTGAGGTCGCCCCACGACGACAGCGCCGCGAGCGCGTCGGCGAGCGCCGGCACCTCGGCCGCGCGCACCGTGCGCTCCTCGACCTGCTCGCGCTGCATGAGCGCGTCGAACTGCTCCATGCCGGCGTCGAAGCGGGCCACGGCCTTCTTGTGCTCGGCCTTCGCGGCGAGCTTGTTGTCGACCCACGCCGCGATCATGATCAGCGGGCTCAGCGCGATGAAGACCACCGCGAGCAGCGACTGTGTGAAGACGTACAGGATCGCACCCATGAACAGCGGCGCGATGAGCGCGACGATCGGGAGCCGCTGTGCGGCGAGGGGGCGCGGCGGCTTCGGAGCCTGGAAGTCGGGCTTCTCGTAACGGGGCACGACCCGCGGCGAGCGCACGATCTCGACCGTCGAGGTCGCCGCGTGCACGGTGCCGGGGCGCGTGAGCGGCACCACCGACACCTCGGTCGAGCCCAGCAGCACGACGTCGTCGGGCGAGAGCGTGGTGCGGGCGATCTGCTCGCCGCCCATCACGAGGCCGTTCGCCGAGCCGAGGTCGATGATCTCGATGCCGGCGTCGACGTTGATGCGCGCGTGGCGCTTGGACACCAGGGCGTCGTCGATCGTGATGTCGGCGCCGCGGTCGCGGCCCACGACGTTCGAGCCGGCGCGCAGCGGCAGTTCGCTGCCGGCACGCGGGCCGTTGAGGATGCGCAGCACGGCGGCGGGCGCGTCGTCGCCGACGTACGCGGGCGCCGCGACGATCTGCACGGTCTGACCGGAGCGGATGCCGGACTCCGCCACCGCCCGCTCGGGGTCGACGATGCGGGGTCCTGCGGACTCGGCCGCGGCGAGGGTGACGGCGCCGGGGTCCGCGACCTCGGCTGTGGGGTCGGCGAGCACGAGCGTGCGCGCCAGGTCGCCCACGGTCGACGTGCCGTCGGCCGTGACCTCGAGATCCACCGGCGTCCCGGGCCGGTGAAGCGTGAACTTGAGCTTCACGCGTCGTCCTCTCCTTGGTCGTTCTCACCGCTGAGCGAACTCGCGTGCTCGGCATCCAGCAGCGGAAGGTCGTCGCGTGTGACGAGGCGTGCCGCGATCGCGTGCTCGACGAGCCGCACGCGGCGGTTGGTGGCGTACGAGCGCACGCCACCGCGCATGCCGGGCACGCCGACGCGGTCGAGCTTGTCGCAGACGTTGTCGAGCTTGCGGTTGAAGCGGGTGAGCGTCCAGCCGAGTCGCTCGGCGGCCTGCGCCGACGTCGGCAGCTCGCTCATGCCGGTGCCCTCGCGCCGCAGCACGGGCTCGGCGAGCGCGAGGATCATGACGCGCTGGCTGTGGGTCAGCGGCACCTCGCCGATCGTCGACAGGCCGTCGTCGTCGGCCGGCGGCTGCGTGTCGCGGAAGGTCGGCTCGGCCGCGTGGATCGTGAGCTCGTATGTCGTGGGGCCGGCACTGAAGATGACGGACGTCGCGGCGAAGACGAGCGGCAGCCGGGCACCGGGTGCGAGCCAGGCCTGCACCCGCCCGCCCGAGTCGGTGACCGTCGCCGACAGGCGCGAACCCACGTTGGAGAGCAGCCAGAGGCCCTCGACGTTCTGGATCGTGAGGAAGTTGCGGTGCAGGAACAGGTTGTCGTCGATCGCGAGGTCGCCCTCGCGGCCCACCGTGAACACGGCGCCGGGCGCGACCGAGAACTCCTCGCCCGCGAACTCGACCCTGAGTTCGTCGACCTCCGCGGCTGTCACGGCGTGCACCCCCGCGTGGGCTCGTTCTGGAACTGCCCGTTCGCGCGGACCAGCTCCACGTCGACACAGGTCGGTCCCGAGACGGCGGCCGGCACGACGATCTCGGCGGCGTCGACGGGCTCGGGGACGGGATCGCTGTCGCTCACCGACACGGGCGTGACGAGATAATGGTCGCCGTCCTGCGGGTCGGGGTTCGTCCACGTGAACTTCACGCCGCCTTCGACCGGCGTTCCCACGACCTCCGTGACGGCCGGGATGACCGCCGAGATCGGGTCTTGCGGCTTCGACGACTCCGTCGGCTTCGGCTCGTCCTGCGCGGTGCCCGACAAGAGGCCGGGCACGGACACCCCGACGATGACGGCGACGATCACGAGCGCCGCGGCGCCGAGGCCGATCCACAGTCCTGTGCGGCGGCGACGCGGGGGCGCGGCATCCATTTCCGGCTCGGGCGTGACCTGCTCGAAGGCCGGAGCGCGCACGATCGTCTCGTCCAGCGACACGGGCAGTCCGACCTGGTCGCGCCGGAGGGTCTGCTCGTACGCCGACGGCGGGGTCGCGGGCGCCTGCCGGGCCACGGTCTGGGTCTCGGCGGGCGTCAGCTCGAACCGCGGCGCGTACGCACCGGCGGTCGGTGCGGTCGCCGCCGACGGACGAGTCATGCCCGCCGCGGGCGTCGTCTCGGGATTGATGCTGACGACGCCGCGGACGCGGGTGAGGCCGTCGTCCTCGTCCTCCTCGATGTCTTCCGGAACGTGGTCGTCGAGGATGTCGATCGGGGTGACCGAGTGCGACAGCTCGATCTGCACGGTCTGCAGCGCACGGGCGAAGGCCAGGGCGCTCTCGTACCGGTCACCGGGCGCCTTCGCCATCGCGCGCTCGAGCACGCGCTGCAGCGACGCCGGCACGTCGGCGCGGCCGAGGGCGGGCAGCGGCAGCGTCTCGATGCGGTGGATGAGCTCAGCCGCGCCGTTGCGCTGGCCGGGCAGTTCGAACGGCGAGCGGCCGGCGAGGAGCGTGTAGACGGTCGCGCCCAGTGCGTACACGTCAGAGCGCGGGTCGCTGCGCGGCACATCGGCGAACGACTCCGGCGGCGACCACGGGATCGACAGACCCGCCGACTCGGCGGCCGCGTTCGTGGTCGACGCGATGCCGAAGTCGGTGAGCGCCGGCCGGTTGTACTCGGTGACGAGGATGTTCGCCGGCTTGATGTCGCGGTGCAGCACGTCCGCACGGTGCGCCGTCTCCACCGCAGCGGCGACCTGCACGCCGACGCGCAGCGACTCGGCGATCGAGAAGGGCTCGCGGCGATACCGCACCTGCAGGTTCGGCCGCGGGCAGTACTCCATCACGAGGTAGGGGCGGCCGTCCTTGGCGACGCCGGCTTGATAGATGGTGACGATGGCCGGATGCGTCGACAGCATCGCCATGACGTTCGCCTCGGCGGTGAACTCCTCGACGGAGCCGCTCGACATGCGATCCGTCAGCAGCACCTTGACCGCGACGCGTCGCTTCGGCAGCTGCTGCTCGTACAGGAAGACGTCGGCGACGCCGCCGGATCCGAGCAGGTCGACGTAGGTGAACCCGGGAAGATCCGGCGGCGCCATGGGCGCGCGCTTGGCGCTCACGACAATCCCTCGATCGCGACAGTGATGCCGTCGCCGAGGTCCAGCACGTCGCCGGGGATCACGACAGTCCCCTCACCCGGGTGCAGCCGCACCGGCTCCGCGCCCTGGCGCAGCAGCGTCGTGCCGTTCGTGGTGCGCAGATCGGTCGCGACGATGCTCTCGCCCTCGACCCGCAGCTCGACGTGGCTGCGCGAGATGTCCTGCTGGGGACTGTCGACGGCCACGAGGTGCGGCAGGTCTGTGCCGCTCACGCGCGTCGAGCGCGGGCGCCGGCCGATCACGACCGTGCGGTCGAGCGGCAGCACCTGCCCCGTCGACACGCGGATGCGCCCGGGAGCCGGCGGCCGCGGCAGCGCGAGCGGTGCGGGGGTCGAATCGATAGGAGGAATGGATGCTGCGCCCCCGGCGCCACCCGCCGCCTCGCGCAGTGCGCGGGCCTGGGCCAGCGAGATCGTCGCGCCGTCGTGGTCGCCGGCGGGCGCGGGCGCTTCGGGACCGGGAGCGCCGTCTTCTTCCTCGCCCTCGGGGCGGACGGCGGCATCCTCGACGGAGCGGATCACGGTGGCGCCCCAGAGGTGGTCGTAGCCCGTGGTCGAGGCGAACTCCTCATCGCCGGACACGGCCGGCGGTCCTGCGGGGGCAGGGGGCAGCGGCACGACGGTGTCGGCGGCGGGAGGGGCGAGGGCCGAGTCGAGAGGAAGAAGGGTCTCGGCGTCGACGACCGACGGCACGGCGGTCGAGTCGATGAGCGCGGCGGCGGGGGCCGGGGCCTCTGTTCCCGCGGTGCGCGAGGACCACGGGCCGCGGACCGGCGGCTCGGCGGAGGGAACC